>JBAPOM010000315.1:0-50242 GCA_049279635.1 Candidatus Acidiferrales bacterium
CTGCAAGACCCTCAGAAAACGCTCGCGCATCTTCGAAAAACGGCGGAATGACCTGATAGCCTTCCCGGTTTATGAAGCCGTACAAATGTTCTTCGTTTGAGACGCACGCCAGTCCATCGCTGAAGTAGCTGATGCTGTGGTATCGGGGTGGGAGCACGACTCTGCCAAACCGGTCGATCACCCCTTTTCTGGCCTTGATACTGAATGCACTCAGTCCCTCAGTGAACGCCAGAGAGCCATGCGAGATCGGATCGAAGGCTAATTCGCCGTCCGATTTCACCGCTGCAAACAGATCCCCGATACGTACGCAACCCAAACCTTCCCGGAAGGGGTACGCGTTCTCGTAGGTCGCGACAACGACGACATTTCCATGCCTGTCAATGTAACCAGCTTTATAGTGCTGCGGGCTTCGTCCTTGCCGGATAAATATTGGAAAGAGTCTTCCGTGCTTGGTGTCAGACACGAGAGTTTGCGCGGTCATTCGCCTATCGGCCGGCCCATTTCGTCGCTTGCGGGTGCCCTCACTACAGCGGCGCGATCATCAGCGGATGCGTGGTGATCGCAAACTCGCCTTCGTACAGCACGTCGCGCCCCTTGGCGTCCGTCAGCTGCACGAGAACCGTGAGCTTTGGCGGAACAGGCGTGAAGCGGGAGGGCCGGATTTCGACGCGCTCCGTCCCGGTCAGGCTCGTGCGAACCGTTTCCAGCGCATAAAAGCCGTCGCCGATGCTCACGCCCGCGATCAATCCCCGCGTATCATTCACGTTGAACTTCGCCTGGTCGTGGCCGTCGAGCCAGCTGCCCGTGATCCGCAGAACGTCTTTTCCGTTTATCCGGTAAGTTAAAAGAGCCTTGGCAATGGCGTTCTTGTTCGTTCCCGGATCTTTCTGGGCTTCGTTCTTAAACTGAATGACGGCGCCCTCCTTGCCCTCATCGTGCCACGTCCATTTACCGAGCTCGCTGATCGGTGAAATCCGGATCGGGCCCAGGTCCGCCACTCGGATATGAGCGCCCGGAACGATTGGCGCGCTCGGGGCCTTCGGTTCCGGAGGAGCTGGGTTTGCTTCCGCCGGCTTCGGAAGCTTGGACGCCGTTTCCATGCGCGGCTGGCGGCCCGTGCCCTGCTTCTCTGGCGGCACTTGCAGCGTTTGAAAGATGAAGCACTCGATGGTCGCAGGGCTGATATTTCGCAGCGACACTTTCGTCGATTCAACCGCGATCTCGCCCGGCGGCGGAGCCGGCGAATTGAACGAGTTCCTAGAAAAAAGCGCTTTGTAGCTTGGGCCGCCGCGCAGATCCTTCGTCTGCGCTTGCAGTCTCGATGCCACGTTGATCGCCCGGCCGAGATATTCCGCTTGTTCGTTCAGCTCCAACCGGATCAACTCGCCCGCGTCGATGCCAAACATCAGCCCGATCGGGCTCGGTTCCTGCAAAAGCAGCGGCCGGATCACGCTCTCGAACTGTCGCTGATACCACTCGGAAAATCGGCTGAGGAAGCCGCAAAGCTCCTTCTTCGGCACGCTATCGGGAAAAAGCAACACCCATCCGTCGCCGATGAATTTGTAGAGGCACATCGCCAGCCGCGAGCCTTCTTCCTGCAGATTCGCTTTCATATCCAGCAGAAGATCGCGCCACGCGGCAAGATTATCCGTGCGCTTCAGGTCTTCCAGAATCGTGGTGGACGAGCAGATATCGAAAACGACCACCAGATGACGTTCGCGGCCTAATTCCTCGGTTTCCTGCATGATAGCTTTCTCCGCCGTCGCCTAAGCCATGCCTAAGGAGGACGCCGCTAGTCTTACCCAACATCCGGCCGAAGGCAACTCCGCGCTTGCCTGATGTAACGCCCGCGCCAACGGACCGCATTTCGTGGAACAACGGCGTGAAATCGCCGGAAAATGATGCTACGGTTACCGCAAACGGCGAAAGGAACCATTTGAAGGGAGGTCCGAGGGCACATGAGACCGCGCGCGAATTCCATTTTGTTAGCAATCCGGATCGTGATGATCGGCGCCATTGCCTTCGCCTTCTTGCCGGTGCGGGCGGAGGCCCAAATCCAGAGCCCGCCGCCAGGGCCGTATTGTGCGCTCGGCCTTGAAATCTTGAGCCCGACGGAGGGCTTCGATTTGACGCCTTACATCAAGCGCTTCGGGCCCGTGGTCATGCACAACGGGGAGAAACAAATGCCCGAGGATGCGAAGATGGGAGCAAAAGGAGCAGTCGCCGTCCTTCTGACAATTCAGAAGGACGGCACTCTTGCCGGCCAAGGCCCGACGACCGATGTCGGCTCCAGATACAAGGACATGGACAGGGCAGCGCTTGAGGCAGTTCGAGCTTCGGCGCCATTTGAGCATCTGCCGGACGGTTTCAAAGGCAACGAACTGAAACTCCGCGTGACCTTCTTCTACAATGTGTCGCCGCCGCTGCCAAAGCACTGAGACAGAATCGCTTCCGCGCGCCTGAGTGCCTCTGATATTCGCGAACGCGTGAAATCCCGCGAGGATCGTGCTAGGGTAATTTTGCGGTTCGCGCAGAAGCCTCGAAGCGCGCCGCATCGAGTTCGCGCTGGATTCAGAGCGCGGGACGCGCGGCACAAGTTAGCTCAGTCCGTAAGGGCTGGCAGGATGTAGAAATGAAGGGCCCGAGCGCGGTAGGTGCGACACCGGAAGCGCGGCTCTCTAATCGACACGGCTCCCGGAACCAAGACGAAGGCTCAAAAAGGAAAAATGGCCACACTTCAAATCACGCTGCCCGACGGCGCCACACGCGAAGTCCCGAGCGGAACAACCGCCGCTGAAATCGCGCAGCAGATTTCGCCGCGCCTCGCCAAGGAGGCTCTCGTGGCGCGCGCCGACGGCGAGCTGATCGATCTTTCGCGCCCGCTCGACCACAATGTAAAACTCTCGATCCTCACCTCGAAGGATCCCGACGCGGTGCAGGTGCTGCGCCACTCCGCCGCGCATCTGCTCGCCGCCGCCGTCCTCGACCTCTATCCCGATGTAAAGCTCGGCGTCGGCCCGCCGATCGAAACCGGCTTCTTCTATGAATTTCTGCGCGACCAGCCGTTCACGCCGGAAGACCTCGAGAAAATCGAGGCCAAGATGCGCGAGATCGCCGCGAAGGACGTTCCCAACGAACGCAAGCTGATCCCCAAGCCCGAGGCGCTCGACCTCTATCGCAAGTCGAACCAGGAATTCAAATGCGAGCTGGTCGAGGAAAAAGCGATCGAGCCGATGGTCTCTTTCTATACCACCGGCAAATTCATCGACTTCTGCCGCGGCCCGCACATCCCGTCCACCGGCCGCATAAAAGCATTCAAGCTGATGAACGTCTCCGGCGCCTACTGGAAGGGCCACGAAGGCAATCCGCAGATGCAGCGGATCTACGCAGCCTGCTTCGTCGACCAGAAGGAACTCGACGACTATCTCCACAAGCTCGAGGAAGCGAAGCGCCGTGACCATCGCCGCATTGGCGCGGAACTCGATCTCTTCAGCATTCAGGAAGAAGCCGGCCCCGGCCTGATCTTCTGGCATCCGAAGGGCGCGATCATCCGCAAGGAGATGGAGGATTGGCTGCGCGAGGGGCTGCTCGCGCGCGGCTACGATCTCGTCGTCACGCCGCACATCATGGATATCAATCTCTGGAAGACCAGCGGCCACGCGAATTTCTATCGCGAGAATATGTTCGGCCCGATCGAAGTCGAAAAAGCCGAATACCAGCTCAAGCCGATGAACTGCCCCGGCCACGTGCTGATTTTCAAGTCGCGCCTGCGCAGCTATCGCGAGCTGCCGGTCCGCCTCGCCGAGCTCGGCACCGTCTACCGTTACGAGCGCTCCGGCGTGCTCCACGGCCTGCTCCGCGTCCGCGGCTTCACGCAGGATGATGCGCACATCTTCTGCATGCCCGAGCAAATCGAAAAAGAGATTCAGGATTGCGTCGAGTTCGCCTGGGAAGTGCTGCGCGTTTTCGAATTCAGCGATTACGTGGTCGAGCTTTCCGGCGGCGATCCTTCGCACCCCGAAACCTACATCGGCTCTCCCGAAGACTGGAAGCGCGCCGAGGATGCGCTCACCAGCACGCTCGAGCGCATGAACGTCCCGTACAAATATATTCCTGGCGAAGCCGCGTTCTACGGCCCCAAAATCGACGTGAAACTCGTCGACGCGATCGGCCGCCCGTGGCAACTCAGCACCATCCAGTTCGATTTCAATCTGCCGCGGCGCTTCAAGCTTGAATACGTCGGCGAAGATGGCGCGCGCCACCAGCCGCTCATGGTTCACCGCGCGCTGTGGGGCTCGGTCGAGCGCTTTTTCGGCGTCCTGATCGAGCACTACGCGGGCGCGTTTCCCGTGTGGCTCGCGCCCGTGCAGGCGTCGGTGCTTCCCGTCAGCGGCAAATTCGAGGAATACGCCAAGAAGGTCACGCAGCGGCTCAAGGAAGCCGGCTTTCGCGTCCATCTTGACGAGCGCAACGAAAAGCTGCAAGCCAAAATCCGCGACGCGCAGCTCGAAAAAATTCCCTACATGCTGATCATCGGCGGAAAAGAAGCCGAAGCGGGCACCGTTTCCGTCCGCCATCGCTTCAAGGGCGATCTCGGCCCGCGCTCGCTCGAGCAGTTCATCGCCGACGTGCAGCAGGAAATCGCGACGAAAGCGATCGACCAGCCTCCGCCCGCCGAATTCGGCTCCGAAAAAGCGGCTGCGGGAACAAAAGCAAAATGAAGTCGCGAGCCGCGAAGTTCGTCGCGCGGCTTGTCGCATTGGCAGCGGCGTGCGCGGCTATCGTGCTCATCGTGCCACCCGCGCTGCCTCAGGATAATTCTCCGGCGCCGAATGATGCCGATCGCGCATGGGTTGAGAAGATTTTCCCCGTAGCGCTCGACCAGTTTTTCCCGGTGGAGCACGCCGAAGGCGATTTCCTCGCGGTGCGCAGCCATCAGGAAGGCCTGAACGGCATCCCCGAATATTCATTCGTCCTCGAAGACACGCAGGACGCCCACGCGCTGCACGCAACAATCCACGAGGCGCAAGGCGCGTCGCTCTTCGATCAGCTCCTCGCCCTGCACGCGAAAGATCCCTCGAAGTCGTACGAGGATGTGAAGCCTGAGTTGAAAGTCCAGGAGTGGAATCTCTCGGTCGCCGAATGTCCCGCGCTCGCCACGCAGCTCACCGCCTATGAAAATATCCAATTCGTCCGCCCGCGCGACGACGACGCCATCGCCGAGCATCCCATCCTCTATGAATTCCACGAATCGGTCGCCGGCAGCGATTCCGAGGCCGTCGAATACGTCGAATCCCGTGCCTTCCCCAAATGGGCCAACACCACCCGCAAGGCCATCGACGCCTGCATTGCCGCCACGCCAGCCGCTGCAAGAAATCAATAGTCAGTGCGGGTTACGCTTTTCTCTGTGGACTCTGTGCTCCTCTGTGACCTCTGTGTTTAGCTGTGCATTCGAAATCACCCCGCAGTCCAATCACGCCCCGCAAAAAATTCGCCTCTTGCAGCAGCCGCAAAAGAGTAGTAGAGATTGCACCCCGGGGGGAATCATGAAAAGCTGCCGCATCGCGGGCTGCTTGCTGCTCGCCTTTGTTTCCGTACTTTTCAACGCCACTCTCTCTCACGCGCAGAAGCTCCCGTTCGCGCCGGATCCCGCGCCGGAGTGGAACCCATCTATGGTGAAGCCGTGCGATCGCGTCTGCCTCGTCGCGATCATGGACGGCTACATGGACGCCATCTTCAAGCACGATCCCTCGGCCGTGCCCACGCTCGCGCGGGACGTCCGCATGACGGAAAACACCGGCGAGATGAACGTCGGCGAGGGAATGCTCTGGCGCTCGAAGGTCGAGCCCACGAGCTTCAAAATCGAAGTGGCGGACCCCGTCTTCGGCCAGGTGGCGGAGCAGACGCGATTGAAAATCAACGGGCAGGATTCGCTCGTGGCCATCCGCCTGAAAGTCGACCGCGGCCAGATTCGGGAGATCGAGCAGATCTGGACTCGCGGCGTCGATGCGACGGCCATTCCTCTGCTCACCACCGCGCGTCCGGGATTCGTGGACGATGTCCCCGTGTCTCAGCGCGATTCGCGCGACGTCCTCGTCTGGGCCGCGAACTCCTACTTCGACGCGCTCGAAGGCGACGACGGCAAAATCGGCGCCTTCGCCGACGATTGCGTGCGCCACGAAAACGGCTATCAGACCGTCAACAATCCTCCGCCCGGCGGCCGCATGATGCCCTCGCCGGTGCTGCCGAATCCGAATTCGCCGCAAGGCCAGGATCAGCTGAAGATCAGCATGATGACGTGCTCCGCGCAAATCTCCACCAAGATCCTCAGCTTCATAAAGAAGATTCGCCCCCGCAGAGTGCTGGTCGTGGACGAGCAGAAGGGCATTGTGGCCACATTTCCATTTTTTGTTGAAGACGGCACCCGCCGCGGCGCTCCTTCGAACTCGCCCCCGGGAATGATGCTGAATCTCTATACGATGGAAACTTTCGGAATTCGCGGCGGCCTGATCCACGAAGTCGAGGCGTTCCCATTCGTCACGATTCCCTACGGCCTCAACAACGGCTGGACCGAAGGCTCCGGCCACTAAGCGTTTTTGTATTCGACGAAACAGAAGGAGAATAACGATGCGAGCAAAATTGATATTCGCGGCCACGATCTGCTGCCTGGCGCTCGGCATGGGCGCAGGAATTTTCGCGCCCAAGGTGGTGCATGCCAACGGCCCGATCCCGACCGATTGCGATCGCACTTGCCTCGAAGGCCTCGCCACGCAATATCTCAACGCGCTCGTGGCGCACGATCCCAAGCAGCTGCCGCTCGCGCAGGACGTCCGCTACACCGAGCAGGATCAGGTGATGGACGTCGGAGATGGATTCTGGGGCACGGCCACCGAGGTCGGGCACTTCCGCGTGTGTTTCTCCGACCCGATCGTGGAGCAGATCGGCTGCATGGTCACCATGCACGAAGGCGATCATCTGCTGATCATGGGGTTGCGCCTGCGCGTCGAGCTCGGCCGCATCACCGAAATCGAAACGAATTATTATCGCCAGGGCGGCGGCGGCCCGAGTGGGATCGCGGCGCTCGATGCGAGCACGCCCGACCCGATCTGGACCGCCACGGTGCCGCCGGAGCAGCGCGTCTCGCGCGCGCAGATGATCTCGACCGCCAACATGTATTTCGCGGGCCTCGAGAATAACGACGGCAAAGCCGTCTACCCCTTCGCCGACGATTGCAATCGCGTCGAAAACGGAATGCAGACCACGAACAATCCCACACTCTCGCCCACCGCGGCGTTCAACGCCTTCGGGATGAGCTGCATGGCGCAATTCAAGAGCGGCTACTACGCGATCGTCACGCGCATCGATTACCGCCGCTTCCCGATCGTCGATCAGGAACGCGGCGTCGTCTGGGCCAACGTGGTCTTCGATCAGAATGGCACCGTCCAGACGATTCATCTCACCAATGGCCAGACCGTCTCGATGAAGGGCTTCAACCGCCCGTCGAGCCTCGAGGTCACCGAGGATTTCAAGATCCAGGGCGGCCTGATTCACCGCATCATCATGGTCGGCTCGGGTTTGCAGTATCATCTGAATTCCGCCTGGGGCGGCATCAGCGACAAATAAGCAAGAGCAGATCCCTCGTCGGCCAACGGCGGGCCTCTTGTACCTTCCTCCGTCAGGGCAGGCGGGATGACAGAGCCGCGAGAGATGCGCGGCTTTTCGAAAGGAACGATCGATCATGAAACGATCTGCGCGGGTGGCAGCATTTGCAGCAGCTGGAATCGCGGCTTGGTTCGCATGCTCGGGCGCGGCGCGCGCACAAGCGCCCGCGGCGCAAACTCCGCCGCCCGCGGCGGCCGCAGCTCCCGCCGCCGGCGCGAATCTCTCGCAGGGCACCGAGACCGGCATCGCCACGTTTCTGCAGAACTGCATGGGGTGCCACGGCAATCCGCACGTGCCGCAAGCGCCCTCGCCCGACGCCATCCGCCAGATGCCCGCGGAGCGCATCTACGAAGCGCTCACCACCGGCGTGATGAAGCCGCAGGGCGATGCGCTCACCGACGGCCAGAAAAAAATGCTCGCCACATTTCTCAGCGGACGCCCGCTCGGCGCCGCGCAGCAGGGCGACGCGAAGCTGATGCCCAATCACTGCGCCGCGAATCCTCCGTTCGCCGATCCCGCCGCCGGCCCCGAATGGAACGGCTGGGGCAACGGTCCCGCCAACACGCGCTTCCAAAGCGCCGCGGCCGCGGGACTCACCGCGAGCGACGTCCCGAATCTGAAAGTGAAGTGGGCGTTCGGCTATCCGGATGGTCTCTCCGCGTTCGGCCCGCCCTCGATCGTTTCCGGCCGCGTGTTTGTCGCCACCGACATCGGCTACATCTACTCGGTCGACGCGCAAACCGGCTGCGTCTACTGGTCGTATCAGACGAAAGGCTCGGTGCGCACGGCCGTCACGGTCGCGCGCGTCACCGGCCACCCCGGCGCGAAGTACGCCGCCTACTTCGGCGACGCGCACGGCGACGCCTACGCAATCGACGCGCAAACCGGCGCGGAGCTCTGGGTGACGCGCATCACTCATAATTTCATCGAGCGCATCACCGGCTCGCCAACCGTCTACGGCGGGCGCGTCTACGTGCCGCTCTCGAACTCCGAGGAATTCTCTGCATCCTCTCTCGACTATCCCTGCTGCACGTCGCGCGGCGCGGTCGTCGCGCTCAATGCCAATACCGGCAAAATGATCTGGGAGACTTACGTCGTCCCGCCGCCCAAGCCCAGCCGGAAAAATTCCAAGGGCGTGCAGCAATACACATCTTCGGGCGGCTCGGTGTGGAATGCGCCCACCGTCGACGTGAAGCGCCGCGCCCTCTATTTCGGCACCGGCGACGGCCAGAGCAATCCCGTCCCCGACACCACCGACTCGGCGATGGCGATCAACATGGATACCGGCAAGATCCTCTGGCACTACCAGGTCACGGCGAATGACGCGTTCGTCGGCGGATGCAACGGCCCCACGCGCACGGACAATTGCCCGCCGGTGAACGGCCCCGACCAGGACGTCGGCAATTCGCCGATCCTGAAAACGCTTCCCAACGGCAAGTCGGTCGTCATCTTCGGCACGAAAAACGGCCGCGCGTTCGCGGTCGATCCGGATAACAAAGGCGCCAAGGTCTGGGAAACGAAGGTCGTCGACGTGCCCCCGGGCCAGGAGAACTCCTTCTTCGCGGAGCTCAATGGAATCGTGTGGGGCGGCTGCGCGGACGATGAAAACGTCTATTACGGGCTGCAGAGCGGCGGCATCGTCGCGCTGAAATTGGCCACCGGCGAAAAAGTCTGGGACACGAAGTTTCCCGAGCCGGAGCACGCGCGCGTCTCGAATTCCGCCGCGGCCACGATGATGCCCGGCGTCGTCTTCGTCGCCGGCTCCGACGGCTCGCTGCACGCCGTCGCGACCAGCGACGGCCACATCCTGTGGCAATACGACACCGCGCACCCATACGACACGGTGAACAACGTCCCGGCCCACGGCGGCGCGATCAATTCCATCGGCCCCACCATGGCCAATGGCATGCTCTACATCGCCTCGGGCTACGCCGTCGTCGGCAGCAATTCCGGCAACGTATTGATCGCCTTCTCCCCACAGTAGTTTTACGAATTGGATTTCAACGCGGCGCCGGTTATTTTGCCCTAAGAGGAATCGAAGGGCAGCCGGCGCCGATCCCGCGCTTTTTACCGCTGTAACTTGGGAATGAATCATTCCTCCTATCGAGGGCTTAAAAGGCCCTAAATGGCCGAAAAAGGCCGGATTTTGGAGGTTTTCGCCACCATGCCGCACTACCCCACCCATAAAGAGAAGACCCAGAGAGCTTTACGGGCTTACGTGGACTTGATCGACACGGGCGAGTGGTTCAAAAGCGAGTTGCGCGGGCCGCTCGAAACTTTTGGCGTGACGATGGGAGAATATCGTCTGCTGGAGCTGCTCTATCACGAGGGTAAGCTGACCGTGACGGACCTTGCCTGGAAGCGCCGGATAAAACGGCAGAACGCGGAGGTCGCAATCGATCGCCTGGGAGGATACGGGTGGGTGCGGCGACGGTCGGTCAGGTTGCCGCCGACGCCATTCCACAAAGGGAGTAACGTGGCGAAGTCTCGCTGGAACGAACCGCGCGTGGGCCGGCGAGTGAGCATGGTGAGTTTGACGAAGTCAGGGGAAAAATTCATCGGGAACGTGCTGCCGAGGCATTCGAAGCTGGTGAAGTCGTTGATGCGCGTGCTCGACGCGCGGGAGCAGGACACGCTGAGCCGAATTTGCAGGAAGCTGCGCGAGGGCGACGTGATGAAATTTGTCCGGGAGATTAGGATGGAAGATGAGGAGTGACGCAAGAGCACCGTAGGTGCGGCAGAAGTTAGCCCAGCGCGGAAGTGCTGGGAAACGTCAAGAAGAGATCGCGAGCGCCGTAGGTGCGACACCTCAGCCGAACGCAAATCGCGGATCATATTCGATACCGTGTTTTTTCAAGAGTGCGACCAACTCCGCGTCAAAATCCATTCTCCGGTGATGCATCTCCTGATTTTGAATGTATCGAACGACTGCCGGAATCTGCGATGAACTCACGCTGAACGCCGCATAGCCTTCCTGCCACGCGAATTTGTGGCCTTGGCCATTCGCCCAGCGCGAAGAATTCGATTTGATGGCAAGAACGGCCTTGGCGAGGGCCAACTGAGGCGGAATCTGAACGAGAAGATGAACGTGATCGTCCATGCCACCGATGGCGTGAACGAAAATTCCATATCGTTTGCAGATGCCTGCAATATAGGCCCACATTTTCGGCTGGAATTCCTTCAAAATGATTTTGCCGCGATCTTTCGCGCTGAAGACGATGTGAATCACGTTCTGGGCGTACGTGTGAGGCATGTGTCGCACCTACGGCGCTTGGCGCTCTATATATCACGGACCCAGCGCTTCCGCGCTGGGCTAACGTGTGCCGCACCTACGGTGCTAGGGAAGGCGATCGGGCGCGACGGCGTTTGAGAACCTCAGGGGCTGAAGCCCGTGAAGATTTTGCGCGGCTTATGTCGTGGCCCTTCACTTCGTTCAGGGTAAACTGGAAGCACGACCCACAAGGATTTCCGGTTGTCACACGGACTCTTAAGCCCGGCATCTTGCTGTTATCCTTGGACCGGCTCGCCATGCATACCCTCGCCGTCCAAATCGTTCGATTTGTGGACGCCCACCAGCCGGGGTTCGTCGCGTGCGAGTTTGTCGATGCCGAAGGCAGCCGCCACACCCTTATCGATAAAGTTCCGATCTTCAGCGCTGAACGACTCGATTCCTCGAGTAAGTATCCGCAGCCCGGTTTTGCCGCCTGCACCATCCTGAATAGCTGGCGCGACGAGCGTGGCCGCGACTTGGTTCGCATCAGCACCGCACGCCCCGGCGATATCGAGTCGACCGAGGGTTTGTCAGAATTCGTCGTCTTACCGTCCCAGGTCTCGACAGGGCCTTGAGCTAGCGCCGCCCCTCGCGGAAGAGCTGGGTCCGCGATCTTTCAGCCGAAGACAAATCGCGGACCGAATTCGACACCGTGCTGCACAAGGTCCTACGCCGGGAGGCTGCGGCGCGCCTTCAACTCGGTGAGGAGGCGCTCGACCTCGGCGTCGCGGTCGAGGCGCGTGAGCTTTTCGTCGACGTCGTCGGTGAGCAGCTCGACTTCGGCGCCGGCGAGCGCTTCGGTGCGGGTGGCGCGTTCGTTCAAGCGATCGAAAGCCTGCGACTTCGATTGGTCGCCGAGCGTGGACTGGGCGCGAGCGGCTTTTCCGAGCGCGATGCCGCGGCGATGGCGCGCGATCAGCAGGTCGCGCTTCGACTTGGCTTCGTCGAGCTTGGCGCTGAGCTTCTGCAACGCGCTCTTCAGGATATCGACTTGCGCGCGCTGGTCGTCTACCTGCTCGCGAAAGCTCTGCACGAGGCGCTGCGACACTTGAAAGCGGTCGAGCGCCGCGCGGGCGAGATCGTCCTGCTGCTTATCGACGGCGATTTCGGCCTTGCGCATCCAGTCGCGCGAGGCATCGTCGTTTTCGCGGAGACGCTTCTCGAGGATGTGCAGGTCGGCGATCGACACCGCAACCTGCGTTTTCACCTGCAGGTACTGATTCTCCATGTCGAGAATCACCTGCTTGATCATTTTCTCAGGATCTTCGGCATGGTCGATCATGTCGTTCAGATTGGCGCGAATCAGAGTGCTTACTCGTTCCAAGAGTCCCATCGAATTTCTCCTTTCACAGAAAACGCAAAACAGCTAGTCCCGGCGAGCGAAACGCCCGCCGGGACGAAGCAAAACTTACGACTTGCTCGGCGGCGCCGCGGGCGGAATCGCTTTCGGCGACTTATCGCCGATCAGCCGAATCTTGCCGAGCAGCTCCGACATTTCCATGCCCGAGAGCGCCTCGAAAAGCGCGGGGACTTGCGCGGCGATCTTGGTGATGTCGCCAGTCAGCTTGTAGGCGCCGGCTGCGTCGCCATTGCCCGTCGAGACGATCGTGATTTTGTCCACTTTGCTGAGAGGTTCCGCGAGAGCGCGCACGACCTCGGGCAATCCGGTGAGGAGCTTGTCGACGACGGCGGCCTGGTTGTATTCCTGGAAGGCGGCGGCTTTCACGTTCATGGCCCGGGCTTCCGCGTCGCCCTTCTTGAAGATGATCTCGGCTTCGGCTTCGCCCTGCGCGCGGATGGAGGAGGCGCGGCCTTCGGCTTCCGAGATCAGGCGCTGGCGTTCGGCGTTGGCGAGCGTCTCGATGCGCTGGCGCTCGACTTCCGCCTGCTTCAAGACGGTGGCGATGAGTTCGCGTTGGCGACGCTCAATCTCGGCGTCCTGCACTTTGACTTGCGCTTCGCGCTCGACTTGTTGCGCCTTGACGCCTTCGATCAGCACCTGCTGCTGCATGACGTTGGTTTCGATCTCGTAGGCCTTGTCCGCCTGCGCCTGGGCTTTCTTGGTGGCTTCGACGTAGGCGGCTTTCTTGACGTTGAGGTCGCGCTCGGCTTCCGCCTGTTTCGCGAGAGAGGCGGTTTCGGCGGCGACGCGTTCCTGATCGGCTTGCGCCTTGCCGATCGCGGCGGCGCGAGTGGCTTCGGCCCGCTTGATGGCGATGTCGCGCTCGGCTTCGGCCGCGGCGACTTCGGCGTCGCGCTTGATGCGGGCGACATCCGGCCGGCCCATATTGCTGATGTACTCGTTCTTGTCGCGGACCTCCTTGATGGTGAAGCTGATCACCTCGAGGCCCATCTTGTTCATGTCGGCGGCGCAGGTGGAGCGCATGCGGTCGCCGACCATTTCCGGTTCTTTTACAATTTGCTCGACGGTGAGCTGGCCGATGATGCCGCGCAGGTGGCCCTCCATCACAAGGCGGATCAGGCCTTCGCGCTGCACGGGCGTTTTCGTGAGGAACTGTTCCGCGGAGGTGCGGATCGAGACGGGATCGGATTTCACTTTCAGTTGAGCCACCGCTTCGACCGTGACGGCGACGCCTTGATTGGTGTAGAGGTCCTGTTGCGGCGCGACGTCAAACGACATGAGCTCGAGCGAAAGGTCGCGGCACTGCTCGAGCATCGGGAGAATGAGCGTGCCGCTTCCCTGGACGACGCGCGTGCCGCGGATTCCGTAGACCACCAGCGCCTCATGGGGCCCGGCCTTGCGAAACATCTTCGCGAAGGCAATCATGAGGAAAAGCACGACCAAGACGCACAGGCCCGCCATTACCCAAACGCTTGAAAGATCGAACGACGGATGCATAAAGCCTCCCTCTTTCCTCCGAAAGTTTTCCCTCAGGCCGATTCGAAACTCTTAGCGCGTGAAATCCTCCCAGCGCTCGACGAACGCGATGCCGTTCTCGAAGCGCGAGATCACGACTTCCGCGCCCTTGGGCAGCGGCTTGCCGTTTTCGGTGCGCGCGCTGGCGCTCTTGATGGCGCCATTTCTCTCGAACGTGATTTCGCCAACCCCGTTTTCGCGGATCGCGCTGCTCAGCGTGCCGACGGAGCCCTCGAGGCGATAGTCCCAATCGTCCATCTGCCGCTCGCTGATCCTTACGACGCGCACCATGAAGGCGAATACTATCCAGCCGCCCACGAGTCCCACCGCCGATGAAACGAGCAGCGACAACGCGGCGACGAGATGCGAATTGCGGGTGAGGATGTAGCCCGTCCCGCCGAACCACGCCAGGAACGCGAGGATCGTCGACGCGTTGAGCCAGGAAATCCCGCCGCCCGCCTGTGCATGTCCGCCGCGAAGGCCCGCGATCGCTTTGCCGTGCAGCGCTTGCGCCGGCAAATGAATATGCAGCTTCGCCGGAAGTTGCAAGTGCACGGCGCCCGCGAGAAACGCCAGCAGGCTAAGGGCGAACCCAATCAGAAAACAAAACAAGTAGAAGTTTGCCCATGTCATAGAGCACCTCCACAGCCTCGACCGTGACGCCGACAATTTCCTGTATTTCGAGCAAGGTTCGCATTGCTAGCTCCGCGCGCCCATTTCGGGCGACTGTTGCCGTCGATCATTTGGGCCCCTTTCCAGAGTTTCGGGGCGAAGCACTTCGCCGAGCCTATCCGCCAACCCCGGGGTGCGCACGATTTCACCAAGCAGAAGCAACAGGCGGCGCGAATCCTCGTGGCGAGCGAGCTCGAGCAACGCGTCGCTCAACTGTGCATCGGACGAAAACTGTTCGGCGCCCGCGAAAAGCCAGGAGTCGACTTTCGCGTCGATCACGCGCAGATCCGATTGCAGCGCTGCGGAATAGCCCTCGGGATCGTCCACGAGGAAGCCCGGATAGACGCGGAAGAAGCGCGCGAGAAGTTCGCGCGTGGTGTGCGTGATGTGCGGGCGCAAGCCGCTCTCGATCTGCGAAAGATAGGCCTGGCTGAGGCTGCGGCCCAGTTCGCGTTTCATGGCCTTGGCGACTTCGACCTGAGTCATGGGGCGATCGAAGCCGCGAAGCTGTCCTTCGACGGAGCGGAGGGAACGGAGTTTGTCGCCGAGTTTCATGTGTTCCCTCGCTTATTACAATGCGCAATTTGTATATCGCAATCTGCTACTTGTCAAGACGAAAGTTCGGCGAAGGCTTTGGGGCAGTTTCGCGTGCGGAACCTCGCGATTAGCGGTGCGGGTGGGTGGCTTTGAGAACGAGAGCCACGCCGACGAGCAGTGATGTCGCAGCGTTGGCCCAGATTACCGCCGCAGCGTGGATCATGAGGCCGTAGATCAGCCAGAGAACGATGCCAGTGAGATAAAGAAGCAGCATCGGATAGGAGAGATCGCGCCCGCCTTGCCGATGGATTTTGACGATTTGCGGAATGAAGGCGGCGGTGGTGCACACGGCGGCGATCGTTCCGATGAGATCGATGAGTGGCATGCGCGTTTGATTATCGCTGAATGCTCTGTTTTCGCCAGTGGGTTTGGCGAAGGCGTTTCGAAGAAGCGGCGTGGGGCGGAGGATACTTAAGTAGTGAACGCTATTGCGGGTGGGCGGGCCGGGCGTGCTATACTTTTTGGCCTGTCGCCCTCAGATTGCGTTTTGAAGGGCCGGCGACAAGAAAACGGGCGGCGAAGACGATGTTTCGCCGTTCGGAGGTGGGTTTATCGCAGAACCTAGAGGTTCGGGCGGTCTCCGGGTAAACGAGCGCATACGTGCTCGTGAGGTCCGTGTGGTTGACGAAGCGGGGAATCAGCTGGGCGTGATGTCCCTGTTCGACGCAATGAAGGCGGCGCGTGACGCGGGGCTGGACGTGGTGGAAATCTCGCCGAGCGCGGTGCCGCCGGTATGCAAGCTGGTCGATTACGGCAAATTTTTGTACGAGCAGAACAAGAAGGCGCACGAGCAGAAGAAGCACCAGAAGAGCTCGCACATCAAGGAAGTGAAGTTTCGTCCTTCGACCGCCGAGCACGATTACCAGGTGCGGAAGAACCAGATCATCCGGTTCCTCGGCGACGGTTTCAAGGTGAAGGCGATGATTTTTCATCGCGGCCGCGAGATGGCGCACCAGGACGTGGGCCGCGCGAAGATGGACCGGCTGCTCAAGGAAATCAACGAGCACGCGCAGGTGGAATTCGGGCCGCGCATGGAGGCGAATATTTTGTTGGCCTTGCTCGCGCCGAAAAAGGGAGCCGTCGCCGCGGCGCCAGCGCGGCCTGCGCAGCCGACAGCGTGAATTCGCGACAGAAGAGGGATTTGTGAAAAAGAACAAGAAAATGAAGCTGAAGACGCATCGCGGGGCCGCGAAGCGGTTCAAGATGACGTCGACGGGGAAAATAATGCGGTGGCATTCGGGAAAACGCCATCTGCTCGGCACCAAGCCGCCGCGCCGCCAGCGGAAACTCGCCGGCAAGATTCAAGTGAGCCCGGCGGACGAACACAACATTCGCCTCGCGCTTCCGTACGGCATCTAGATTTTTTCGGCCAGGCAGAGCGTAACCCGCCGCGGCGGGCCTGCCGGCCCAACCTACGTCCGCAATTTGGACGAAAGGTCGCAAGCCGGAATTTCCGGCTTGTATTGCTCCTGCTTCCGAGTTACATCGGAAGCGACGGGAGCCCAACGAACACGCCGCGGAGACTAGCGCTATCGCGCTGTGCCAAGCCCGGATTCCGGGTGGGCGCGGGCGGCCGCGCATCCTCTCCGCGTAACCGACTTTCGGAAATCAAAACAGGAGAACCAGAGCCATGCCTCGAGTGAAACGCGGAACGAAGCGCCGCGCGCGGCGCAAGAAGCTGCTGAAGCACGCGAAGGGATTTTTCCTCACCAAGGGGAAACTCTTCCGGTCGGCGAAGGAAGCGGTGAACCGTTCGCTGCGATATACCTATCGCGACCGCCGGACGCGCAAGCGGGATTACCGCACGCTCTGGATTCAGCGCATCGGCGCGGCGGCGCGCGCGAATGGCACCACGTACAGCCAGTTGATTCACGGGCTGAAGGCGGGCGGGATCGACGTCGACCGGAAGATCATGGCGGATATGGCCGTGCGCGATGCCGAAGGATTTACGTTGCTCGTGGCTACGGCGAAGCAGCATATGAAGGCCGCGCCTGCGCCAAAGCCCGCCTGATGGCAGGCAGGCCCGCGGCGTAGACGCGGGTTTCGTTTCGGCGAGGCGTCCCACCCTTACACACCAAGGGTGGGGCACCCGGGAAACCGGTTTTGTTTCTTGGGCGGTTAGCGAATCGCCCTGCCCTGACCCCAAAATGTTGATCATAGAATCCGTCTCACAAAGTCTGTCGCAGCTTAGCGTGCAGAGCCCGGAAGGTGTAGTGCGCCTATTCGCGGACTGTAACACCGAGTTCGATGCCGTCGTGCAGCGCGCGACCGGCGATCCCAAGATGGGGGCTGAGCAGTGGGAGGTAATGCGTTACGCTTGGGTCGGCCGCAAGTCTGGGATTCTCTCGCTCATCGCAGATAACTGGCTGAAGACATCGCCGCCGGAGCTCAAGCGGATAGTTGGCCAGGAATTTCAAAAGCTGAAGGCGCACGTCGAGGCGACGCTCGAGGGGAAGCGCAAGGAGATTGAAGCGGCGGCGGAACATGCGGCCGCGGCTCGGGATCAAGTCGATTTGTCGCTGCCGGGCGTGGAGCGGGCGATCGGGACGCGGCACCTGATCCGGCAGACGTTTGACGAGCTGTTGCGGATTTTCCTCTCGATCGGGTTCAGCGTGGTCGAAGGGCCGGAGATCGAGACGCCCTACTACAATTTCGAGGCGCTCAACATTCCCGAGCACCATCCGGCGCGCGACAACATGGACACGTTCTACATCGAGGGCTCGTCCGCGGGACACCTGCTGCGCACGCACACCTCACCGATGCAGATTCGCACGATGGAAAAACAAGCGCCGCCGGTGCGGATCGTGGTGCCGGGAAAAGTCTACCGGCGCGACAATCCGGATTCGACGCACGGGTACATGTTCCACCAGATCGAGGGGCTGGCGGTAGATACGGACATCACCTTTTGCGATTTCAAGGGCACGGTCGAATATTTCGTGCGCGAATTTCTGGGGCCGAAGGCGAAGACGCGGCTGCGGCCGAGTTACTTTCCGTTCACGGAACCGTCGGCCGAGGTGGATGCGACGTGCCACGTGTGCGGCGGGACGGGCTGCCGCGTGTGCAAGTTTTCGGGATGGATCGAGCTTTTCGGCGCGGGCATGGTGAATCCTGCCGTTTACGGATTCGTTGGGTATGATGCCGCGAAGCTTTCGGGGTTTGCGTTCGGCATGGGCGTCGACCGGCTGGCGATGATGAAGTACGGGATCACGGAATTGCCGCTGCTGTTTCAGAACGACGTGCGGTTTTTGCGCCAGTTTCCATGACGATCCGACGAGGATCGTCATCCTGAGGCACGGCGGTATGGACCGGGCCGAAGGATGGCTCATGGGGGGGGCGGCCGCGGCGAATTTGGCACACGAAGAGGGATTCTTCGGCCGAAGGCTGGCCTCAGAATGACGGCGCGTAAGGCAAAACGGGGCGCGCAGCGCCGCTAGGGCCTGAACCATGGTGGATGCGACATCAACTGGGAGAACGCAGCAGAGGGTAGCACTAATGTGCTACGATTCAAGTATGACGAAGGAAATCAAGCTGCGACAAGCCGGGGGATCTGTCAGCGCGACGGTGCCTAAGGATATGGCAGACCGATTCCGACTGGAGCCCGGCGACCGCGTCCTGGCCGTGGAAACCGACCGCGGCATTCTTTTGACGCCGTACGATCCAGAGACCGAACGGGCGTTGAGGATCGCCGCGAAGGCGGCGAAGAGATACCGCAACGCGCTGCGCACGCTCGCGAAGTGAAGCCGTGGCCGCTCGCAAGCCGGAGCCGCACTGGGTGAGCCGGGTCGTGCTGGATGCGATCCATTTCGAGCAACTGCGCGAACATGGCGGACTTCACGGAATTCGCGATGACGGCGCGCTGGAATCGGCGCTGGCCAGGCCGCGTCAGAAATGGTGGTACGAGCGGAAGACGGATATCGTGTCGCTGGCCGCGGCCTACGGATTCGGCATTGCGAGGAACCATCCCTACCGGGATGGAAACAAGCGCGTTGCCTTCCTGACGCTGGTCACGTTTCTGGCGCTCAACGGTTACGAATTCGAAGCGGCCGACGACGATGTCGTGACCGAGATGTTTGCGCTGGCTGCAGGCCGGGTCTCCGAAGTCGAACTCGCCCAGTGGATCGGGCGGCATAGCGCGCGGCGGAAGTGATCGGTTCAAGTGCCATGGCGGAAGCGAGATTGGCAACGGATTCAAAAGAACGATTTTCGAATCGCGTGGAGGATTACGTCCGGTACAGGCCGGGGTATCCGCGCGAGGTGTTGGATGTGCTGCGCGACGGATGCGGGTTGACGGCGGAGTCGGTGGTCGTCGACGTTGGCTCCGGGACCGGGCTGCTGGCGCAGCTTTTTCTTGAGAACGGCAATATCGTGTACGGCGTTGAGCCGAATGCGGCGATGCGGGATGCGGGCGAGCAATTTCTCGAGAAGTATCGGCACTTCTGCAGCGTGGCCGGATCGGCCGAGGCGACGACGCTGCCGAATGCGTGCGGGGATTTTGTGGTGGCGGGACAGGCGTTTCATTGGTTTGAGCCGAAGGCGGCGCGGGCGGAATTTATCCGCGTGCTGAGGCTGCAGGGATGGGTCGCCGTGATGTGGAACGAGCGGATGAGCGACCGGACGGCGTTCCAGCGCGAATACGAGGCACTGTTGCGCGCGCACTGCGACGAATATACGAAGGTGGCGGAAACGTATCCGCAGTACGAGCGCATGAATGAGTTTTTCGGGCGCGGGGCTTTTGGAGGGAAATCGCTGCCGAACGCGCAGGTGTTCGATTTCGACGGCTTGAGCGGGCGGCTGCGGAGTTCGTCGTACGCGCCACCGCAAGGGCATCCGAAGCACGAGCCGATGCTGGCGGCGCTGCGGAAGCTTTTTGATGCGCATGCGGAAGGTGGGCGCGTGCGGTTTGATTACGAAACGCATGTCTATTACGGGCGGTTGGGGGAAGGCGGCGGTGAGTGAGCACGCGTGCGGTTGCCGGGACAGCCTCGACTACATGTTGCGGATGAAGCTGCACAGACGTACGCGCTTCGCGCCACAGGTTTATGTCGGAGCCCATTCGTGCGGCTCAGGGTGAACTGAAGCTCCGACCCCCTGAAAAGCAAGAAGGGGCCTGCATTCGCGAAAATCGCGAATGCGGCCGCTGCGAAACCGGTGCTCGGATGGGCTTTGGCGTTGTGGAATCGAGCGGAGACGGGCGTGGGTGGACGCGCGAGATCGGGCGCTGCGTAAGAGCAGAGACAGGATTGTCTGTGCCACTGAAAACACAAGAATGAAGATTGTTTACAACTGGCTGAAGGAATTTGTGGAGGCGACGGCGCCTGCGGCGGAGCTGCGCGCGCGGCTTTCGCTGGCGGGCATCGCGATCGATTCGATCGAGGAGACGGCGGCGGGGCCCGTGCTCGACGCGGAGATCACCGCGAACCGTCCCGATTGCCTCGGGCATTATGGCGTGGCGCGCGAGGTGGCGGCGATTTACCGGCTGCCGGTGAAATCGCTTAAGCCGAAGCTGAAGGAATCGAGCGAGAAGGCGGCGGACGCGACGCGCGTCGAGATCGAGGCGCCGGAATTGTGCGGGCGGTACACCGCGCGCGTGCTGCGCGGCGTGAAGGTGCAACCTTCGCCGGACTGGCTGCGGCAGCGGCTCGAAGCGATCGGGCAGAATTCGATCAACAACGTCGTGGATGTGACGAACTATGTGCTGTTCGAGCTGGGGCAGCCGCTGCACGCGTTCGATCTGGACAAGCTGGCAGAGCGGCGCATCGTGGTGCGGCGCGCGCAGGCGGGCGAAAAAATCCGCACGCTCGATGGCGCCGAGCGAACGCTTGCGAAAGAGACGTGCGTTATCGCGGACGCGGCGCGCGCGGTGGCGATTGCGGGCGTGATGGGCGGCGCGGAAAGCGAAATCGGATTCAGCAGCAAGAATATTCTGATCGAGTCGGCGTGGTTCGATCCGATTTCCGTGCGGCGGACCTCGAAGGCGCTGGGGCTGCGTACGGAGGCATCGTACCGATTCGAGCGCGGAGCCGATCCGGAGATGGCGGAGATGGCTTCGCGGCGCGCGGCGGAGCTGATCCAGCAGGTGGGCGGCGGCGAGCCGTTGGCGGGCGTGGTCGATGTGTATCCGGGGCGCGCGGTAGGCGCGACGATCGAGCTTTCGCGCAAGGAACTGCTGCGCGTGATGGGCGCGGATGTCCCGGATCGCGACATCGAGGAAATTTTGGGCGCGCTTGGGTTTCATCCCATGCGCAGGGACGCGCACCGCGGGAGCAATGGCTCGCTGCTGGCGGCGTGGGAGTGCAAGCAGCCTTCGTGGCGGCGGGACGTGACGCGCGGAATCGATTTGATCGAAGAGGTGGCCCGGCACTACGGCTACGACAAATTTCCGCCGCGGCTGCCTCCGGCGAAGCGGCCGGCGCAAAGGCTGCCGCACGCGGCGGCGCTCGATCGTTTGCGCGAGCGCGTGATCGCGCTGGGATACCAGGAAATTGTGGCGATTCCGCTGGTCGATGCGCGGCGGGATGAGCTGTTTCGCGCGGAGGGCGTGACGCCGGCGGTGATCGGGAATCCGCTCGCGGAAGATGCGTCGGTGATGCGGTCGAACGGCGTGGTTAGCATGATCGATGCGCTCGAGTGGAATTTAAATCACGGGCAGCGCGATTTGCGGCTGTTTGAGATCGGCAAGCGATACGAAGTGTACGACGGGGAGCCGGCCGAAACGTTGGTGCTGACGCTCGGCGCGACAGGACTGGCGCGCGAGAAGACGATTCACGAGGCCGCGCGCGAATTCAGCTTTGAGGATTTGAAAGGCGACATCGACAGCGTCGGCGAGTTGGTGTTTCGCGGAATTAACTGGGGACCCGGAGCGGGACATTGGCTGAACGCGGCGCGCGCGGCGTTGCTCAAGCTCGCTGGCTTCACGGTCTTTGATACCGAGGGCCAGCCAGAGTGGCATACGACGGAGGCCATGATGAAGCGCGGGGGCTGGTCCATCGGCAGTGCGGGACAACTCTCGCGCAAAGTCGCCGACAAGCTGAAGTTGCGGCAGGAGATTTTCGTGGCGGATTTGCTTCTCGAGCCGCTGCTCGCGGGAATCGAACTCGAAACCCGGGAGCGGAAATTCGTGCCGATACCGCGGTTTCCGGCGGTCGAGCGGGATTTTTCTCTGGTGCTGGCGGATGGCGTGCGGTTCGCGCAAGTGGTCGAGGCGATTCGCGCGCTGGCGATTGCGGAATTGCGCGGCGTCGAGGCGCTCGATCTGTTCCGCGGCGGGCAGATTCCGGCGGGGAAATTTTCCTTGATGATTCGCGTGACGTTTCAGAGCGCCGAGGCGACGTTGACGGACGCGCAGATCGCGGATTTTTCGGCGCGGATTGTTGGCGCGCTGGAAACGAAGCTTGGGGCTGCGTTGCGCGCGAGCTGAAATTTCCCAACCCTGCCGGGCGGGGCTAGTCCAGCCCCACAAGGGGCTGGGAACCAAGGCAAAAGATCTCTGAGCGCCGTAGCCGCGACACGCCCCGCCAAGCACGAAGTTCGGCTTGGCGCGCAATCCTGTGCTAAAACATTCACCCCATGAAGCCGCTGGCAGTAATCCTAGGCTTTCTTCTCGCGGTGGTGGTTGCCACGCCGTCGGTCCACGCGGGCGGGCTTACGCTTGCGCCCGAAGCGGCGCACGCGCTCGACCAGATCTACTCCGGCGATGCCGATGCCGCTATCGCCATCGCGCGCCATATCGAAAGCGAGCAGCCGCAAAGTCCCGTCGGCTACCTGCTCGAAGGCGAAGCCGACTGGTGGAAGACTTACTGCGCCGCCTGCGAGATCAAATGGGGGATGCTCGACGCCTGGAAGCGCCCGAAAACGCGCGAAGACGAAGCCTACTTCGCGCTCGCGGACAAAGCCATCTCGCTCGCCCGCGACCAACTCGCCAAATCCGATACCGCAGACATGCACGTCTACGCCGCACTCGGCCTTGCGCTCAAGGCGCGCCTCTACGCCCTTCGCGACGACAAGCGAGCCACGGCGCGCGCCGGTGTCGCCGCCCGCGCCGAATTCGTTCGCGCGCTCGAGCTCGATCCCGACATGGCGGACGCCACCGCCGGGCTGGGCCTCTACAACTACTACATCGACACGCTTTCCGCGATCGCAAAGATGCTGCGCTTCTTCATGGGCATTCCCGGCGGCAACAAGGAAGAAGGCATCCGCGAGATGCAGTTTGGAATCGACCACGGCGCGATGCTGGCGGTCGACTCGCGTTTCTATCTCGCGAAGAATCTGCGCACCTACGACGAGCGCTATCCGGACGCGCTGGTGACGGTCGAGCCCCTCGTCGCGCGCTATCCCCGCAACCCGGTCTTCCTGCTGCTAGTTGGCAACCTGAACGCGGAGCTTGGCCAAAAGGATAAAGCCGCCGAATATTTTCGCGGCGTTCTCGCGCTGGCGGATTCCCCGGCCGATCCCGATCCGGCCTGCGCAGCGCGTGCTCGCAACCTCGCGAATTCCTTCCTCGCGTCGCTCCGCTAAGACTGCCTGCGCATCTAATGTTTTAGATCCGTGTGCGGGCCAAGCAAGGAGGCCGACCCCATGTATCGCGCCGCGAAAAGCGCCGCCATTTTGCTGGGTGCGAGCCTGCTGACATTCGCTGCCGTCGTGCCGTCGCCTGCGGCGGATTCGATTCCGCGGGGAACCGTCCTTCCCGTTCTTCTGAATTCCACGATGTCTTCGGCGAAGCACAGGCCGGGCCAGATTGTCACCGCGCGCATCATGCAGGATGTTCCGCTGCCCGATGGCCGGGCCATTCGCGCCGGATCGACCGTGATCGGCCACATTACCGGCGTCACTCCCATGTCGAACGGAAGTGCCGCCCGGCTTTCCCTGCGCTTCGACACCTTGAAGGCGTGGCACCGGCGAATCGCCATCACGACCAACCTCCGCGCGGTCGCTTCGCTGATGGAAGTTGATCAGGCCCAGATCCCGCTTACGGGGCCCGATCGCGGAACTTCGGAGGAGGCCTGGACGACCACGCAGATTGGTGGCGACGCTGTCTATCGCGGAGGCGGCCCGGTAGTGGGCGAGTTTGGGGATGTCGGTAAACCGGTCAACGGTGGCGTGCTCGCTCGTTTGAGCGCGAATCCGGAGCGCGGGTGCCGCGGCGCGGTTGATGCCAATGACGCCCCGCAGGCCGTTTGGCTGTTTTCTTCCGATGCGTGCGGCACGTATGGCCTGCCGCATTTGAAGATCGCGCATGCCGGCCGCACCGATCCGGTCGGCGAGATCACCTTTGAATCAACGAAGGGCCAGGCGCAGATTCATGCGGGGGCAGGCCTATTGCTGCGCGTGATTTCAGCAGGAGCCTCCGGCGCCTAACACCCCCCCTCTCTTAGTGACATACCCTTGCGCGGGACGCGTCGTCGAGCGCTTGCGGAGACAAACCCAGATGATCCCGAGGATCAACGATCCTCAGGTCACGAGCGGAATGGAGAACGATCTCGTAATGATAGGCCCCCATGTGACCGTAATTTCCATGTCCCACGCGAAAAACTCCCGAGAAAACGCCCGTTACGTTTCCCATCCGTTTGTGCAGAACCTTCTCCAGCGCCTTCCCCGGAGCTGCTGACTCGCGAGGATCATCGAAAGATACCCAGACTCGGCCGTGATCCAAGCAGGACAGACAGTAGAGTTCCTGAGCCTCGAGAGAAACTCGGTAGGTCGCGAAGACAGTCACTTCGGAACCGTTGAAGCGATCTGGTGGGTTCACAATCTCGCACAATGATGTCGCGGCCTTCAGGGGCTCTTCTGGCTTCGAGTCCGGCCCCGGACAGGTCGCGGAGGCCGCGGCTCCTGCCGTCAGTAAAAGGAGGAGCGAAAGGAGAACTGCGGCCTTTTCGCGCCAGCTTTAGTAGGCATTTGGAGTTCCTCTAATTCTGACTAAGCAGGTTCGCGAAGGTTTGGCTGAAAGATGGTTCACGTCCGGGCGGATTCTTCTTGCTCGAAGGCGTGATATGACGAACGGACGAGCGGGCCTGCCTCTATGTGCTTGAATCCCATCTGCTCGCCGAGGCGCTTGAATTCCGCGAATTCGTCCGGGTGGACGTAGCGCTCGATCGGCAAATGTTCTGGCGTCGGCTGCAGGTATTGGCCGAGGGTCAGGATGTGAGTGCCTTGGGCGGCGATCTCTTCCATTGCCTGCAGCACTTCGCCGGCCTTCTCGCCTAGCCCTAGCATCATTCCGGTCTTGGTGGGGACATCGGGCGCCATCTCGCGGGCGCGGCGCAGCAGCTCGAGCGAGCGCTCGTAGACCGCGCCTTTGCGGACGCGGCGGTAGAGCCGCGGAACCGTCTCAATATTGTGGTTGAGGACGTTCGGCTTGGCGGCCATCACGGTGCCGAGCGCTTCCCAATCGCCGCGAAAATCCGGGATCAGCACCTCGACGCGGCAGTCGGGCACGCGCAGGCGGATTTCGGCGATGGTCCGCGCGAAAATGGCAGCGCCGCCATCGGGCTGGTCGTCGCGATTCACTGAAGTCACCACGGCGTAGCGCAATCCCATTTGCTCCACGGCCTCGGCCACGCGCTCGGGCTCGTTATCGTCCGGCGGGCCGATCGGCTTGCCGCTGGGCACCGAGCAGAAGCCGCATGCGCGGGTGCAGATATTGCCGAGGATCATGAAGGTCGCGGTGCGATGATCCCAGCACTCGCCCATGTTGGGGCAGCGCGCGCTCTCGCAGACGGAATGCAGGTCGAGCGTGCGCATGATGCGCTTCAGTTCCTGGTAATTCGAGCCGCCGAAAAAGCGGACGCGCAGCCAATCCGGGCGCCGCGTTCCAGTACTTGCGGCGGGAGCCGGCGGTGCGTTCGAAAGGATGTTGAACGGTGTAGCCATTCGCGAACTCACCCCCATTCTACGCATTCGAATCTCGGGAGACAAACCCTGATGCCGTCCTCACCACAATTCGGCGAGCCCGGAATCATCCGAAGTGACACAGGCGAATGGCGGGTTCTGTTGTATGGCTGCCACACGCCTTCGAAACAGCTTTGCGACTTAGCCCGTAAACCATTCAGAACAAAAGCTGAAAATTTCCGTAGCCCGGTCACAGAAATGCCTTGTAGAATGGCGTTCTCGGAATGCCATACCAGATCACAATTCAGCGCCCCGTAGAAATCGAGGGTGTGGGCCTTCACACGGCGGTTCGCAGCCGCCTGCGGCTCGTGCCGGCGCCGGCGAATACGGGGATCGTCTTTCGCCGCACCGATCTCGAGAATTTCGAGGTCGAAGCGCATGTGCGCAACGTGGCGCGCGTGAGCTACGCCACCAGCCTGCTGCGGCAGAGCGTCCTGATCTCGACTACCGAGCATCTGCTGGCCGCGCTCTACTGCTGCGGCATCGACAACGTCTACGTGGAGCTTGACGCCCTCGAGCTGCCGATCCTCGATGGCTCGTCGAAGCCTTTCATCGACCTGCTGGCCCGCGCCGGGACCCGCCGCCTGCGCCGCCTCCGCCGCTATATTCGCGTACTGAAGCCCCTCGAATTCTCCGACGGTGACCGCCGCATCGGCATCTATCCGGCCGACGAATTCAGCGTGCACTGCTTCGTCGATTACAACCACCCGGCGATCGGCCCCCAGGATATCGAGGTGGCTGTGGATCGCGAGACGTTCAGCCGCGAGCTAGCACCCGCCCGCACCTTCGGCTTCGTGAAGGATTTTCAGCAGCTGCAGGAGATGGGCCTGATCCGCGGCGGCTCGCTCGCGAACGCGCTCGTCCTCGACGATACCTCCGTGATGAATGGCCCGCTGCGCTTCCCCGATGAATTCGGCCGCCACAAGGCGCTCGACCTGATCGGCGACCTTGCGCTGGTTGGGCGGCCCTTGCAGGCGCGCATCGTCGCCTATCGCGCGGGGCACGCATTGCACACGCAGCTTGTCACGCGGCTGCTCGACGATCGCTCGCTTTGGACCGAAACGACCGCCGGGCCGGGCGCGCCGGCTACGTCGGTGGATGATTCCATTGCCGCGACGTCCTCGGTCGAAGCCGACTAGCCGCAGCGCAAATCTCAAATTTCATATCTGAAATGTCAAATCTCTGGCAGTCCTCGGCTGCTGCTCGCGCATTCAAAAACTGCTGCACGATTCGGGATCGTCGATAGCATGATGGGGACCACGAAATGCGAATCCTGATTGTTGGCGCGGGCGCTGTCGGCGGCTATTTTGGAGGCCGTCTGGCTGAGGCGGGCCGCGACGTCACGTTTCTGGTTCGCGCCAAGCGGGCCGAAGAGCTGAAGACAAAGGGGCTCCAGATCGTCAGCCGGTTCGGGAATTTATCGCTGCACCCCAAGACGATTATTGCCGACCGGATCGCAGGACCGTACGACGTGATCCTGCTGGGGGTGAAAAGCTATTCGCTTCCTGCCGCCATGAACGATTTCGCCTCTGCCGTCGGCTCCGAGACGATGATTTTCCCCGCACTCAACGGCATGCGCCACATCGACCTGCTCGTGGAACGTTTCGGCAAAGGGGCGGTGCTCGGGGGCGTCTGCATGGTTTCGACCGAGGTCGACGACGAAGGACGCATCCAGCAGCTCACCGATTTCCAGAGGCTTATCTATGGCGAGCTTGACGGCCGCAGCACACCGCGCCTGCAAAGGCTCGATGAGGCGCTGCGCGGAGCGGGCTTCGATGCGTCAATTTCCGACAACATTCTGCGCGATATGTGGCAGAAATGGGTGCAACTCGCGACGCTGGGTGCCCTCACCTGCCTTTTGCGCGGGAATGCCGGCGAGATCGCTTCCGTTCCCGGAGGCGCCGAGATCGCGCGCATGGCGCTGCGCGAGTCTTGCAGCATCGCGAGCGCGAACGGGTATCCGCAATCCGAGGCGTTCCTCGCGGATCAGGCGGCGAAGCTGATGGCCGAGGGTTCGCCGTTAACATCCTCGATGTACCGCGACCTCAAGAAAGGCGCGCCGGTCGAGGCCGATACGATTCTGGGCGATCTGCTGGAACGCGGGCGGAAGCACGGGTTGGCGGCGCCGATCCTTCAGGCCGCGTATGTGAACTTGTCGATTTACCAGCGCGGTGTCGAACACTCCAGGACGGCGGCGAACTGAGCGGCAACGCTTCCACCCTGCAGAGTCGGCGGGACGCCCTTCGACCTCGCTCCCTTCCTGCCGCAGGGCGAGCAGGGTAAACCGGCGCCAAGCAAAACGGCTATTCCAGCGGCGCGCTGTCCGCGGTGGCCGGGCTGTTCATTTCGAAGCGAATCACGCCGGTTTGATCCGTGTAGAAGCTGCGCTCTCCCGTCGTTCCGCGCGTGAGCGGATCGGCGTGCGCCTCGTACGAACTTGAGCCGGGAACGCTGCAGCCATGCGCTTTCGCGTCATCTCCGAGCACCTGCGTCCCCAGCGGGACATATGTAAACTCGTAGCCGTCCCTTTGCCCGAAGGCCAGCGCCGAATTGATCAGCTGCGGATCATCGCAGCTTGGGCTGCCGTTTCCGACCCCGTCCATTGCCGCCAGGCTCGGCGGGAAGCCATTCGAGTAGGTCGCCGAGTAGGTGACCGCCGCGACGTTGATTGTTCGCAGCGACCCAACCGCAACCGCCTCATTTGCCGCCTGCCTCGCCCGCAGTAGATTCGGAATCGCAATCGCCGCGATGATCAGGATGAACGGCACGAAGAACAGCCCCGCGTAGCCCATCACCAGGCCGGCGATCGCCATGCCGCGCCCCCGGAGCCTTCCCGCCGACCGTCCGATTTCGGAGAGCGACACGTGGCCGAGGATAATCGCGGCAACCGCCGCCGGAAAAATCCACGCGAAAAAGCCGCAGATCAGGCTGGCGATGGCCTTGCCACTGCTTTCCGAAGGACCCATGGGAGGCGGGCCGGGCAGCGGTTGCAATACTTTCGGCTGCGACAGGCCGAGCACCGATCCGCTAGCCGCCGTTGGCCCGGCGGACGGCGCACCTGAAGGAGTCGTGCTGGGAGGCTGGGGCTCCGCCTGCAACGGCGCGCCGCACTGCACGCAGAATTTCACGCCGAACGCATTGGTTTCGCCGCAACGCGGGCAGAGCATTTCGTTCGCCCTCCTCGGACGTTTCAATCGGGAACTTGCCGTTGCTTATCGTGTCCCCGCGGAAAAGTCAATAAATTCGCCGGTTGCAAAACCGTGAAGCTGGAGTAGACAATACGCGCAGTGGCCTCGACCGACACCTCCATCATCATCCTCGCGGCGGGTAAGGGGACGCGCATGCGCTCGGACCTTGCCAAGGTCCTGCATCGCGCCGGCGGACGCTCGCTGATCGAGCACGTGATCCGCACGTGCCAGCCGCTGAAGCCCGCGCAGATTCTCGCGGTCGTCGGGCACCAGGCCGCGGAAGTGGCCGCGGCGATTGACGAACTTGACCTCGCGATTCCCGTGCAAACCATCGTCCAGCAGCCGCAGCGCGGCACCGGCCACGCCATGCAAATGGCGCGGCGCGCGATTCGCAAGAGCGCGAAGCTCGCGGTCGTGCTTCCGGGCGACGCGCCGCTGCTGCGCACCGAAACGCTCGCGGCCCTCATCGATACGCACCGCCGCGGCGAAGCTGCCGCCACGATTCTCAGCGCCGAGCTCGCCGATCCCGCCGGCTACGGCCGCATCGTGCGCGATGCCGAAGGCCGCGTGCAGGCGATTGTCGAGGACAAGGCGCTCGCGCCCGAGCAGCGCGAAATTCGCGAAGTGAATTCCAGCATCTATTGCTTCACGCTCGAAAAGCTCTGGCCGTGCCTCGCCGCGCTGCGCCCGGATAATGTGCACCACGAGCTGTATCTCACCGACGCGATCGCGATGCTGCGCCAGCGCAACGAGCGCGTGCTCGCCTGCGTGGCCGCCGACCCGAACGAAGTGGTTGGCTGCAATACGCGCGCGCATCTGGCCGATGCGGACCGCGTGTTTCGCGCGCGCAAGGCCGCAGAGCTGATGGACGCGGGCGTCACGATCTATCTGCCGGAAACGGTGGCGATCGATCCCGACGTGACCGCGGGACCCGACACCGTGGTCGAACCCGGCGTGCGGTTGCTTGGCAAGACGCGCATCGGCGCGCGCTGCCAGATTGGCGCGGGCAGCGTCCTGATCGACATGCGCATGGACGACGACGTGACCGTGCTGCCGCAGACGCATCTCGTGGGATCGCGGATCGGAGCGAAGGCGCAGGTGGGGCCGTTTTCGCGGATGCGTCCCGGCTGCGATGTGCGGGAGGGCGCGCACGTGGGCACGTTCGTCGAGATGAAGAAAACCACGCTGCACGAACGCGCCAAGGCGCCGCACTTGAGCTATCTCGGCGATGCCACAGTCGGCGCGGAAACCAACATCGGCGCGGGCACGATCACTTGCAACTTCGATGGCTTCGGAAAGTATGAGACGAAAATCGGGAGCCGCGTGTTTGTCGGCAGCGATTCGGCGCTCGTTGCGCCGGTGCGCATCGGCGATGGCGCGTACGTCGCGGCCGGCTCGGTGATCACCGAGAACGTGCCGCCCGATGCGTTGGCCATCGCGCGCGGCCGCCAGGCCAATAAGCCCGGCTGGGCCCGGCAGCGCCGCCTCGCTCTGAAGAAAGACGCGAAGCCGAAGAAGGCCTCGCGCCCAAAGTCGCGATCGAAGCCATCGGCGAAGCGCACCGCTCGCAAGAAATCCCGTCGTCGCTAAGCCTGTGCGAGAAATGCTGTGCGCAGCGCCGGTTTACCCTGCTCGCCCTGACGCGGGAAGGGAGCGAGGTCGAGGGGCGTCCCGCCGGCTCTTCTTCAGCCGCCCGTCTCCCGCAAATCCTCGATCGGTCCGGTTATTTCTTTTCGGCGAGCTGCTTCTGCAGGCGCGCGTTCTTCTCCGCGACGCCGCGTTCCAATTCTTCCTTGTGCGCCACGAGCTTCCGCGCGATCTCCGGATCGTTCAGCCCGAGAATTTCCGCCGCGAAAATCGCCGCGTTCATTGCGCCCGCCTTGTCGATCGCCATGGTCGCGACGGGAATGCCGCCGGGCATCTGCACGGTCGCAAGCAGCGCGTCGAGCCCGTTCAGCGTGCTCGTGGCCATCGGAACGCCGATCACTGGCAGCGTGGTATTCGCCGCCATCACGCCCGCAAGATGCGCCGCCGCGCCCGCCGCCGCGACGATGATTTTCAAGCCGCGCTTCGAGGCGGTCGTCGCATACTCGTGGGCCCGCGTGGGCGTGCGATGCGCGGACAGCACCTCCAGTTCGTAGGCGATGCCGAATTTCTCGAGTGTTCTCGCGCACTCGCTCATCATCGGATAGTCCGAATCCGATCCCATTACGATTCCCACCGCCGCCCGCTTCTTTTGTTGCGCCACCGTGGCTCTCTCCCTATCGCGCCGTCTTGGCGTTCCCGATATCTTTGCGCTCGATGATTTTCCGTCCGATATCCGTTCGATGAAACGAGCCTGCAATTTGAATCCGGCCGATCGCCTCGTATGCGGTCGCGCGAGCGCTCGCAAGATCACGGCCCGCCGCGCTCACCACGAGCACCCGCCCGCCATTCGTGTAGCACGCCGCCCCCTCCCGCTTTGTGCCCGCGTGGAACACGACCGCGCCCCGCACCTTGGCCGCGTCCTCGAGGCCATGGATGGCAATGCCGGTCTGCGGATCGCCCGGATAGCCCTTTGACGCGATTACCACGCACACGCTCGCGCGGTGCGCCCATTTCGCGACAAACCCGCTGAGGCTGCCCGACGCGGCCTGCATGCACGCCTGCCCAAAATCAAAATCGGCGCGCAGCAGAATCGCTTCCGTCTCCGGATCGCCAAGGCGGCAGTTGTATTCGAGCACCTGCGGCCCGTCGGGCGTCAGCATCAGCCCGAAATATAGGAAGCCTCGATACGGAATGCCGTCCGCCCGCAGCCCGTCGAGCGTTGGCCGCACGATCGTGTCGATAATTTTCCCTTCGAGGTCGGCCGGTAAAATCTCGTCGGTTGAATAAACGCCCATGCCGCCCGTGTTCGGCCCTTCGTCATTATCGAACGCGCGCTTGTGATCGCGCGCCGGCGCCATCCGGATGAAATCCCGCCCATCCGTGAGGATGATGTACGAAAGTTCATCCCCTGCGAGAGCTTCCTCGAGTAGCACCCTTGCCCCCGCGTCGCCGAATTCGCGGCGCTCCATGACGCGATCGAGGAAGGCGTGCGCCTCGTCCGGCGACGCCGTCACCAGCACACCCTTGCCCGCGCAGAGTCCATCCGCCTTGATCACGACGGGCCACTTTGCATGCGCCAGCGCCAGATGCGCGTCCTGCATGAGTTCGCAAGTGCCGTACACACCCGCGGTCGGGATTCCGTGCCGCTGCATGAACTCCTTCGCGAAAATCTTGCTGCCTTCGAGCCTCGCCGCAGCTTTGGTTGGCCCCAGCAGCGCCAGACCTCGCACCGCGAATTCATCCGCGATGCCGGCCACCAGCGGCAGTTCCGGCCCGACAATCGTAAGATCCGCGCCCAGCTTTGCCGCGAGCTCGGCGGCCGCTTTCGGATCCTTCACGTCGAGCGGCATGCATTCGACATCGCCCGCGATCCCCGCGTTCCCAGGCGCACACCACACTTTCTCGATCGACGCGCTACGCACGAGCTTCCACACAATCGCGTGCTCCCGTCCCCCGCCGCCGATCACCAGAATCTTCATGTTGGCATTCCGAAGAGAATCAAGAACGATACGGCGTGCCCTCCAACAGTGTCAACCTCGATTCCCCGGCCGCTTATCGCATGCTTGCCTTGCCCGCGCGCGGCAAAAGTGTTTTCATGCATTCGTGCACTGGGACTTCGCCCTCATCCTGCTCGTTCTCGCAACCGTTGTGCCGCTGCTCGGCAGGCGGCGAATCCGCCGGCTGATGGAAGCCTCCAGCACGACGAAAACCGACCGCCTCGTTCTCTACGCCTCGACCATCGCCTTCCAATGGATCGCTGTCGCTCTGATTCTGTGGCGCACGTATGCGCACAATCTTTCGCCGGCCAGCCTCGGACTTGCCATTCCCAAGCCTGGCCTCGCCTTGATCACCGCGATCCTGCTCTCGGCTCTCATTCTCGTGAATCAAATCGTCGCCCTGCGGCGGCTCAAAGAGCATCCCGAAAGCAGTTCGCACGGGATTCTGCCGCACCTGGCGCTCAAAGTCTTCCCGCAGGACACCGTCGAGCGGCTTGGCTTCACAGCTTTGGTCTCAACTGTCGCGGTTTGCGAGGAGTTGATTTATCGCGGCTTCGCTCAGCGCGTCTTCCAAGATCTGGCGACGAGGTGGGTGGGAACGTTGATAGCCGTGGGCGTCGGCGTGATCGGCTCGGCCATCATGTTTTCGCTGGCCCATCTGTATCAGGGCCGTCGAGGGCTGGTCTCTACGTTCGTAGTTGGTCTGCTGTTTTCGATCGTTCGCGCGTTTACCGGGAGCCTCGTTCCGGCCTCCGCAGCTCACTTCGTGGCGGATATCACGGCCGGCTTCCTGGCCCCGGGTCGCCTTCGAGATGCGCTTGCAGCAGCTCAGTTTACGGCACCAGGTTCCGACAAAATACTACAGTGATAGTATATGAAGAGACTATCGAACCAGCAGATCGCGAAGATTCTGGCCGAATACTCGGGCAGTGCAGATAGCGAATCGCCGCTTGTTGAGCGCATACAGTCATATGTCGGCCTCCTGCTCCAGTGGAATCGCTCCATTTCACTGACAGCGGTGACTGACCCCGAGGAAATTGTCCGTTTTCACTTTGGTGAGAGCCTATTTGCAGCCTCCTGTGTGCCGATCGCAGGTGGTCGGCTCGCCGACGTCGGTACGGGCGCCGGATTTCCCGGGCTTCCGCTGAAAATGCTGATTCCATCTCTCGATCTCACGTTGATCGAGTCGAATGCCAAGAAGGCGGCCTTCTTGGCGGAAGTTGTCCGCTGGCTCGGTTTCGGCGGGGTGCACATCTTTCGCGGGCGCATGGAGGAGTTCAAGGACAGTCCGGATCTGACGTCATCCCGCTTCGACGTCATCACTGCTCGTGCGTTCGGGCAATTCGAGCATCTCTTGGCATGGTCGAGGCCTCACCTGTCGGATTCTGGAAAGATCGTTCTGTGGCTGGGCCAAGAGGACGTGTCCCTGATCTCGCAGAAATCCGGCTGGGGCTGGGCCGAGCCAGCTCAAATCCCTGGATCAAAGCGGCGTTTTATCGTGTGGGGGAGACCGCGCGACTAGGTTCTCCCCTGTTTGTTCCACGTGGAACGATTCCCTTCGCGATTCCTTTGATGTTCCACGTGAAACATCTTGCATCCCTGTAAATCTCTGCTACATTCGCCCTGAAGCTGGGGGATCGTCTTGGCACGTATCATTGCCATCGCCAACCAGAAGGGTGGCGTTGGAAAAACTACGACCGCTGTTAATCTCGCCTCGTGTTTGGCAGCAGCCGAACAGCGCACATTGATCATCGACTGCGATCCGCAGGCCAACACCACGAGTTCGCTGGGATTCCTTAAAGATCCCGCTCGACGCACCCTCTATCAGGCGCTCGTTCTGAACGAACCAATCGAGCGTATCGCGATCGATGCCAAGATCGACGGCTTGGATATAATCCCCTCGGACAAGAACCTAGTCGGTGCCGCTGTCGAGCTCGTTTCGATGGACAATCGCGAGTATCGGCTGAAACAGGCGATTCAGCCGATCATCGGAAGATATTCCTTCGTCATAATTGACTGCCCGCCCTCGCTCGATCTGCTCACCCTGAACGCCCTCGCTGCTGCAGACTCGATCCTAATACCAATCCAGTGCGAATATCTCGCCATCGAGGGCGTTTCGGAGCTTCTTGATACGCATATGCGCATCCGCCGGACGATCAATGCTGACCTCGAGATCGAAGGCGTTCTCCTGACGATGTATGACGACCGGACGACACTCTCGAAGCAGGTCGCGGCTGATCTGCGTAGTTTCTTCGGGAATCAGATCTTCGAGAGCGTAATCCCGCGAAATGTTCGACTGGCCGAGGCACCGAGTCATGGAATGCCAGTGATATTCTACGACATAAATAGTAGAGGTGCGGAAAGCTATATGCAACTTGCCAAGGAGGTTATCGCCAATGCCCAGAAACGCCTTGGGACGGGGACTCAGCGCCCTGATCCGGGAACCGGAACCACCGCCCCAGCAGCCTCCGCAGCAGCAGCCGGTGCCGGGGACGTCAGGAGCAGCAGCAGCGGTAGCCCCAGCGCTGGCGCCCAGCCCGACGCCGAGCCCCGCACCGAATGACATTCTGCTGCAGATCGATATCGATCTCATCGATCCCAGCCCCTACCAGCCGCGCACGCGCTTTCGCGAAGAGGCTCTCGAGGAGTTAGCGCGCTCGATCCGTGCGAGCGGGATCGTCCAGCCACTCGTCGTCCGGCGGATCGGCCTCCGCTACCAGCTGATTGCCGGCGAGCGCCGTTGGCGAGCAGCGCAAAGGTCCGCGCTGGCGCGCGTTCCCGTGGTCGTCCGCGAGGTCCCCGAGGAACTCGCGCTCGAGATGACGCTTGTCGAAAACCTCCAGCGCGAGGATCTGAACCCGATGGAACAGGCCCGGGCCTTTCAGCGCCTCACCGACCAGTTCAATCTCACTCAGGAGCACGTAGCTGAGCGCACGGGTAAGGATCGCGCTACGATCGCCAACGCGCTGCGCCTGCTGAAGCTCGAAACCATAATTCAGGACCTGATTGAAGAAGGGAAACTCTCGGCCGGGCACGGCCGCGCGCTTCTCGCAATCGCCGATTCCAAAGAGCGCCTGGAATTGGCCCGCCGCATCGCTCGCGGCGGCATGAGCGTCCGCCAGGTGGAACGCCTCGCCGCCCGCAGCGCCAAGCCTCGGCCAGCGTCACCGAGCCCGGCTGTTGATCCGAATACCAAGGCGGCGCTCGATGCTCTGCAGCACCGATACGGCACACGCGTTCTGATCCACGGTCCGCGCCCCGGCCACCCCGGCACGTTAGCGTTTGAGTACTACGACCCTAGTGATTTGGCCCGCATCTACGACCAACTGATGAGAGAATAGGGAACTCGCTGAAATCGAAATCGCGAGACCTACTGGGGGAAGGCAATGGCTTGGGGACGGTCGGACCGCAAACAACAAAATTCCGCCGAATGGACGGGCTTTCTCGAACAGGGCGTCAAGCTCGAGGGCAGGCTCGAATTCAGCGGCACGTTTCGCATCGACTCGTCGATCAAGGGAACGCTCGTCTCCGAGGACACTTTGATCCTTGGCGAGCACGCAGTGGTGGAAGGGGAGATCGTTGGCAACCGAGTGGTGATCGGCGGGCGCTTCGACGGCACGATTCAGGCGCGCGGCAAGGTCGAAATTCAGCCGCAGGCAGTCGTCACCGGCGAAATCTACACGCCCTGCCTCGTCATCGAGCCGGGCGGCATCTTCGACGGCCAGTGCCACATGCTCGCGCAAACCGAAGCCGCCAAGCCCGTCACGATTCCGATCCGCTCCGCCGGACAATCGCGCTAGCCCGCGCTGGCGCTATTCGACGACGATTCGCAGGAATTTCTTCTTCCCGGCACGCAGCAGGAATTCGCCCGGCTTCGACAAATCGATTTCGTGTTTCACGTCGTCGACGCGGTGACCGTCGATTTCGACGCCGCCTTGCTTCATCAATCGTTCCGCTTCGCTGCGTGAAGCCACCACCTTCAACTCCACGAGCAGGACGGACAATCGTTTCGCCGGTCCGCGCGCCAGCACCCGCCGCGGCGATTCTTCGGGGGCTTGCCGTCCGCCGAAGACGCGCTCGAATTCTTCCGCCGCCTTCTTTGCCGCCTCTTCGCCGTGGAACCCAGCCACGATATTGTGCGCGAGCTGCATCTTGGTCTTCTTCGGGTGCAGGACGCCCGTGCGCACTTCCTCGCGCAGCCTCACGATCACCGGCGAGGCAAAATCCGTCAGCAGCTCGTAGTACGACCACATCAGTTCGTCCGAGATCGACATCAGTTTGCCGAACATTTCGCCCGGCGCTTCCGTGATTCCCACGTAATTTCCGAGGCTTTTCGACATTTTCCGCTCGCCATCGAGCCCCACGAGAATCGGCATCGTCAGCGCGATTTCCGAAGGCTGCCCGTATTCGCGCTGGATGTCGCGGTGCACCAGCAGATTGAATTTCTGCTCGGTAGCGCCAATCTCGACGTCCGATTCGAGCGCCACGGCGTCGTAGGCCGTCAGCAGTGGATACAGCAGCTCGTGCACCGATATCGGCAAATTCTTGTCGAGCCGCGACCGGAAATCCTCGCGCTCGAGCATGCGCGCGAGCCGGTAGTGCCCGCAGAGCCGCACCGTATCGTAGCTGGACATTTTGCCGAGCCATTCGCTGTTGTAGCGAACTTCGGTTTTCGCCGGATCGAGGATCTTGTAGACCTGCGCGAGATACGTCTTCGCGTTCGCATCGACTTGTTCGCGGGTCAGAGGCGGACGCGTCTCCGATTGCCCCGTCGGATCGCCGATCATCGCCGAAAAATCGCCAATCAGGAAAATCGCGGTGTGCCCCATATCTTGAAAATGCTTCAGCTTCCGCAGCACCACGGTGTGCCCGAGGTGGATGTCCGGCGCCGTCGGATCGACGCCGAGATAGACGCGCAGCGGTTTCCCCGCCGCAATCGACTTTTCGAGCTTCGCCTTCAGCTCCTCCTCGCGAATCACTTCCGCCGCGCCCTTGCGCAGCAGCGCAAGCTGTTCTTCCACCGGCTTGAATTTCTCGCTCGTCACTCCGCCTCGCTCTCCAAGCGAATCCGCTACGGATTCACCAGCACGCGCCGCCCGTCGATCCGGTACCGTCCGCCGAGCACGATATTCACGGCCTCCGTGTAAATCCGGTGTTCGTCGCGCAGAATGCGGGCCGAAAGCGTGTCGACCGTATCGCCACCCTCGACCGGAACCACCGCCTGAACGATAATCCGCCCCGCGTCCAGTTGCTCGTCGACGAAGTGCACGGTCGCGCCCGTAAACTTGACGCCGTGCTCGAGCGCCTGCCGCTGCGCTTCAAGTCCCGGAAACGCCGGCAGCAGCGACGGATGAATGTTCAGAATGCGATTCGGAAACGCCCGCACGAAATACGGCGAAAGCAGCCGCATGTATCCCGCGAGGCAGACGAGGTCGACCTTCTTCGCCTCGAGCGCGGCCACGATCTGCCTGTCAAACACCTCGCGCTCGAGCCCCTTCGATGCAATCCCGCGCGCCGGAATCCCGCGCGCCCGCGCCCGATCGAGCCCCGGCGCATCCTCGCGATTGCTCAGGACAATCGCAATTTCAGCGTTCGGAATGCGCCCGGCATCGACGCTGGCGGCGAGTGCCTCGAAATTCGATCCGCGCCCCGAAATCAGCACGCCAATCTGCTTTTTCATGAGCAAGCGAAATTAGCACAGTTCGCCGCAGCGGCAAACGCCACGGCGCCGAAATTTCGGTGGGGTCCGCAGGCCCAAAGGAACAGCAACGGCGCAGCGGCGATTCCAGCCCTCAGATCGGGAGTTCGCCCAAATAGCTGACGCGTTGCTTGCCGCGGGCCGAGCGCTCGATGCGCCCGATCGCATAGAATTTCTCGCGCCGCCGCTTGAGTTCCGCTTCCACGCGCCCCACAAATTTCGCCGGAACTACCAGAATTATGCCCACGCCCAAATTAAACGTCTGTAGCAGTTCGTCGCGCTCGATCCGACCCAGATGCGCGAGGTAGCGGAAAATCGGCAGCACCGGCCACGATCCCAGCTCGATCACGGCCTTCACGTTGGGCGGCAGCGCCCGAGGCAAGTTTCCCGTAATGCCGCCGCCGGTTATGTGTGCGATCGACGAAACCCATCCCTTCGCGAGGATATTTTTCAGCAGCGGCCAGTACGCGCGGTGCGGCTTCAGCAGCTCCGCTCCGATTTTGTTGCGCACCTCGGCCACGTACGTATCCGGCTTGAGCTTTGCCACGCCGAAGCACAGCTTCCGCGCGAGCGAATAGCCGTTCGTGTGCAGTCCGCTCGACGGCAGCGCGAGCAACACGTCGCCCGGCCGCACTCGCCGCGGATCGAGAATCTTCTTCCGTTCAACCGCGCCCACGATGAACCCGGCGAGGTCGTATTCGCCCCGCGCGTAGAGGTCGGGCATCTCCGCCGTCTCGCCGCCGATCAGCGAGCATCCCGCCTGCTTCGCCGCGCGGCTCATTCCTTCGATCACCTGCTCGATCACGTTGGTGTCGAGCTTTCCCATCGCGATGTAATCGAGGAAAAACAGCGGCTCGGCGCCCTGCGTCAGAATATCGTTCACGCAGTGGTTCACGATGTCCGCGCCAACGCTCGTGTGGATTCCCGCCGCCACGGCGACTTTCAGCTTGGTTCCCACGCCGTCGCAGCTTCCCACCAGCACGGGCTCGCGCCAGCGTTTGCGGTCGAGCGCGAATAGCGAACCAAATCCGCCGATCGGAGCGATCACGCCGCGCCGGAAAGTCTTTCCCGCCATCGCGGCGATCCGCCGCTTGGCTTCGTCCGCGACTGAAATGTCCACGCCTGCGTCGGAGTAACGCATCGAGGAGGCTCGTTTTCTGGAGGGGGCTGGGCTGGCTCGCAATTTAGAACGTGTGAAACAGTCTGCGCCAACGAATCATGCTCGGATGAATGATCGCGCTGAAATATGTCGCGAAGCGCTCGCCCAGGTGCCCGGGATTCCACACCTCTTCCGGCGCTCTGATCGACATGTAGATGATCAGGGGCGTCCCGATGAAATCCTCCCGCGGGACAAATCCCCAAAACCGGCCGTCGTTCGAATCGTCGCGGTTGTCTCCCATCATGAAGTATTCATCCTTCGGGACGACCAGCTCGCCGCTCACCGTGTCCTGCGCCAATTCCGCCGCCCATTCGGGCCGGTCGACAAACGCCAGCTGGCTCGCCTGCGCCGGATAGTTTTCCTGCGGCAGATCCTGGAAATCCGTGGCATGCGCCGTGTAAGGCTCCTTCAGCGCGACGCCGTTCACGAACACCGTCCCCTTCACGATTTTGATATGGTCTCCCGGCACGCCGATCACGCGCTTGATGAAATCCGGGAAATCCTGGTCCGCCAGCGGCGCGCGAAACACCATGATCTGCTGCCGCTTCGGTTCGCGCCACAGCGGCACGTGGTATTGCGTGAACGGAATGCCCGCATCGTAGCCGATCCGGCTCACGATCAGATGATCGCCGATCAGCACCGTCGGCTCCATCGAACCGCTCGGAATCACGCGCGCCTGCACCAGCGCGCCCTCGATCACCAGAAATGCCACGATCACCCAGAACCACGAAACGACTTCGTCCCAGATGCGGTCGTTCGCGGTCGTCCTCGCCGTTTTCTTTCCCGCTTTTTCCACCGCCACCGCTTCTCCCACGTCAGCCTTCACGATGAGCCTCCACCTCGAGTTGCACCAGCTCAGTCGGATAGCTGCCGGTGTAGCAAGCTGTGCAGAAATTTCCCTTTGTGTCTTCCACGGCAGCGCGCAGCGATTCGAGCGAGAGATAGCCCAGCGAATCCGCGCCCAGAAATTGCCGGATCTCCTCCACGGAGTGCTGCGATGCGATCAGTTCCTCGCGCCGCGGTGTGTCGATACCGTAGTAGCAGGGCGAAATCGTCGGCGGGCAGCTCACGCGCACGTGGACTTCCGTCGCGCCCGCGTCGCGCACCAGCCTGACGATTTTCCGGCTCGTTGTGCCGCGCACCAGCGAATCGTCCACCAGAATCACGCGCTGCCCTTCGAGCATTCGCCGGATCGGATTCAGCTTCAGCTTCACGCCGAAATCGCGAATCGCCTGCTCGGGCTCGATAAAAGTTCGCCCCACGTAATGATTGCGGATCAGCCCCATGCGAAACGCGATGCCGGATTCCGCCGCGTAGCCCACCGCCGCCGGCACGCCCGAATCGGGCACCGGCGTCACGATGTCCGCTTCGACCGGATGCTCGCGCGCCAGCAGGCGCCCCAGCCGCTCGCGGCTTTCGTTTACTGGCCGGCCGAAGATCAGGCTATCCGGTCGCGAAAAATAGACGTGCTCGAAAATGCAGTGCTGGTGTTGCTTTTCCGCCGCGAAGCGAATCGATTCCACACCGCCGCGCGAAATCCGCAGCATTTCGCCCGGCTCGACCTCGCGCACGTACTCCGCGTCGATCAGGTCGAACGCGCACGTTTCCGAACCCACTACCCACGCGCCGTCGAAGCGCCCCAGCACCAGGGGGCGGAATCCGCGCGGGTCGCGAATCGCGTACATCTCATCGCGTGTCAGCACCAGGAGCGAATAGGCGCCTTCCACTTGGCTCAGCGCGTCCGCCAGCGCGCCCGGCAGATTCCGCGCTGCGCTGCGCGCCACCAGATGAACGATCACTTCCGTGTCGCTCGTCGTCTGAAAAATCGAGCCGCGATGCTCGAGCCGCCGCCGCAGTTCGAGCGCGTTCGTCAGGTTGCCGTTGTGCCCCAGCGCCACTTTTCCCTTGTTGCAATCGATCACGATCGGCTGCGCGTTGATTAGCGTTGTGTCGCCCGCCGTGGAATAGCGCGTGTGCCCGATCGCCGCCGCGCCCGGCAGATGCGCGATTACCTCGGGCGTGAAAATTTCCTGCACGTGGCCCAAGGATTTGTGGATGTGGACGTCCGAACCGTCCGACGAAGCGATCCCCGCCGATTCCTGCCCGCGATGCTGCAGCGCGTAGAGGCCGAGATACGTCAGCTTCGACGCTTCGGGATGCCCGAACACGCCGAATACGCCGCAGTGATCGTGGAAATGATCGTCGTCGATTTGGATAAGTTTGCTCACGCGATTCGTTTCTTTCGCAGTGCTCCGCTCATGCCGCCCGATGCCTCTGCCAGTATCCCGCGCGCACCGGCGGCAGCACAAACCATATTACGACGCCCGCGTTCAGCGCCGACCACAAAATAATATTTCGATCCAGCGACAGCGGCCCGTACATCGCCACCATCGCGATGATCACCGCAAGTTCCAAGCTTGAAAGGACGGCTGCGCCAATCTGTCCCCATCGCCGCCAGCGCAGCACTCCCCACGCGCACGCCGGATATGCGACCCACGGCACCAGGAGCAGATAATCCTGATACGTCAGCGGAATGTGGTTGCGCAGCGCATGCGTGAAGTGCGGCACGTTTTCGTAAATGAACAGAAATCCCTGGAACGCAAAAAACGCCGCCACCAGCCAGTGTCCCCAGTTGGCGATTTTGCTCACGCCGACCGCCAGTATTCGCGCCGAACGACCAGAAGGATCCAGAACACAGTCTTGATCAGCGTATCCAGCAGAGTCGTATCGCCCTGGCCCGCGTGGAGCACGTCTCGTCCAACGTTTATAACACCGTCCACCGCGAGCTCGGTCGCAAGCAAATAGCGGCCCCAGTGCGCGACCTTGCTCACGCGGTGGCCTCAATAGCCTTCTCGAGCGATCCCGCCCACGCCCGGCGAAACGAATCGATGTTCCCCTGTGCCACAGCCGCGCCCTTATATTGGATGCGAAACTCTCCGCGCGTGATCTTGCCGATGCGCCGCGCCTGAACGCCGCACTCCGCGGCAAGCCCTTCGACGCGAGCAAGCGACGCCTCCGGCAACGAGACAACCGCCCGCGCCCCGCGCTCGCCGAAGATCGCAATCTCCGCAGCTTCGGCAGCCGTTGCGGCAGCGCTCGCGTCCACATCCGCCGAAAGCCCGCCGCTACCGAAACAGGATTCGACGAGCGTCACGACCAGCCCGCCATCGCTCACGTCGTGCGCCGAAAGAATTGCCTTCGCGCTCGCCAGCTTCACCAGGCAATCGATCAGCCGCTTCTCCGCATCGAGATCGATCGCCGGAGGCGCGCCCGCCACCACACCGTGAATGGTCTTCGCATACTCCGACGAGGCGAACTCGCGTTGCGACGATCCCGCTCCGCCGCCATCAAGCAGGACAATCGCGTCGCCCTCATTCTTGAACGCTGAATCCACCGCGCACTCCGCATCCTCCATCAACCCAAGGACGCCAAGAATCGGCGTGGGATAAATCGGTTTGCCCAGCGTCTCGTTGTAGAAGCTGACGTTCCCACCCGTGATCGGCGTCTCGAGCACGCGACACGCCTCGGCAATTCCGTCAATCGCCTCGGTGAACTGCCACATCACCTCCGGCTTTTCGGGGTTGCCGAAGTTTAGGCAATTCGTCGCCGCAATCGGACGCGCCCCCGTGCACGCCACGTTGCGCGCCGCCTCAGCCACAGCGTGCATCGCGCCAAGCCGCGGCGAAAGAAAACACCAGCGCCCGTTGCCATCCGTCTTGATCGCGAGCGCGCGTTTCGTCTCCTTCAAGCGCAGGACCGCCGCGTCGCCCGCGCCCGGCCCCACGCGCGTGTTCGTCCGCACCATCGAGTCGTACTGCTCGGTGATCCATTCCTTCGAAGCAATGTCCGGCGACGCCAGCAGCCGCCGGAAATTCTCGGTGAGGTCGGCGCCTTCCAGCGCGAATTTCACGAGCGGCGGCGCGCCAGTCGCCGCACGGGCAGAAGCCGCCGGAGGCGCGGCAATCGGCCGCTCGTAGCGCGGCCCTTCTTCCGCCAGCGCGTGCGCCGGAATCTCGGCCGCCACCAGCCCGTGATTCAGCACGCGCAGCTTGCCATCGTCCGTCACGCGCCCCACCTCGACCGCATCGAGTCCCCATTTGTGGAACACGTCGAACACTTCGCGCTCGCGCCCGCGCTCGGCCACCAGCAGCATCCGTTCCTGCGATTCGCTGAGCATGATGTCGTACGGCGTCATGTTCGTTTCGCGCTGCGGCACGCGCGCCAGATCGATCTCGATGCCCAGCCCGCCGCGCGACGCCATCTCCGAGCTCGAACTCGTCAGCCCCGCCGCGCCCATATCCTGAATCGCCACGACCGCGCCCGTGCGCATCGCTTCGAGGCACGCCTCCAGCAGCAGCTTTTCCATGAACGGGTCGCCCACCTGCACGTTCGGCCGCTTCTGTTGCGATTCCTCGCTGAATTCCGCAGACGCTAGCAGCGATGCGCCGTGAATCCCGTCGCGCCCCGTTTTTGCGCCGACGTAAATCACCGGATTGCCGACGCCGCTCGCGCGCGCGAAAAACAGCTCCTCGCGCCGCGCGATTCCGAGCGCCAGCGCGTTCACCAGCGGATTATTCGAATAGCAAGGCTCAAAAATCACTTCGCCGCCCACGGTCGGCACGCCAAAGCAATTGCCGTAGAATCCGATCCCGCGAATCACGCCGTCAAGAATCCGCCGGTTCCGCGCGATTTCCTCGTCGCTCGCGCCGATAGAGTTGTCATCCCGAGCGGAGTCCGCCGCGCCTTTGCTTTGCCCACGGGTTTCGTGGGCGGCGGGCGCAGCGAGGGATCTGCTTTTCTCTTTTCCGCCCGCCACGATCGCCCCAAACCGCAGCGAATCGAGCACCGCAATCGGCCGCGCGCCCATCGTGAAAATATCGCGCAGGATTCCGCCAACGCCCGTCGCCGCGCCCTGAAACGGCTCGACGAAACTCGGATGATTGTGCGATTCGATCTTGAAGACTGCGACGAGCCCATCGCCGATATCGACTACGCCCGCATTCTCGCCCGGTCCCTGCACCACGTGCGCCCCGCGCGTAGGTAGCTTCTTCAGATGAACGCGCGATGATTTGTACGAACAGTGCTCGCTCCACATCACGCTGAAGATGCCCAGCTCAGTGATATTCGGATCGCGGCCCAGGGTCTTCTGAATGCGCGCGTATTCGTCGGGAGTAAGGCCGTGCTCGGCCGCGACTTGCGGCGTAACCTTAATTTCGGTTTCGATCATTAGCTATGTGAGTTCTCGTGCGCTGCTTGTGGAGTGCGGCATCTCGCTGCTGCTCTTTATAACTAGGCTTGCCTCGGGGTTCGTGCTGTTGACCCGGGGCGCTACGCCGGCACACGTTCGGCCGCAGGCGCAGCCTTCGCCTTGCTCTCGGTGCGTGACAAGCTCTCAACCATCGACCGGAAAATCACCAGCCCGTCGGTCGATCCGAGCGCCGCTTCAACCGCCCGCTCCGGATGCGGCATCAGCCCGACAACATTCCGCTCCCGATTGCACAGCCCTGCAATCGCCGCAAGCGCGCCATTCGGATTCGCCTCGAAATCATCCACGCCCGCGTCGCGCCCATCCGCATGGACGTAGCGGAAAACGATCTGCCGGTTGCGTTCGAGCTCCGCGAGTGTCGCCGCATCGCAAAAGTAGTTCCCTTCCATATGCGCGATCGGCATTTTCAAAATCTGCCCGGGACGCGCCGCGCACGTAAACGGCGTATCAGTGTTTTCCACGCGCACATGCACCTGCCGGCACAAAAATCGCAGCCGCTGATTGCGCAGCATCGCGCCCGGCAGTAGCCCCGCCTCGAGCAAAATCTGAAATCCGTTGCACACGCCAAGGACCATCCCGCCCGAGCGCGCAAACCGGCTCACCGCCTTCATCACTGGCGAAAACCGCGCGATCGCGCCGGTTCGCAGATAGTCGCCAAAAGCGAATCCGCCGGGCAGCAGAATCGCGTCGAAGCCCGACACCTCTTCCGATTGGTGCCAGATGAATTCAACAGGCTGTTTCATCACGGACGCGATGGCATGGTAAGCGTCGTCATCGCAGTTCGACCCGGGGAACACCACAACTCCGAATTTCATCTCGGGAGTCTCCGAAATTCGGATTCTATCACACGCCCATCACACGCCGGTCACTTTGCTATGTGCCATCCGTAGCCAGACAAACTAACTAAACTTTCGACTCGAGTGTTGGGGCTGACGACGAATTGAGGCCCAATATTCTTCGCGGGCATCTTCGTCGATAGGGGTTGCGCGGTAACCATACAGCCCGTCGGCGCCGTTGCGCTTGGGTCCGGAAACCCAATATCTCTCTCCGCTTTCAACGTCGAAGTAGTTCCACTTGTAGCCGGACTTGCTGCGGTGCAAGGTTTTTCCCCTGTAACAGACGCTCTGACGAGATTTGGAGAAAACGACGCGTCCAACGCGCGCGGGTCCACGACCCGTCTGGTTCGCCGGCTCGGCGGACTTGTTCTCGACGTACGTGATGCGGGTCAAATACATGCCCCATTTTATCCCCGAATCCTGTCTCGACGCACGAGACTGACGCCTCCAAAAAAGAAAGCGGCCGGCAGGATTTCCTGCCGGCCGGTCGATCCGCGGGTATGAATTGAGGTATGAAACTTATCGGCGTCCGCCGCCGTGGAATCCACCGCCGCCGTGAGAGCCGCCACCGCCGTGGAATCCGCCGCCACCGCGCACGGCGCCACCGCGGAACCCGCCGCCACCATGGACTACCGCGCCGCCACGGAAGCCTCCCCCAAAGGAGCGGTATCCAGGTCGGCCATAGAATCCGGGACGTCCATAGTAACCGCCGTGCCCCCAATAGCCGCCGTGACCCCAGTAGCCGTGATACCACGGCCCAGCGCCGATGAAGACTCCGCCCACGAACCAGCTAGGCCCGTAGTAGCCGTAAGGCGCGCACGCGTATGGAGCATATGGGTAATACCCGTATTCGCAAACAGGCGCTGGCCCCACATACGCAGGACCCGCGTAGACTGGCCCCACGCCGATGCCGACCGAGACATGTTGCGCTTGCGCAAAGCCCGCCGGTATAAGGAAAAGCCCAATTAGGGCGAGAACTCTTAGGTATCGCATTTCGTGCTCCTTCTGAGATCCCCAAATCCGATCTCGAATTTCATCAGCTCCCAAAACTCTGGCAGCCTTTTCGTTGCTCTCCGCCCCTAGTAATGCACTGCCATTGCCAAACGGTCGCGCTATGACGATGTATTAGCTAAGCGTCATATTATCACTAGCATAGAAGCATGGCGGCTTTGCAATCTGATGCCGTCCGCAGTCGGCCAAGTGGTGCTTTTCGCGCACCCTCGGTGCTCCTCAACCAGCTGGAAACGGGTCGGCGGCGCTCTTAGTGCGGCGGGCCCATCAGGGTAGGGGCGCCGGCAGGGCGCGCTTCGGGCACGAGAGCGGACTTCGGCTCGGGTGGAGGCGCGAGAATCCAGGAGAAGCCCTCCTCCTCGGTGATGCGGGCCATGGTTTCGGGAGCGTTGGGCGGCGCAATCGCGTCGAGGGCCGCACGGAGGAATTGCGTAGCGTCCGCCGCGGAGATTTTGTTGCTTTCACCCTGGAGAAAGCGAGTCGCGACGTCCGCCATTTTGGGATCGGACGCGGTGATCTTCTCGAGGCGCGGATCGTGGTTGCGTAGCAGCTCGAGCAGCGTGGGCGGCGGGTTCTCGGGCGGATACGCGAATTCGACCAGCGTGCGCGGCTGCCCCTTTCCCGGCGGCCAGAACTGCAAATAGGCGGGCCGGAGAACGCGCGTCGTCCAGTAGTCGTTGTCCTGTTCCTCCTGCTGGATTCCGTAAGAGAGTTGCCACACTTCCTGACCGTAGCCCGGCAAATAGTCGACCACAATCAGCTCGGCGAGAGGCTCGCTTTCGGGCAGGTCGAGCTTCGCGTGAAGCTGCGGCGCCAGCTGATCGAGGCGCTCGAGCAGCCCCTGGCCGACAGCCTCGATATCGGTGGCTTCCTCACCGCCCTGCACTGCCCCAATATGGGGCGTCGAGGGGGCCACGAGTTGAGGCCGCAGGTGGGGCAGCTCCTGATCGAGGCGCGCAAGCTCCTGATGTGAAGATGGCGAAAGCCAATCGACCGCGCCGAGGATCACCCCGAGGCGGTCGCTGGCAATCGGAACCGGGATCGGAGGATGAGTCCCCTCTTCGATGGGGTTTTCGACAGTGCCCACGAGAATCGCGTCCTTCACGACGGCGATCACCACGCGCCCTGCAGCGAGATCCGCCACGATTTCCTCGGTTGGCGTGCCCGGCTGTTGCGCTTGTGCCCGAAGCCAGAGTGGCATTGCGCCCAGGCACGCGCCAAGGGACAGCACAAGGGCGATCCAAAGCGAACGGCGGAAGGCGGAACCCGGCTTGGTCGCTAGCGCCATACTTGCATGATCACGCAACGCCGTCAGCTTGTACAGATAGGCAGAGCACCGCCGCATTTAGTAAAATAATGTGGCATAGGAATTTCATCCGGCGAAGGAACTAGGCGTTCCGGGATTATCCGAAAGGCGGGAGCTTGCGATCTCCGAAGAGCGTTCGACACAACGGCAAGAAAGTTTCTGAAATCATCGAGGCGCACGGGCGCTTCGTCCGAGGCCAGGATGGCGGCGCGAGGGCGGACCTCACGGGAGCCGATCTTTCGCGCGTGGATTTCGAAAAGGCAGAGCTTGCCCTCGTGAATTTCCAGGGTGCCAACCTCGAAGGCGCCAGTTTGCGCGAGGCCAAGCTAAGCAATGCGAATCTGAGCGAGGCAAACCTGCGCGGCGCGGACCTTCGCAAGGCCGACCTCACCGAAACGAACCTGCACAAAGCTGATCTGACGAAGGCGCAGGTGGGCGGCGCGGAGATGTTTCGCGCGAACCTCAGCGAAGCGATTCTGCGGCAGGCGGACCTCGGCGTGGCCAACCTGCGGGACGCGGACGTCAACGGCGCCGATTTCACAGGCGCGAGCCTGAAAGCCACGATTCTCCGCGAGACGAAACTCGATGGCGCCAAGCTCGACGGCGTCGACCTCTCGACCACGCTGCTGCCCAAGGGATATTGGGCGTCCAGGGGCCAGGCATCCGGCCGTACATAGGCCCACCGAAAAATGAAAGGGCCAAGAGGCGAAGCGTATGCCTGAACCGTGGATCGCAATCGACGATTTCAAACCCGGACGCGGCTGGATGGAGCCGAACCAGCGCGCCCGCACGTGCTGCCAGGCTCTCGAACGCGGCCAGATTCTCTTCTTTCGCGAATTGCCCTTCAATCTTCCCCCCGAGGATCGGGAATTTCTGCTCTCGCAGTCTTGGACCGAACTCCGGCTGCACAAGAACGTATCGTACCGTCCGGACGAGGACACGCTGCGCGGCGTGTCTGGCGAGCGTGAGACCGTCGAGCGGTTGCACTCGATCCTGCGCAACTACACGGCGCAGGTGGTCGACTTCGCGACGAAATCTCTCGCGCCGTACGCCGGCAAATGGAAGCTGGATTTCTCGAGTTTCCGTCCCTTGGAAGAAGAACGCCGCGGCCTGCCGCTGCACAAGCGCAACGATTTGCTGCATGTCGATGCGTTCCCGAGCCGCCCGACGCGCGGCGGGCGCATTCTGCGCGTCTTCACGAATTTGAATCCAACGAAGCCGCGCGTGTGGAACGTGATGCAGGATTTCGAGGCACTCGCGCGCCACTATGCGAAGGACGCGGGGCTCGACAAGTTCGCCGAGGAATCGCTCATCACCCGCACCGTGCAGCAGTGGGGCGGAAAGCTGGGATTCCGCGGAATGGGCCGCACTCCCTACGACATGTTCATGCTGCGCTTTCACGACTACCTGAAGGAGAACGCGGAATTTCAGGCGAATTGCCCGAAGGTGCGTCTCGAATTTCCGCCGCTGGCCACGTGGCTCGTCTACACGGACGGCGTGGCCCACGCGGCCATGTCCGGCCAGTACGCCCTCGAGCAAACGTTCCTCATCCCGCCCAGCGCCCTTGTAGCCAAGGATCAAGCCCCGTATCGAATCCTCGAAAAAATCGCCGGCCGCCCGCTCGTTTCGTAATACACACGCCAACAACCGCCGCCCGATGTAGCCTCGGACTCTCCGCGCACTCTGCGCCTTCCTGCCCTGAGGGACGAAGGGAGCGGTGAATCCTTCTTTAGGGGTTTCGCTTTTGGTTCTAAGGCTTCCTAGGGTGTTTCGCCTATGACGCTTTCGCGCTTCGCCCCACTACTTTCCGTTTGGCACGCCTCGAAACGCGTCTGTAGCATCTAAATTACGAGCAACTCATGCATTTCGGGAATGCCGTAATCGCGAATGAAAAGAGCGCGCTTTGGAACAACGAGTTAAAGGTATCGCGGAAATCTGCGTTTTGGCCGCAGTTTATTTTGTGGCCGGCAAGCTGGGTCTCAGCATGGCGTTCGTGCATCCCAGCTCGACGGCCGTGTGGCCGGCAACAGGAATCGCGCTTACGGCGTTTCTGATTCTGGGATATCGCGTCTGGCCGGGAATTTTCATCGGGGCCTTCCTCGTCAACATCACAACCGCGGGGTCGGTACTCACGTCGCTCGGCGTCGCGACGGGCAACACGCTGGAGGGGCTGCTCGGCGCCTACCTGGTGCTGCGTTTCGCGAACGGTCGGCGCGCCTTCGAC
>JBAPOM010000316.1:0-5144 GCA_049279635.1 Candidatus Acidiferrales bacterium
CCCTCACAAAACGAGGATGGGGCACCCGAAACGTCAAAGGCGAAGGCACGGAGCTGAGGCGCACCGACAGAATTGTCGGTGCCACTTGTACGCCTGATGATGTCCGTCCAGCTGAACAATCCGGTGAAATACTTGCGTGGGGTGGGGCCGCAGCGCGCGGCGGCGCTCGAGGAGCGCGGCATCGCGACCGTCAGCGACCTGCTGGGGTATTTGCCATTCCGCTATGAGGACCGGATTCGATTCACGAAGATCGCGGAAATTATTCCCGGGCAGGTGCAGACGATTCTCGCCGAAGTGGCGAGCGGCGGCGGGAGCACGGTGCGATTTCGGGGCGGGCGGGGGCCGGTGTTTCACGTGATGGTGCGCGACGCTTCGGGCTCGCTGCACGCGCGATTCTTTCACGGCGCGTATCTCGAAGGGAGGCTGAAGGAAGGGCAGCGGCTGGTGCTGCACGGCAAGGCGGAGTTCGATGCGTACCGGCCGGGCCGCCTGGAGATGGTGAATCCGCAGATCGAAATTCTCAGCGGCGAAGGCGCGCCTGCGGATTCGACCGAGGTGGGGCGGATAGTGCCGGTCTACGAGGCGATCGGCGCGATCAGCTCGCGCGTGCTGCGGAGAATCATCTACGCGGTGCTGCTGAATTTCGAGGGCAACATTCCCGATCCGCTGCCGGAAGAAATTCGCACGCGGTATCGCTTTCCGTCGAGGCGCGAGGCGCTGCTGGCGGTCCATTTCCCGGAGAAGAATGAAGATGTCGAGCGGCTCAACACGTTTCGCAGCCTGGCGCACATCCGGCTGATCTTCGAGGAGTTTTTCTACTACCAGATCGCGCTGGCGCTGCGGCGCTCGCAGGATCACCGGCAGCGCGGGATCGCGATGCGCGTGCGGGAAGAAAAAGTGCGGGAGGCGCTGAAGCGGATTTTGCCGTTCAAGCCGACGGCGGCGCAAAAGCGTGTGCTGGCCGAAATCGCGGGCGACCTCGAAAAGCCGTTTCCGATGCACCGACTGCTCGAGGGGGACGTTGGCAGCGGGAAAACGATTGTGGCGCTCGAGGCGGCCACGATCGTGATCGAAAACGGCTACCAGGTGGCGCTGATGGCGCCGACCGAAATCCTGGCGGCACAGCATTATCTTTCCGCGCGGCGCGTGTTTGCGCCGGCGGGATACGGCGTCGATTTGGTCGTCAGCGGCCGCAAGCGGGCCGAACGCGAAGAAGCGCTGGCGCGCATCGAAAGCGGCGAGACGAAGCTGGTGGTCGGCACGCACGCGCTGATCGAAGACCCGGTGAAATTTCACAAGTTGGGCCTCGCGATTGTCGACGAGCAGCATCGCTTCGGCGTCCTGCAGCGCAAGCGGCTGATCGAGAAGGGCGCGTCGCCGCACGTCCTCGTGATGACGGCGACGCCGATCCCGCGGACGCTCGCGCTGACACTCTATGGCGACCTCGATCTTTCGGTGATCGACGAAATGCCGCCAGGGCGCACGCCGATCGACACGCGCTGGACGGCGGACGCGCAGTTGCCGGGAGTCTGGGAATTTTTGCGGCGTGAAATCGCGAAGGGCCGGCAGGCGTATGTATTGTATCCGGTGATCGAGGAGTCGAAGCAGGAGCTGAAAGCGGCGACGGCGGAATACGAGCGGCTGGCGAAGAATGTTTTCCTGAAGCTGCGCGTGGGCCTGCTCCACGGCCGGCTGAAAAACGACGACAAAGATTCGGTGATGGAGCAGTTCCGCCGCGGCGAGCTGCAGATTCTGGTGGCGACCACGGTGATCGAGATTGGTGTGGACGTACCGAATGCGACCGTGATGGTGATCGAGCACGCGGACCGCTTCGGGCTGGCGCAACTGCACCAGCTTCGCGGGCGGATCGGGCGAGGAAAAGAGAAATCGTATTGCGTCCTTGTGGCGCCGAAAACAATCCTTGGAGATGCGCGGGAGCGGATTGAGACGATGGTGGCGACGTCGAACGGATTCGAAATTGCCGAGCGCGATTTGAAGCAGCGCGGCCCGGGAGAATTTTTCGGCACGCGGCAGAGCGGCGATGCGGCGTTTTCGTTTGCGCAGCCGTTGCGCGACCACGAAATTCTGGAGATGGCGCGGCGCGAGGCGTTTGCGATTGCCGAGAATCCGGCGCAGGCCGAGGAGATTGTGAGGCGATTGGAAGCGGTGAGCCCGACGTGGCGCGCGCGGTATCAATTAGCGTCGGTGGGATAGAAAGCAGGGAAGCAAGGAAGCACGGAGGCAAGGAAGCGATTCGCGCCGTCATTCTGAGCGAAGCGAAGAATCTCTCTTCGTTTTTGCCCCGCGCTGCCCCCCCAACTAAAACGATGCGTGTCATCGCCGGAAAATTCGGGAGCCGGAAGCTGAAGGGCCCGGGCAAACTCCGGATGCGGCCAACGAGCGACCGTTTGCGCGAGACGCTGTTCAATATCCTGGGGCCGGCGGTGGCGGATTCGCTGTTCGTCGACCTCTACGCTGGGACGGGCGCGATCGGCATCGAGGCAATCAGCCGTGGCGCGAAAGAGGTGGTCCTGGTCGAAGAGCACGCGGCGAGCGCCCGGCTGATTCAGGAGAACCTCAAGGCGCTCGGTGCCACCGGCACGGCCGAAGTGATGGCGATGCCGGCCTCGAAGGCCCTTGAGAAGCTGGCGGCGCGGCACCGGATGGCGGATTTCGTCTTTCTCGACCCGCCCTACCAGGGTCAGGAAGAGCAGCTGCTCGTGCTCGAATTTCTCGATGAATCGCATTTGCTGGCGCCCCAAGGCCTGGTGATCGTCGAGCATTCCTCGAAAGTTGAACTCCCGGAAAGATTTACGCGCCTCGAACGCACCCGCGTCCTCGAGCAGGGCGACGCCGCGCTCAGCTTCTATTGCCTGGCAGCCGCCGCCTGACCGCCCGCATCTGACCCTTCTGGCCTTCCCAGGCCGGACGCGTATAATGGCCGGACCCATGCACCCCCTCCTCCAGGGCGATCCGCATCCCCTCAAGGGTTCCATCGAGGAACTTCCGCCACACTCGCGTCTGCCGAGGCTCGATCTGGCGATCGACTGGGAATCGCCGCAGCAAGAGTTCGTCACCAGCGTGCGCGTTTTTTTCACGGGGCCAAGAGCGCCGAAGAATGGCGAACTTCCCGAAGGCCCCCCGCTGCGCGTCGATTGGGTGGAGGGGAAACCGCCGGCGAAGGCATTTCTGGCGTCGTGCCTCTGGCATGGCGTGGCCGTCTGGCTGCTGATTCTGCCGATCTGGGGCTTTCTGCCGCAGTCGCGGCCGACGCTCGCGCCCGTCCAGATCGAATACGATGTGTACGATCCGCCCGACCTGCCAAAAATTTCGCTGCCGCGAGCCGCGATGAGGCCAAGCCGGCCGCCGAAGAAAGCGGATGACGCGAGCAAGCAGCCGGTCCAACGCGGCGAGGATGTGTATCATCCGAGGCAAACGATTCTCTCGGTTCCCGTGAAGGTGACGCATCCGCGGCAGACGCTGATCCAGCCGGATGCGCCGGCCGCGCCGCCGAAGATCGTCACGCCGCTGCCGAATATCGTTGAGTGGGCGGCAAACGAGCAGCCGAAGCTCAGGATTCCCGTGGTGCCCACGGCGGTCGCGCCGAAGATCGAGCAGCGCAAGGTGCAGGACGTGGCCGCACCGGAAGTTGCCAACAACGAGAAAAATTCCGGGCCGCTGAATATCGCGCAATCGCAGGTGGATATCGCGCGCCCGCAAATCCCGATCAATCCGATGTCGAGGCCGGTCGCGCGCCAGCGCGTCGCGCGCGAGAATCCGGCTGCCGCGCCGGAAATTGCGGAGAGCGCGGGCGATGCCAGCGCGCGGCGGTTGATCGCGCTTTCCGCCACTCCGGCGCCGCCCGCTCCGGTTGTCAGCGTGCCGCAGGGTAATCTCGCAGCGCGGATTTCGATGGGGCCGGATGCCAAGCCGGGAGCCCCCGGCGGCACGGCGCACGGCGCCACGGGCGCGAGCGAAGGCAAAGGCTCGGCTGCGACGGGCGAGGGTGCGTCAGCCGGAGCAAACGGCGGGACGGGAAATCTTTCCGCCATGGCGGGCGGGGCCGGCAATAGCGAACTGCCGGCGGCGATCAGCGTGAGCGGCGGAAGCCCGCGCTCGGCAGGCGGTGGCCTCGCGCCCGTGCATCGCGGGCTGATCCTGCAGCCGATGATGCCGACTGATCCGTCGGCGAACTACCGGCGGGGCCCTGCGAATGTCGCGGCGCTCAACCCGAACGAGCCGCCGGAAGCTATCTTCGGAGGCAAGGAAATCCACTCGATGCGCATCGACCTGCCCAATCTGACCAGCGAGAGCGGAAGCTGGGGCTTGAGTTTCGCGCAACTCGACGAGGACCCGCGGCCGCCGTACCGGCCGAAGGGCGTGCTGTCGGGCCCCGAGCCGATCGTCAAGGTCGATCCGGAGTATCCCGAGGATGCGATCAAGGAGCATATCGACGGCGAGGTGGTCCTCTACGCGATCATCCGCAAGGACGGCTCGGTCGACAGTATTCAGTTGATGCGCAGCCTCGATCCGCGCCTCGACAAAAACGCGATGTCCGCGCTCGCGCGATGGAAATTCCTGCCGGGAAAGCGCGCGGGCGTGCCGGTCGATATCGAGGCTGTGGTGCGCATTCCGTTCGAGTTCAAGAATCCGCACGACGAGTAGCCGCGGCGCACGCCCGGGAAAGTCGATTTGTTGACTCGCAGAGGAAATGTGCGGTTATCCGACTTACCAGCAGTTGACTGCGCGCGACCTCGCCAGGCTCAACGCATTATGGGCGGGTGGGATCGCCCAATCTAGTCGGTATGTATTCGTTGAAACGATACCAGAGGAATCCCAGCGGCACGAAGAAAAGCCACAGAAAGGGCTTCCAGTGCTTTTTCTGTCTTCGGATGAACCAGTCGTAGAGCATCCAAAAGGGACCGAGGCATTGGAAAGCATAGTAGGCGAGTGCCAGGCGAGCCGCGATGGGATCATCTTTGAGATTCAAATCAGAGAAGATCACAATCCATGCGCTCAGTAGCATGGCTGCGAGAAATATCAGGATCCAGACCACTCGTTTCATCTAACTATCACGCCTGTCTCAGCTACGCCGTTATCCGACGCGATATAAAGGGGCGCCCCTTTTGGAGTAGGGTTTTGAG
>JBAPOM010000317.1:0-22528 GCA_049279635.1 Candidatus Acidiferrales bacterium
ACGTACACCTGCCCGTTGCTAAGACGTGCAACTGCAGGGCCGATCTATTGACTAGTTCTGGTACTACGTAAGTGCTTTTGCCACAACCGATACGGGGAACCAACTGCTCCAGCGGCTTGATGCGAGCGTCCAGTCCCTGGGTATAGGGCGGGGTAGAAATGTTACAGGACTAGGCGCTTCTTACACAGAAGTCAACTATGCCTTCGGAGTTACGGGCGGAAGATCGAAGGCATGGATCACGCTCTGGAAATTCACTTTCTTGTGCGAACCGTCGCAAAACGGCTTCGTTTCGGAATGGCCGCAGCGGCAAAGCGCGGCGTTGGGCCTTCCGCCAAGCCCGAATGCCTTGCCTTCGGCGTCGACGATCTCGAAGTCGCCTTCGACTTTCACCGAACCGTCATTCCTAACCGTGAGCTTTGTTGCCGCCATTCGGTCAATCCTCCGAAAAAAGCTTTGGGGGTCAGTACTTTGGCATCGACGAATCGACTTCATCCGACCACGCGAGAATACCACCTTTCAAGTTCCATATCTTGCGGAAGCCCGCCTTCTGCAGGAACTCGACGGCGTCCGCGGAGCGCTTTCCACTGCGGCAGTGCGCGATGATCTCGCGTGAGCTATCGAGTTCATTGACGCGGCGCGAAAGCTCTCCGAGCGGGATGAGGTGGCCATTGAGGTTGCAGATCTGGTATTCGTGCGGCTCGCGCACATCCAAAATGAAGAGATCGTCGCCGCGATCGAGGCGCGATTTCAGGTCGCGCGGGGTAATCTCCGGAATATTCGTTGCCATTACTGGGGCCTCCTCGCCTCGAATTCCGCAGAATTCGGCGTAATCAATCAGCTTTGTGAGCGTCGGATGCGTGCCGCACACGGGGCAATCCGGATTCTTGCGCAGCTTCAGCTCGCGGAATTTCATGGCGAGCGCATCGAAGAGCAGCAAGCGGCCCACCAGCGGGTCGCCCTTGCCGATGATGAGCTTCAGCGTCTCGGCAGCCTGGATTGTGCCGACGATTCCCGGCAGCACGCCCAGCACTCCGCCCTCGGCGCACGACGGAACGAGTCCGGGCGGGGGCGGTTCAGGATACAGGCAGCGGTAGCACGGGCCGTCCGGATAGCCGAAAATCGTGATCTGGCCTTCGAAGCGGAAAATCGACCCATAAACGTTGGGCTTGCCGAGCATCACGCACGCGTCGTTGACAAGATAGCGTGTCGGGAAATTGTCCGTCCCGTCGACGACGATGTCGTAGTCCTTCATGATGTCGAGCGCATTGTCGATCGAGAGATGCGTCTCGAACGTGTCGATCTGGATGTCGGGATTCAGATTGCGCAGGCGATCCGCTGCGGCTGTGATTTTCGGACGGCCGACATCGCTTGTCCCGAAAAGAACCTGGCGCTGCAGGTTCGTCGAATCCACTACATCGAAATCGACCAGGCCGATGCGGCCCACGCCCGCTGCCGCTAAGTACAAACCCAGCGGCGCGCCGAGCCCCCCCGTCCCGATGCACAGGACCTTGGCTTGCTTCAGCTTCAGCTGACCATCCATGCCCACCTCGGGCATGATCAGGTGGCGGCTGTAGCGCATCACCTCTTCTTTCGAGAGTGTGACGGCCGGACTGGCCTTTGATGGCGTTTCAGGAATTCCTATTTTTGCTGCCATGGAAAAATCTCCCCGTTTCGATCGCCCGTTAAACTCGTGCGCCGCCGGCAATCGACGGCACGATGCTGATCGTATCGCCCTCACGGACCTGCGTCTGGTCCTTTTGGAGGTAGCGGATGTCTTCGTCGTTCACGTATACATTCACGAAGCTGCGCAAGCGCCCGTCATCGGAGAAAAGGTGCTTCTTTAGCTCCCCAAACGTGCCCGTGAGCGCCGTAAGTGCTTCCGCCACGGTCTTTGCCTGCACCTCGACGCTCTCCTGCTTCCCTGCGTACGCCCGCAACGGCGTGGGAATGATCACCTTTACTGCCATTCACTTCCTCCTGTGGTCCCCAGGCTGCCTCGCCCGATTAGATGCTTGAGGTATGCACGATGATCTCGATGGCTTCCGGATCGTAGCCGGCACGGTCGTCGTGGAGCCGCCAGGACGTCGTATCCTTCGGCTCGCCCTTCTGAACGCTCACAATAATATAGCTATACCAGGGCCAGGCGTGATCCCGATCGTATTCGCTGGGGCGCGCCGGCGCGTCCGGGTGCGAATGATACCATCCGATCAGCTCGAGCTTCTTTTCGCGAGCTGTCTTTTCGGCCAGGCGCACATCATCCGGCGTGACTTCGAAGCGGTTACGTGGCGAATCGTCACGGCGGTTCGCGAGCGGCACCAGGTCGATCACTTCCCGCGTGTCGTCGCCGTCGCGGCCGAGCAGCGCTCCGCAACACTCGTGCGGATAGGTTTCGACGCCATGCGCGTGAATCCGGCGCAGCATTTCGTCGCGCACCTTCAGCGGTGCGGCGCTCATTCCTCGCTCCAGAATCGATCGCTCAGGTATTTTTCGCCCGCATCCGGGAAGACCGTGACGATCACGGCATGCTCGCCCTTTGGCAAACGCCGCGCTACGCCGAGAGACGCCCAAAGCGCTGCGCCCGCACTTACGCCCACCAGAATTCCCTCTTCGCGCGCCAGCCGGCGGGCGATCTGTTGCCCATCTTCGGTGCGGACTTCCATATTCTCATCGGCAACGTCGGGATCGTAGATCGCGGGGACGAGGTTCGTAGGCATATGCTTCAGCCCCTCGAGGCCGTGAAAGCCCGAATCCGGCTGCATGCTGATGCAGCGAATCTTCGGGTTCAATTCCTTGAGGCGGCGCGTCGTCCCAACGAACGTGCCGCTGGTACCGAGGCCGGCGACAAAGTGTGTGATGCGCCCTTGCGTCTGCTCCCAGATTTCTGGGGCGGTCGTCGCGTAGTGCGCCGCAGGATTGGCGGGATTGCTGTACTGATCTGGATAAAAGTATTTTTCGGGATCGGCCTGGTAAATTTCGCGCACGCGGCGGATCGCGCCGTCCGTGGCTTCGTCACCGGGCGTAAAGACGATTTCGACGCCATACGCGGCGAGAATCTGTTTCCGCTCAGGCGATGCACTCGACGGCAGGCACAATTTCACTTTGTAGCCGAGCGCCGCGCCAATCATGGCGTAGGCGATGCCCGTGTTGCCGCTGGTCGCGTCGAGAATCACTTTTCCGGGGCGCAGAGCGCCGCAGCGTTCGCCATCGCGGATCATCGCGTACGCGGCTCGGTCTTTCACCGAGCCGCCGGGATTGAACCACTCGGCCTTGGCGAGAATCTCGACGTTGGGATATTCCTTGCCGGTGCGTTCGAGGCGGATCATGGGCGTATTGCCGATGCGGTCGAGGAGGCGCTCGCCGATTTGGCCGCCCGCGCTGGGCGCGCCTGCCGATACCAACGGTTTGTTGGCTGCCGTCAATTCAGTCACGTCCTGTTTTGAGGTAGCTGCCGCGGAGTCGCCCGCCCGGTGGAACTCGCGGATGCCCTTAATTCGATTCAGTTTAGCAGATTAGGATTCACGTTTACACGGGCCGCCCCATGGACGGCCCCCCGCGGAGGGGTGTAATATCCTGCTTCGATGCCTCATGAATTCATCAGGCGCGAAGAAGAGCTTGAACCCCAAGCGGCCGGTAGTCGTTTCGGTGGTCCGCCAAGGAAACACACTGCGACAGGCGTTCTCGACCCGCCATTTCCGCCGAAAAAGCCCCTCCGGCCAATTCCCGCGATTCCCCACGTTTTTATCCGGTTCTTTGTAATCCTGATTCTGGTTGGATTGGCAGTGGCGATGCTCGCGATGTTTTGGAAGATGTTTTAGCCTCCCGAGCCACAGTCGAGTCATTGCCCCGCCAGCGTCTTCGCCAGGGCCACGTTTTCAGTGCAATTCTGTGTGCGGATGGCCTCGAGCATCTGCGCCATGCCTTGCTCGGCTGCGGCTCGGGAAGGCTTGCCGCTGAACCACGCGCCCACGAGGTACCTGAAAAGCTTTTCCCACGCGTCCGGCATCGTGATGCTCTCGATCACCGGGTGATTATTCTCGAGATCGATGCGCTTCCACGGCCAGACGGCCCATCCGATGCCGTTGGCCTTCATGAGCTGCACCATCTGCGCCTGCCAGTCCAACGTGCCCTCTCCGAATTCGCCGAGCCACAGAGGCATGTGCGTCTTCGCGCGCAGATCGAGGAACGGTCCGAGCGCCTTCTGGTTCGGCGTGCGCCAGGCGCGGTTGAGTAGCGAATATTCGTGGAACTCGTACATCACGTTCGCGTCCGCCGGAGGAGGAAAGAACGAGAAATCGTGGTCGTAATCGTTGCCTTCGAAAATGATCATGTGATCGGGATCAACGGAGCGGATGGCGGCGGTGATGGCGCTATAGAGCTTGATGAGTTGATCTTTCGACACGGCGGAAGGCAGCGCGGGCTCATTCAGCAAATCGTATCCGCCGACTGAGCCGGCCTTTACGTAACGCGCTGCAAGGGCCCGCCACAACTCCACGGTCATTTTCTGATTGGCGGGTGCGTCCGGCACGAGCCACAGGTTTGCAACCGCATCGCTGGATGGCACGTCCGCTACGGTCGAGGCCGGATTCTGGCCGCCGGGCGCGGCATGAAGATCCAAGATCACGTAAATGCCGTACTCTGCGCCCCATGCGACGGCGTGATCCACTGGCGCGAGCCCGGCATCGTCGAGCGCGATCGCGCCGTCTGGCGAGGTTTCGACGATGGTCTTGTAGTTGATGGGAAGGCGGACGCAATCGAATCCTTGCTGCTTAAGCCGAGCGAAATCCGCTCGCGTGATGAACGTATCTTCCCACTGCCGCCAAAAAACCTGCGCTTCGGCGGGACCAACGAGATCCGCAAGTTTTTGTTTCAACTCTGACGGAGAGCGCGTCAACCCGCGCAGCGCCTTTCCAATAAGGTAAGGCTCCGGGTCGAGCCACGGGCTCAGATTCACGCAACGCAACTGCACGGGCACGCCTTCAGAGTCCACCAGAGCGCCGTTGTCGGCGTGGAGCATCGCGTTCCCTGCTGCTTGCGCGGGCGAGGAGAACCCGGAAACCGCGAGCAGGGCAACGGCGGTCGCGACACTCCTGATTGTGCGCATGATTGCTGGTCCCTTTGCAGCTAAAAGCAGATTGCAGAATCCATTTCCAGATTCACGCTAAAACGGATAGTGCTCTGAATCAACGAGAGTTTAGATTCGCGTTGCTCAAGGAGACGCGATCCGCCTACTTCTTTCCCCTCGGAAAGTCATCGAGCTATCGCCCGACCGGAATTCGGTGCTATTCTCCGCCCCTCGATCCTACAGGAGATCTCGCGTGAACTTCGTGCGTTCGCTGGGGCGCTGGGCGATGACCGGCCTGGTGCTCAACTGCATCATCGGCAGCGGAATCTTCGGCCTGCCCGGCGAATTGAACCGTTTGCTCGGCCGGGCCAGCCCGGCCGCGATGATCTTCGCGGTGATCCCAGTCGCATGCATCATGGCCGCGATGGCTGAGGTCGCATCGCAATTTTCCGAGCCCGGCGGCGCCTATCTGTATGCCCGGACGCTCTTCGGGCGGTTCATCGGGCTGCAGGTTGGCTGGTTCTCGCTGTTTTCGATCATCGCCGCGGCGGCCGCGAACGCCAATCTCTTCGTGGTTTACCTGGCGGGCGTTTTCCCCGAAGCGGGCCGCGGATTGCTGCGCGTTCTTTTCCTGTCGCTCCTCATCGGAGTGCCCGCCCTGGTGAACTATTTCGGCGCGCGCCATGGCGCCGGCTTAAGCAGCGCGCTGATTGTGGCGAAGACGCTGCCGCTCGTCCTACTGATCGTGCTGGGCGTGGCTCTCTTCGGGCATCATTTCCAGGCCATCCATCTTTCCGAAATCACAGCTCCAGGGCCGCGGCCGTGGCTGACCTCGCTGTTGCTGCTCGTCTTTGCCTACGGAGGTTTCGAATACGCCATCATTCCTGGCGGAGAGGTGAAGGATCCGAAGCGCACGATGCCATTCGCGCTGGGAGCGAGCCTCGTGATGGTGATGGTGATTTACACGCTGATCCAGTTCGTCACCGTGGCCACGATTGGGACGAGCACGAGTGACCGGCCGGTGGCGGATGTGGCCTTGGTTCTGCTGGGACCGGCCGGCGCGATCTTCATTGCGATTGCAGTGATGATTTCAACGAGCGGGCATGTTTCGAGCGTGATGCTGCACGCGCCGCGGCTCGCCTATTCGCTTTCGGCGCAGGGCGAATTTCCGGGCTTTCTCGCGCGGCTGCACCCGCGATTCCACACGCCGACGACAGCGATCGTCTGGTACGCGGGCCTCGTTTGGGTGCTCGCGGTCACCGGCGGCTTTTACGTCGCGCTGGTGTTGTCCACTGCGTCCGCGGTGGTGATGTATGTGAGCGTCTGCGCATCCATGATCAAGCTGAGGCGGACGCGCCCCGAGACGGACGCCATGCGCGTGCCGTTCGGCGTGCCCGTCGCCATATTCGGAATCGTAGTTTCGATCGCGCTCCTGAGCCAATTGGACCGCACCGAGGCTTTGCTGATGATCGTGACCGCGCTGATCGCGATCGCCAACTGGTGGCTGGTCCGAGGACATCCTCCGCAGACGCAAGTAGCCTTGGCGGAGCCTCGAGTGCAAGGCTGAACACGATTTAGGCGAGTTCCCGAAGTACTTGCTTCCAAACCTGACATCGAATCCCGAAAGGGCTCGCAGTGGACGACGAATCGAAATGCCCGGTGACCGGCAAGCGCAAGTACGCAACCGAAGGCGAAGCCCTGGCCACCGCCGCCCACCAGATTGCAACCGCCAATGCGCCGAAGGACCTTCGCGCCTATCGATGCTCCTGGTGCGACGCCTGGCATCTCACGAAAAATTCCGAAAAAGCACGGAAGGGTCGCAGATAGCGAGTGCGGCCTTTGACCTCTCCGCCACGGCGCCTGCCCCGGCCGGTGAAAATTCGTTGTGTCCAGCCCGAGAGGAGCATAGGATGCGCGAGGATTCTCTTGCGCGGGTGACACATGAACATTCCCAGGAAAATTCAGATCGTGCTTCCGATCGCGCTCGCGGCGGCGTTGGCATCCGGCGCAGCAGCGCAACAAGCGCCATCCCAACAGGCGCCCGCTCAGCGCCCGTTGCCGCGCGACGGCTTCCCGGTCGGGCCGGCGGCGCACATTGACAGCTTCACCGTGAGCCCCGGGGCGATCCAGCCGGGGCAATCCGTCACGCTGGCGTGGGCCGCAGTAAACGCAGACCGCATCACCCTCGACCCGGGCATCGGCATCGTGGCCGCGCGCGACAGCCGCATGGTGACGCCGCGCGTCACGACGACGTACATCCTGCGTGTGTTTGGCTTCGGCGGCAAACTCGCCAACACGCAATCCGTGACCGTGCTCGTGGCCGGCACAACGCCCGCGCCCGTCGAGGTCACTCTCGCCGCGGACGATTCCCTCGCCAGCAAGCCCGTCCCGCGTATGCCCGATGGCCATCCCGACCTCAACGGGATTTACATCGCGCCATACCATTCGATCAACGTAGTCGACGAAATCAAGCTGAAGCCAGGCGCCGAGAAATATCATGTGGGGCCCGAGTACACGTTTTCGCTGGGCGAGCATTGCCTGCCACGCGGCGTGCCGGATGTGATCGGCGAGCCGTATCCGATCCAGATCGTCCAGAACGCGACCGAGGTGGTGATCCTCTACGAAGCAGGCGAATATTTCCGCGTGGTCCCGACCGATGGCCGCGGGCACCCGAAGGATCTCGATCCCACATGGATGGGCAATTCCGTTGGCTACTGGGATGGCGACACGCTGGTGGTGGACGCGATCGGCTTCAACGACAAAGTGTCGGTCGGCGAGTATCGCCACACCACCGCGTACCACGTAGTGGAGCGATTCGAGCGCATCTCATACGACACGCTGAAATATTCAGCGACGATCGACGATCCCAACGTCTTCGCGGCGCCGTGGACCGAGGTCGGCACCTTCACGCTTCATCCCGAATGGTATTTGCAGGAATACATCTGCGACGAGAACAATCACGACTACCAGAAGTTGTTCGACCAGTACAAGCCGTAGACGGCTGATCGATTAGCGTCAAGCAAGCTTCGACAGAACTCAGCAAGCGGTAAGCGGAGTCTAGGCACGTGATAAAGGTGCTTTTGGCCGTGATGCTCTTCGGCCCCTTAGGTTTATCCAAACAAGAAACGCCGCACCCTGCTGCGCCTCGGTTCGACGATCTTTCGCAGGCCGACATGACGCGATTGGATCGGCAGAGAGCGATAATCGCCGCTGCGGTTAAACAACGGTACGGGGTGCCCACGCTCAAGAAAAATGCGAGTGATCTGACAGTTCTTCAGCGACTGATCGATGATAAAGCGTTCGCCAAGACGCAGACATACGAGCTACAGAGCCTGGGCGTCGCCTTTGGCGATGTCTTGGCGGGCGAACTGCCACTTAGGTGGGTGATGGTAACGGATGAATATGGCACGGACCCAACGCTGCGGTTCAAGAGTACGACGCTTCAAATCAACGCGCTCACGATGATCTCCAAACGAGTCGAGAGGGGCGAGAGTGTGGATCTCGACGAACTCCTTCAGAAGACCCACGAATACTTGAGGCGCTTTTCCAAAACCGGAACAATGTGAACTGGCGACCCGAGACGCGCTATTCTTTGCGCGTGTCCGGCGTGTAGTGAGTCTGCAAATATTTGATGATCAGCGTAGCGGACGCGTCGGGGATCGGAGCGCCAAACGTCTTGCGCATCTTAGTGACTTCGGCTTCCCACGTGGCCGCGGGCAGCGGCGGCTGCATGGTGATGTAGCGCGTGCTGTGGCACAAGTTGCAGAAGCTCGCGGTTTCGGCGCGCCCTTCTCCTTCCGCCAGCTCAGGAGCATATTGCGGATAGGCCGAAACCTGATAGACAGAATCGTCGGTAAGCGTTGCCGGAGCGGGCTGCTGGACTTGGCCGAGCGTCGCCGGCGCGTAATTCCCCTTTTCGACCTGAGCGAAAAGGAGTCCCGCAGCCAGAGCGATCGTGACCGAGCCGCCGAGAAGTAACGCGAAGTAGCGTTTCACCAATCGCACGGGAGTTCCTCCTCTCACTCGGCGACGCCGACGAAATAATCCTGCCGCTCGATCTTGTTCCAGAGATAACCGCCCGGATTCCAAACGCCCTCGTCCGGTTGCGTGTTTCCGGCGCCGTCGGTCGCGCGCACGGCGACCGTATAGCGCCCGGGAGCTTTCGGCGTCCAGGTAAATTCCCACGTCCGGAAGGAATAGCGCCCCAGGTCCTCTCCGAGCCGCGCGGGTTGCCACGTTTTCAGCCCATCCGCCGAGACATCCACTTTCGTTATGCCGCCATAGCCGCTAAAGGCGATGCCGCGCACTCGAACGGGCATTCCCGCCGGAATTTTCGAATCGCCGTCCGGCGAGACGAGAAACGACCGCACCGGCATGCGATTGATCGGGATCATCTTGACGCCGCCGGCCTTCACGTCTTCGGGAGTCGTATTTCCTCGCGGCGTATCCGGAATGCGATATGCGCTTTTCACCCAGAAGTTATCGTCCGTTTTGTCCAGCACGCGGATCCAGCTTAGGCATTTCGTCCAGTAAGTCGCAAAGTAGCCGGGCACGACCAGCCGGGCCGGGAATCCGTTGAGCATCGGAAGCGGCTCGCCGTTCATCGCGTACGCGACCACGCATTCATCGAGGACGGGATTGTCCATATCGAACGACTTCTGGAAGAAATGCGATCCGAGGCCTTCAGGCCCCGGCCCGGTCTCAAGTCCTTGAAACTGCACCTGCACGGAGCCGCTCTTTGGCGCGGCAGCGCGAATAAGCTCGCGCAACCGGACGCCGGTCCATTGGGCGTTGCCCATCGCGCCGTTGCCCCACTGGCCTCCGGCCACGCGTGGCTCGAAACGGCTGCGGCTGTTGCCTGAACATTGATTGACGGCGGCGATGGTTTCGACCGGGAATTTGTGGATCAGGTCGGCGAGGCTATACGAAATCGGCTTCGCGACGTTTCCCTCCACCTGTAACCGCCACTTCTGCAAATCCACGGCGTTCGGAATTTCGTCGAGATGCCATCGAACGTAAAACACGTGATTGGGAGTGATGGCCGTTTGGAAATAAGAGCGCGGCGTTTCTAGCTGCACACCGCGGTCCGTGAGCAGGAGCAGAGGCGACTTCTGCGGCTCCGAAACATACGGGCCAACCGAATTCCAATACGGGTTGGCGCCAGGGCCGGTGAATGAGGGCATCGCAGCGGATTCTTGAGCAGCCTCCGCGCGCCGCGCGACGCCGCCGAGCGTCAGCGCGCCTCCAGCGGCGCCCAACAGACCCAACAGAGAACGCCGAGAAATCGCGAAAGAACTGACCGACGGGCGGTTGGCCATGGCGGGCGCCTCCATCAAGCGGTGCCGGAATCGGGCCAAATTATACACGGCCTGCGGCCTGCCCGGATCAGGAGAAAGTCCTGCCGGTGGCAACGCTACTCGTGGCTCGGCTGGGCGACTTCCGTCGCGATTTGCGATTGTGCCTCCGTTTGACGTCCGGTATTTCGTGTGCTAAGAGAGGCCCCGAGGACAGGGCATTTGCGGCGAAAAACGGGGGCTTTCGCCGGGCCATCGGCCAAGATTTTTTCTTCCGCGATCTTCCACCGCGCTTGACAAAAAAAGGGGCGTGCTCCATGAAGAAAGTTCTCAAGTGGCTGGCCTCGGCGCTCTACGGGCTGGTGATGATCGAAGTGGTCATTATGATCAGCCCGTTCGCGTTCTATTGGTATTCGCTCTACGCGCCCACGCTACAAGGACTGCATCGCTGGCGCGCAACCGCATGGATGGAAGCTTTCTTTCTGCCGCATTCGGTGATCACGACCAGCCGCGCGCTCGAGTTCATGCGCTGGCGAGTCGGCTCCTGGGCTTTCGGTCTGGGATTGCTGGCCGCGCTGATCTGCGCCGTGCAGGTATACGGCACCAAGCTCTTCAAGCACAGGGCGGCCACCGGCTGGATGTACAAGTACATTCGCCATCCGTTTTACGCGAGCCTGGCGGTGGCGGGCTTCGGACTGCTCACGATCTGGCCGCGCATCATCATCCTCGTCCTCTATCTCGGCATGCTCTTCCTCTACTATTTTCTGGCCCGCTTCGAGGAAAAGCAGGTCGAAGCGGCGCACCCCGAGTATGCCGAATATCGCAAGCGCACCGGCATGTTCCTGCCCGGAAATCCTGGCGGCAAGCTGTTCCGTTTGTTCTTCGGCTGGATTCCGAATCGCGGGCTGGCCCTCGCAGCTTCGAGCGCGGTGATCGTCGTGCTGGTTCTCGGCGGGGCGCTGGCTTTACGGCGCGATACGATCGCCCATACGTCAACCGATCTGCTTCCGCAGGATCGCACGCTCGCGATCGCGATCTGGCCTACGCCGCCCGATCGAATTCAGCAAGTTGTCTCCGCAGCGCTGCAGGACGATCGAGTCCGCACTGCGCTCGAGAAAGAGCAAGGTGCCGCCTTCACGGCTCATCTGCTTCCCAACGACTACGGCATGGTAAGCATGTTTGCCGATGTGGACACGGATCACCGCATGTTCAGCAAAGTTTCCGTGCGCCGCATCACTTCCTGGCTCGGGTTTGCCGTCCCATCCGTCGATCCGCGCCACAAGAACCGGATCATGGGCAGCCCTCAGGACGACTACAAAGTAGTCTTTTCTCGCGTCGATGAGCCCGGTGATACCCAGTTACCCGTCTCGAAGGTCACCGACCTCTCCGCCAAGATGACCCCGGTCGTCATCGCCTACGTCAACGGCGCGAATCCTGTGGTTGACAACGTCCTGATTCCGCCTCGTCGCAGTTTCTGGGGCGACATCACCATGCCCATGTTCTGATCGGGTGTCCCCGCAGCTACAAGAAAGGCAACGGTGCGTGACTCCAGTCACGTTGAGGCGTGACAACGCTCACCGACTTTGCGTGCGCGCAGCAGTAAGAGGGAATCGAAGAGGGGAAGATCACCAAAGGGAATGAGCTGCGAGACCACCGAGAAAGAAAAGAACGGTTAGGCCATCGGCTCTGCCTCAAGAAGGTTTGACCTTGGCAGATCATCGCCTTCTTATGTGAAACAGCGGCAAGACTGAACCACACGTAAAGCGCCAGCTGTTTCGACGCACCGGCCATCGGGCCGGAAGATTCTTCGGCCTTGCCGCTGCCTCCAAAATGCAATGGCTGATCGCCTCTGGTGAGGCGAGGAGGAGTGGTCATGAGAAATCTATATGATGAGTTGTTTGGTTTCCGCCGGGAATTCGATGAGATGTTCAACCGAATTCTGAACGGCAAGCCATGGGTAGAGCAGTCGCAATTCCAGCTGCCTGCCTATGCGAGGGAGTTCAATTTCACCCCAGCAGTGGAATCCTACGTGGACAAAGAAGCGAAGAAGTATGTTTGCCACGTGACGCTGCCGGGCATTGAACCCAAAGAGCTCCAGATTCATGCACAGGGGAACCTACTCACGATTCACGGCGAGCGGAAATTCACTCGCAACATCAAGGAAGTTGAGCTGTTCGAGCAGGAAGTTGCATATGGCGTGTTCGAAAGGACGATCACGCTGCCCGAAGGCGTGGTTCCAGAGAAACTGACCGCCGAGTACGCGAACGGCGTGCTCGAAATCACGGCTCCGATCGCCGTGGCAGCCTTGCCGCGGAAGATCGAAGTCAAGATGATTGCACCAGCACTCGCAAAGCACGCAGTCGCCGCGTAAGTAGCAAGCGAAGGAAACGGCCCGGAACGATTGGTTCCGGGCCGTTTTTTTTGTGCGACCACTTAATTTGAGCTAAAAGGCGAGCAGATCCATCATCCGGGAAATCTGCTCGGGCGTGTTATAGAGATAGGGCGCGATGCGAATCGCTCCTTCGCGCAGACTGACGAAGATGCGATTCGCTTGCAGCTTTTCGAAGAGCGCGGCGGTCTCGCTTGGGTCGCGGCCGGCGATGCAGACGTAGGGCCCGCGCCGCTCGCGTTCCGCCGGAGAGGCAAGCACGCAGTGGCTGCCGGGCAAGCGTTCGATGATCTGGCCCACGAGCGCCTGGTTGTGGCACGCGACCGCTTCGACGCCCGCTGCGAGAACTAGATCGAGCGATGCATCGAGCGCCGCTAGATTCGTGAAGTTCGCCGTTTCGGCGGCGTCCCAGCGGCGCGCTCCCGGAACCACGCGCAGACTCTCCGCCGGGAGGTCGCTGAAATTCCGCGCGCCTTCGAGCGCCTGAAAGTTGAGAGGCCCGGTCGTCAGCCGCTCGCCCGCCTCGGGAGCGACCCAGAAAAATCCCGTGCCATACGGACCGAGCAGCCATTTGTACCCGCTGCAAACGATGAAGTCGGCGCCCAACTCCGCGACCGTCATCGGCATCGCGCCCGTGCACTGGCTTCCGTCGAGCAGCAGCATCGCACCCACGGCATGGCACGCTTCCGCCACGCGCGCCGCATCGAGCCGCGCGCCGTCGTTGAATCGCACGAGGCTCGCCGACACGATTCGCGTGCGCGGGCCGATCGCGCGGACGTAGTCGTCCGCGGTAATGAAACGGCCGGCCGGCGAGACCTTACGCATCGCGAGCTTGCCCGCGCGCTCGTAGGGCAGCCAGCTCGAATAATGAATCGGAAACTCGCGCTGCCCGATCAGGACTTCATCGCCCGGCTGCCAGTCGAGGCCCGCCGCGACGCACGCCGCGCCAGCGCTCGCTCCCGTCGTGATGGCGACGTCGTCCGGCTGCGCGCCGATGATCCGCGCGATTTTCTCCCGCACGCGGTCGGGCAGATCGAAATGCAGGGCGTCGGGAATGTTGAACGGCAGCATCTTCCACTTCAGGGCTTCTTCGGCCGCGCGCACCGCAGTCAGCGGAAGCGGACCTTGATACGAAACGTTCAGGTAGATGACGTCGCCAAAATCGGCGAATTCTTTGCGATAGTCGATCGCCAATTCCGTTGCTGGATTCATACGAGAATCTTAGCCGCGACCGGAAATAAGCAAAAGGCCTGGGGTCGCTCTCGCCGTGGACAATTTGGCCTGACAACCTCTGAAGCTTGCGGCGGCCGATCAGAAATGGCCGCGCAGCTCGCGAAATGCCGAAAGAATCAGCAGGCGCCCCGTGCCGCTTTCGAGTTCCGCCTTTTCCAATTCCCAAGTCGCCGAGTGCGGGATGAACACCGCGTTCAGCCCCGATTGCAGCGCGGGATTGATGTCGCTGCGCGGGCTATTGCCGACCATCCACCCATGCGACTTCACGATCTTGAACTGCTCGATCATGCGGCCATACGTCGACGATTCTTTTTCCAGCACGATTTCGATCGCGTCGAAATAGGACTGCAATCCCGAGCGCTCGACCTTCGCCGCCTGCTCCGCGGGCTCGCCCTTGGTCAGCAGGATCAGCCGGTGATGCTTCGCGAGATATGCCAGCGTCTCCGGAACGCCATCGAGGATGTGCGGCGGCGTGTTTTCGAGATCCTTCGCCATTCGCTCGATTTCCTTCACGATTTCGCGGCGCGCCGAGTTTCCCGCCAGTTTCAGATACGTGTCTTCGAGCGAGCGCCGGAAGCTGCGCACGCCGTAGCCGTGCTGCCGGATGTTGCGCTGCTCGGTTTCATTCAGGATGTGCCGGATGTATTCGCGCGTATAGCCGAGGTGCTCGAGCTGCGTGATGAAATCATCGATCGTCTTCTCGAAGAAGATGTTGTTTTCCCAGAGGGTGTCGTCCGCGTCGATGAGCAGAGTCTTGCGCGCCATGCTGAATCTCCAATTAGGAATCTTGCTTCAGCGGGAAAAATAAGAGAAGAAAATTCTGCGGCCGAGCCGTTCGCCCGAGTTGCGCGCATCGCCGCGTGCGGGGTCTGCGTCCAGCCGTATTCAACTCAGGGGACACAAAGCACACCAGGAAGACACGGAGAAGCTTTGCCGATTCTCTGTGTACTCCGTCCCTTCTGTGTCTCCTCTGTGTTTAGCTTGGGCAGTGAAATCCGCGCCATGCGTCAAAGCACAGCAAGCGCAACAGGAGAAAATATCCTAGGCGGTTGCGGGAAGGAATTCGTAGCGCTCGATGCGCGCCGCCACGCCCCGCCGCCCGTTGTGCGGCTCGACGCGCAGCACCCGCGCGTAGCACCGGATGTGAACGTCGCCCGCCAGCGTGATCTGCTGCGGCAGCGTGAGCACAAATTCGATCGAGCTGCCGGTTTCTACGCTCGCCTCGATCAGGAAATATAGTCCGCGGAAGCTGACGTCGCGCGTCTCGCCCTGCTTCTCGATCACGCCCTCGCTTGCCGAAAACCGTACCTTCAGCGGAAGCAACATCGAAAAACGCCGCGCCGCGCGCCGTTCCACACTGTTTTCCATTCAGCGCCTCGTTGGTTTGCTCGACTGCGCCCAAGCTATCATCGGTTTCCGCAGGGCGCAATGGATTTTAGGTGATCGAATGGATCGGCCTTCCGTTTGCGTTTTCGGTACAGCTTCGCTCTGGACGTTTGACCTCCGCGCTCCCCGCGGCTAGGATGTACCCCCATGCCCGAATCGGTCAGCCCCGTCGATTTGAGGAAATCACCTCGAGCCCGCCTCCACTTGCCCGCGCGGCTTCGCTGGCTTGGCCCTCTCGGCATGCGCCTCGAAATCACCGAAACGATCGACGTATCCCGCGAAGGGCTGCTTATCCGCCGCTCCGAACCGTGCAGCCCGCAGGCGCGCGTGTGGGTCGCTTACCCGTTCGATCCTTCGGCCGCCGCGATTCAGCCGGAAACGCCGGCCCGCATCGCGCGCGTTCACGGCGGCGCGAAAGGCGGCTTCTACGTCGGTCTCCATCTCCAGTTGCCCGCGCGCGAATCTCCCCGGCCCGCGGAAGACGAGCGCCGGAAGTCCGCGCGCTTTTCCTTCGCCCTGCCGATTTTCGTGCGGCCGGCGGGCAGCCAGTGGCCCGAAGAGTCGATGACGCAAAACGTTTCGAACAATGGCGTCCGGTTCGAGACCACGCGCACGTACAAGGTTGGCGAGACGCTCCGGGCGAAGATTCCCTGGGCCGAGTGGGCGAAGACGGGCGAAATTCTTGGCCGCGTGGTGCGTGTGGAGGGCCCGGCCGAAGCGCCGAGCGAAACGCCCAATGGCGCTTCGCCTCAAGCCGCTGCAGACCTCCCGCTCACGTCCATTGCAGTCGCATGGATGAACGCCGAACGGAACGGCGATGTCATCGCGGCAAGGGTCCCCAAGACAGGCAGCCACTGAAACTCAAACTCGCGCTCACACAAGCGCGAGCGCCCGATTCCCACCTTCGACTGATTCCATGGCGGACGTCTTCCATCGCAACTTCTTCCTCGCAGGCCCTGCCGGCCGCCTCGAAGCGATGCTCTGGACATCCTCGGCCGCCGATCCGGATTTCGCCGCCGTCGTCTGCCACCCGCATCCGCTCTTTGGCGGGACGATGCACAACAAAGTCGTTTTTCAGGCCGCGAAGGCTCTGCATGACCGCGGAGCGCCTGTGCTGCGCTTTAATTTTCGCGGCACCGGGCAAAGCGAGGGGGAGCATGACAACGGCCGCGGCGAACGAGATGATGTCCGCGCAGCGCTCGATTATCTGGCGGTTGAATTCCCCGGCAAGCCGCTTCTGCTCGCGGGATTCAGCTTCGGGTCATCGGTCGGCCTGCGCGTGGGCTGCGCGGATGCTCGCGTCAAAAAATTGATCGGCCTGGGGCTGCCGGTGGATAACGTCGACATGAGTTTCCTGCAGGCCTGCGCGAAACCGAAGCTCCTGATTCAGGGCGCGAACGACCAGTTCGGCGCCCGCGCCAGGATCGAAGCGCTCTTTGCGACTCTGCCCGAGCCAAAGCGCCTCGCGATCGTCGACGGCGCCGACCATTTCTTTACCGACCGCCTCGGTCAAATCGGTGTTGCGATCAATGCCTGGCTCGACGCCTAGCTCGACATCTCTATGGTTAGCTTCTCTGCGTACTCTGCGTCTCTGCGGCAAGTCTGGGTTTCTCCGTGATCTCTGTGGTTCGGGCTCTGTGATCTCTGTGTTTAGACAAACCGCAGCGCAGCACCGGACGAGCCGGTTGCACGGTTCACCCGCGCGGCTCGAAGAGTTTCAGGAACTGATCGCGGGGCGCGGGCTCGACGCCGACGAGCGCTAGATTGGCGCGCACGTGCTCGACGCGGCTCATTCCCACGAGCGCCGTTGTGACGCCCGGCACGGATCGCGCGAATTGCAGCGCCTGCTCGAAGTTTTGCTTCAGTCCCAGCGCCTCGCCGATATACGGCGGCAGATTCCGCGTGAGCTGGCCCTGCAGCAGCGCCGCGCTCGACACCAACGTGATCCCAAGCGTTCGCGCCGCCTGCACCATCGCCAGCGTCTTCCCCTGCACCACCTGATTCGGCCGGATCAGCGCCTCCGGCATGGCCAGATTCACCGGCAGCTGGACAAAGCGAAAATGATGATCGCTGCCGCCGACTTCGCGAGCGATTTCTTCCATCTCGGCGAGCGAAAAATACCCTTGCGCCTTCGACTCCTCGCGGAACGCGTTCCACGTCGCAAGGCCATACGCGCCGATCTTCCTGCTCGAAACCGCCGACTCGAGAAATGCAAACGCCTCACGGATGCGCTTCTTCAGTTCATCGCGTGAAACATCGCTCAACTGCGTTTCGGGATTGTGCAGATAGAAAACGTCCACGCACTCGACGCCCAGATTTCGCAGGCTGCGGTCAAGCTGGTCGGCCAGATAGCGCGGCGTCATGCAGTGGCATCCGCCCGCGATTTCCTCGGGGCGAAAGACGCCGCGTTCAATATATTCGCGCGAAAAATACTCGTTCGCGTCGTCCGGCATTTCGCCGTCCGGCGTGAGAAACCCGGCCTTCGTGCACAGGACGATTTCGTCGCGGCCAAAACCTTTCGCCGCAAGTTCCTTGAGCGCCGCACCGACGGAGCGCTCGCTGCGCTGCAGGCGATAGTTGATCGCCGAATCCACCACGTTGATGCCGCCCTCGAGCGCCGCGACGACGGCATCGGCGTAGCCCTTGTCGGCGGCTTCGTCCGGCTCGCCGAGATAGGTTCCGATACCAATCGACGAGAACAGCAGCCCGCCCGGAATTTCGCGGAAATGTCCGGCGGCGGTGCGCCCCTGAAATCGCGCCGCGTAGCGCAGAGTTCCTTGCGCCGTGGCGCGGCCGGGCATGCGCTTGCTATCGATCGAGGCGGAAGTTGACATCAAGACTCTTTCGATGCGGATTCTGTGCGGCGCGCGAAGTATATCAGAATAGGGAGCTACGGCAGGACGCGCGCGGTCATCTCTTCCACTGTCTCCTGGGCTTCGACGCCGGCTGCGTCGAGCAGTTGGCGCGCCTGGCCGCGAATCTTGGGCAAATGCCGGCCGAACGCAATTGCCCCCAGGATGGCTGCGACTCCGCCGAGCGCCACGGTTCGCGGCGCGCCGATCCGGTCGGCGAGCGCACCCGAAAGAAGCGCACCGAACGGCGCCATGCCCATGAACATCATGGCGTAGATGGCCATCGTGCGCCCGCGCAGTCGGTCGGGCACCATCGACTGGATCAGCGTGTTCGTCGAGCCCATCTGCGTCATCACCGAGAAGCCCACAGGCACCAGGAGAATCGCCGAGAGAACCCAGTGGCGCGAAAACGAAAAGAGAATCAGCGCTGCGCCAAACGATCCGCAGGCCAGCGCCACGACCCGTCCCAGGCCGTCCACTCCGCGGCGCGCGGCGAGCAGCAGAGCGCCGGCCAGCGCCCCCACTCCCGCTGACGTCATCAGGATGCCCAGCGTGCGCGCATTTCCATGCAGGATCGTGGCCGCAAACACCGGCATGAGCACCGCGTAGGGCATGGCGACGAGGCTCACCAGCCCGATCAGCAACAGCAGCGAGCGAATCGGCGCTGTATTGCGCACGAAGCGAAATCCTTCGCTGATGTGTTCGAAGGGCGACACTTTCTCCGCCCGCCGCGGGTTGCGCGGAAGCTTCATCATCAGCAGGCCCGCGATCACCGCAATGTAGCTCACGGAGTTCGCGAAAAAGCACCAGCCCTCGCCCACGCTCGCCACCAGCAAGCCCGCGACCGAAGGCCCGATGATTCGGGCGGCATTGAACATCGACGAGTTCAGTGCGATGGCGTTCATCAAATCCTCGCGGCCGACCATTTCGACCAGAAACGCCTGGCGGGTGGGAATGTCGAAGGCATTCACGATGCCCATCAACGCCGCGAGCAAAATCACTTCGCCCACCGTGATGCGTTTCGTGATCGTAAGAAACGCCAGCGTGCCCGCGAAAATCATCGACAGCGTCTGCGTCACAATCACCACCTTGCGCCGGTTGAACCGGTCCGCAACCAACCCCGCCAAGGGCGACGCCAGCAGCACCGGAAGCTGCCCGGCAAACGTCACGGTGCCGAGCAGCAGCGACGAGCCCGTCAGCCGGTAAACGAGCCAGGCTTCAGCGACGGTATCCATCCATGTCCCGACGAGCGAAATCAGCTGGCCGCTGAAGAAAAGCTGGAAATTGCGGTGCTTCAGCGAGCGAATCGTATCGTGGAACCGCGAACGGCCCCGCGATGCTCCGCCTGCAGGGTCTTTCTCTGTGTCCGTGGCAGCCATCTTTTTAATTGTACGATGTAACCGCAAGCCTGCCGGAGCGATTGTCGCCGATTAGCTCACCAATTTGGCTGTGCCGTTTCGGTGGGGGCCGGTCCCGGCGGGGCGAGGAGCCTTGCACACGCGCGCAGGATCCGCCGGTAGGGCCATTCGCCATCGCGGAAAAGAATTTCACCTTCGCGTGGCTTCGAGTAAAACCAACGAGCCACGAGCGACAAGTGCTCGCCCAGTTCGGCGGGCGCCTCGCGCAAGCCGTACCGCTCGCGCCAATTCGATCCCAACGCATCGTCCGCCGGCTTTTCGTTGGGCGTCGAAGTTGGCGCTTCCAATTTCTCGCGAATCATCGCTTCCACCGACCGCGGCTGGCTCGAAATTTCGCCGAAGCGCAAGAAAATCGGCTCGTCGAGCATCCCTCCGCGCAGGGGAAATACGGCGACCGTCTTTTCTTCGGCTGCGCGCTCCAAAATTACTGCGTCGAGATCCTGGACACGCCGCGCCAGCTCGGGCAAGCCTCGCAGCGCCGCCGAAACTTTTTCGAGGCGCTTGTGCAGCGCGGCCGCGCGCTCAAAATCCAGCGCCTCGCTCGCCGCTTCCCTTTCGCGCTCGAGCGACGTCGTCAGCGCTTCGCCCGTCGACGCCAGCGCCTCGAGCACGCGGCCCACTTCGGCGTCGTATTCGTCCTTCGTGCAGCCGGCGAAGCACGGCGCGAGGCACATCTTCATTTCGGAATAGATGCACCCCGGAAAGGTCGGATCGCGGCGAATCTTGATCTGGCACCGCCGGATTTTGAAGAGATCGAGAAAGCCTTCCGCGAAAGCGTCCGCCGCGCGCCGCGAAATGAACGGCCCAAAGTAAAATCCCTCGTCCGCGCGAATCCGCCGGGTCGCATAGCAGCGCGGATATGCATTGCGCAAATTCACCTTCAGGAGCGCAGGCCCGCGCAGTCGCAGCAAGGCGCTATAGCGGCCCGGGAAATTCGCCTTCGCATGCTGATAGAAAACGAGCGTCTGCTCGAATTTCGAGCCGGTGGCGCGATAACGAATCCCCGCCGCCACCGCGCGCAGATTCAGCCGCTTCGACGCCTCTTCCGGCGCGCGCAGCAGCCGCTCGGCCGCGCGCCGCAGATCCGCCGTCTTCAGCAGGTAGGGCTCGGCTCCGGCTGCGCGCATCTCGACAAGCAGCACGCCCGCCCGCGCCGGCACCGTCGCGAAAAAGTCCTCTTCGCGTCCTGGATCAAGAACCTGCCCGCAATCGAGTTCCAGCATCGGACAAGAATACAACGAGTCTCGCAACTGTCTGCTGTGGCGAGTCGGCAGCAGCGTGTCATAGGCCGCACATAGCAAAATCTCGAGGACTCCCTAAGTCCTGAGCAATCTTCAAGGCGGCGGGGCACGAAGATTGCTCTCCGGTCAGGGTGGTTCAATCGGAGGCTCGCGTGCTGAGAGCGAAGACGGCGGTAGTTGTGATTCTGTGCTTCGCCCCGGCGAAATCCAGGGGCCAGTCCCTCGGCGAGAAGGCACAAACCACGGTCGTCGGGTGTGTGATCGCCGGTTCGGGAGACCAGAAGCTCTTCGCCGATGGCCAACACGAATATGTGCTCACGGCCGAGACGACAGCGTTGGAGGAATCTCTGAAGGCGACGGATAACAAGCAGATGCGGCTGCGGGGATTTGTGGACGATTCCGCCGGCCTGCAGCCCACATTCGAAGTGACCCAAGTTCTGGGGATGGTCGAACGGCCCAAGCCAAAAATCAGCCCCGGATGGGCCGACGCAGCGAAGTGGCAGACGAAGCGGAATCGACACTACGGAGTCGAGTTCAAACATCCGGCGGAGTCTCCGGTCGTGGAGAACTCTCAGGCAGGCGTAACCTTGGAAGAAACAAATTTTGTGGCGGCCGACGGCACGATTCCGCTCGGTGGGTTCCCAATTCCCCGAGAGACTTACCCGGACAGCAATTTCGTGGGAGGCGGATTCGCTCTCTCAGTGAACCCGGAGATTACGAACCGGGCGAGCTGCGAACAGTTTGGGGACTTCGACCCTCGGTCCTTTTCGACGCGTAAGATTCGCCATGTGCGGTACACGGAGATGGAAAGCGGTGATGCCGCTATGGGGACGGGCTACGAGAGACAGTATTTTCATACTTTTCAAAACGGCCAGTGCTACGAATTTGCGTTCGAAGTCGCGCGATTTGTCACAGCCAGCGCGGACGATGGGTGCATGATCTCGGAGCTGCAAGAAGAGGATGTGACCGCCCTCGTGGCGCCGATTCTGGAGAGAGTTTCCTTTCCCCGCGCGGAGGCCAAACCGAAGGCGCCGCCGAGAAAGAAAATGAAGCCGAACGTGGATTCGTTCACGGCTTCATCGAACACGGCCGATGATCTGGCCAACAGGGGCGTGATTACGGTCACATGGTCAACACAGGGCGCCGATTACGTGGAATTCTCGTACACGTGTCCGAACCCTGGCGAAGTGGAATCGGGAGGCGTCTCGTCGCTAGTGATTTCAGAAGACGGCCCGAACCATTATTGCCAGAACACCTCGAGCTTCAAAACGTATCCCTCGGACCGCATGTTTCATTCTCCGAACTCTTCCGCGAAGCTGGGATTCGGCCTCTTCAATCGTGACGATCCCACGTCCGTGATTGTTACGATCACTCCCTTTGCAAATGGAAAGGCCTATCCCGCCGCGAGCAAATCGCTGCTGTTCACAGTCAATCCATACGATCCGTTCCCCCGGGGCGTGCCGACCGAAACGAGGAACATGACCGTCTCGTACGTGCCCAGCCAAAGCGGCGGGCAAAGCTATGCGCAGGGATCGCTAATGACGATTGTCTGGACCGACGCGCGCACGCAGGACCCTTGCGTCAACCTGTACCTCGTGCGGGACGATTTGGCCGGCGGAGAAAACTACCTTTTGCAGATCAACGGCAGGAGAG
>JBAPOM010000318.1:0-2201 GCA_049279635.1 Candidatus Acidiferrales bacterium
CGGCTACGGCTATGGCGAAGATGTGGGCAAGGGCCAGCCGTTGCCGACCGAGCCGGGCGACATGAAGGACTCTTCGACCTAACGGAGGCATCTTGCGGCACCTGATCACAGGCGGAGCTGGTTTCATCGGATCGCACCTGGCGGAGGCGCTTCTCGAGCGCGGCGAGGAGGTATTCGTGCTCGACGATTTGTCGACGGGCAGCGTCGAAAACATCCGCCACCTGAAGGCGCATGCGAAATTTCACTACTTCTTCGATTCGATCACGAACAAGCATCTGCTGGCGGAACTGGTGGACGAATCGGACACCGTGTTTCACCTGGCGGCGGCGGTGGGGGTGCGGCTGATCGTTGAAAGCCCCGTGAGGACGCTCGAAACCAACGTCTACGGGACGCAGCTGGTGCTGGACGCGGCGTCGAAGAAAAAGAAGATGGTGTTTACGGCGTCGACCTCGGAAGTCTACGGCAAGAGCAACCAGGTGCCATTTCACGAAGATGCCGATCTCGTGCTAGGGCCGACGACGAAGGGGCGGTGGAGCTACGCGGCTTCGAAGGCGCTCGACGAATTCCTGGCGCTCTCCTACTGGAAGGAAAAGAAGCAGCCGGTGATCGTGGCGCGATTCTTCAATACGGTGGGGCCGAGGCAGACGGGGCGCTACGGCATGGTGCTGCCGAACTTCGTGCGACAAGCGCTCGAAAATTCGCCGATTACGGTGTACGGCACGGGACAGCAATCGCGGTGCTTTTGCGACGTTCGCGACACGATCGAGGCGGTGCTGCGACTGATCGCCACCGATCGCGCGGTCGGCGAGGTGGTCAACATCGGGACCGACGAAGAGATTTCGATCGAGGGGCTGGCGCATCTGGTGAAGAAGCGGACGAAGAGCTCTTCGGAGGTGACGTACATTCCGTACGACCAGGCGTACGAGCCGGGATTCGAGGACATGCCGCGGCGCATCCCGTCGCTCGAGAAGCTGCAGCGGCTCACGTCGTTCCGGCCTACGACGCCGCTGACGGCCATCGTCGATCGCGTGGTCGAGCATTTCCGGAAGAAGCCCGAGGCGGATTTCACGCCCAGAGCTGCCCGCGCGGCGTCGGCGATTGCGGTGCCGGATTAACAGCGAGTCAGGGTTCGTTTCTTCGCGGAAAGATTTCGTGCGCGAAGATTTGAATAGAACCGCGCGGGATTTCGATTTCATCGAGCGCCAAGAGAACGAAGAGGGTCGCGCTGGTCCACTTTACCGGCGGGCGCTGAAGGCTTGACATCCAGTCTGACGGCGTATCAGTCATCAGCGAGGAGCCAGCAGCCACAGAAACGTTTCGTTCATCGAACGGACTTATCCAATAATGGGCTTTGTGACGACTTCCCCTCTCGCATTGATCACCGGCTCCTGTGGTTTGATTGGATCAGAGGTATGCGCCTACTTCCACCGATTTGGCTTTCGAATAGCCGGACTTGACAATAATCAGCGCGCCGCGTTCTTTGGCCCGGAGGGAGATACGAGCTGGGTCCTCGCGCGGCTCACAGCCGAAATCCCGGGCTACAGTCATCATTGCGTGGACATTCGCGACCGGGAGACGATCCTGCGTCTCGTGACTGAGCTAAAGCCGGCGGTCATCATTCATACGGCGGCGCAGCCTTCTCACGACCGGGCGGCGTCCATTCCCTTCGTCGATTTCGAGGTCAATGCCGTGGGAACGCTGAACCTCCTCGAAGCGGCGCGCCAGGCTTGCCCCGAGTCTCCGTTCATTCATATGTCTACGAACAAAGTATACGGAGACCGGCCAAATGATCTGCGCCTGCGGGAACTCGAATCGCGTTGGGAATTTGGCGACCCCGAGTTCGCCGAGGGCATACCTGAGACATTTCCGATTGACCAGTCGAAGCACTCGTTATTCGGTGCGTCGAAGGCAGCGTCCGATCTGCTCGTGCAGGAGTACGGCCGCTATTTCGGCATGCCCACTTGTTGCCTGCGAGGTGGGTGCCTGACCGGCCCCAACCATTCAGGAGTGGAGTTGCACGGTTTCTTGAGTTACCTGATCAAATGCAACGTGGAGGGGCGCGAGTACCGGATCTACGGCTACAAGGGCAAGCAGGTGCGCGACAACATTCACGCCGAGGATGTTGCGCGGTTCATGTATGAATTCTACAAAGCGCCGCGCGTTGCCGAAGTCTACAATCTCGGCGGAGGCAAGGCCAACTC
>JBAPOM010000319.1:0-9187 GCA_049279635.1 Candidatus Acidiferrales bacterium
CGTCTACACGCTGCGCGCGCGCAATGGAGGCGTGCTGGTGCGCGCCGGGCAGACGGAAGCGTCGGTCGATTTGTCGAGGATCGCGGGCCTCGATCCTTCGGGTGTGATCTGCGAAATCATGAACGACGATGGGACGATGTCGCGCGTTCCCGAGCTGACGGAATTTTGCCGCGTGCACGGCCTGAAGATGGTGACCGTCGCGGATTTGATCCGCTACCGGATGAAACACGAGCGCTACGTCCGGCGAATCGCGGAATCGACACTGACGACAAAGTACGGCGATTTCAGGATGATCGCGTATGCGAGCGACGTCGATCATCATCTGCACGTGGCGCTGGTGCGCGGCCAAATCGGCGAAGGCATGGCTGGAGCGGCGGCCGGGATCGATGACTCGCTCGGGCGCGGCGCTGAGAACGGCATTCCGCCACTCGTGCGCGTCCATTCACACTGCCTGACGGGCGACGTGCTGGGTTCGACGACATGCGACTGCCGCGCGATGCTCGAAGGATCGCTTGAAGCGATTGCGCGCGAGGAGCGCGGCGTTTTCGTCTACCTGCATCACACCGGCCTCGGATTTCAGATCGACACGCGCACGGAAGAAGGCGCGCTGCTGCCACAAATCATCTACCACCACCGCGAGCAGATCGATCGCGACCTGCGCGTGCAACGCCTGATCCAGCACGAAAGCGGAATCGGCGCGCAGATTCTGACCGACCTCGGGCTGCGGCGGATTCGCGTCCTCACGAATCATCCGCGCAAGGTGGTCGCGCTCGAGGGTTATGGGCTCGAGATCGCGACGCAAGTGCCGATCGCACTGAGGAGCGCGAAGCGGGAACACCAGGTGCTGTAGGGCAGTGGCTAGTGGCTAGAACGCGCCAAGTTTTTCCCCTACGCTGCGAGGCGCCGACCGTTTCCTCACGAACACCTCAAAAACATACTGCGAGAAATGCAGCGCAAAGGTAGGCGCTTCGCGCCACCGTCTTATGTCGGAGCTGAAGCTCCGACCCCCTAGACGGGTGTTTAAGCCGCGGCTTCTAGTGAGCGGGGAGAGGGCTTGCCGCGGGCGGAGATTTTTTTGGCGGCGGGCCAATCGTGATGTAGGGGCGCATCTTCTTCAGTTTCGATTCGGAGATGCCGCGGATCACCAGCAGGTCAGTGACGCGCTGGAAGCGGCCGGCGCGCGTGCGAAATTCCACGATCGCCTTCGCCGTGGTCGGGCCGACGCCGGGAAGCTCCTCGAGTTCTTTCACCGTGGCGATGTTGATGTCGATCGGGTGCGCGGGCGGTTTCTTCTTGCCGTGTGCCACGCCGCCGAGAATGAGCAACGCAGCAACCAAAGTCAGAATGAATTGCGTCCAGCGGCGCATGCCCTTCTTTCAACGCCCGCCAGTATCGATTCGGCTCGGGAAGCGGTGGCGAAGTTGCGTGCCGAGCGGCTTAAACGCGGACCCGTGAAGCAATATTTCTCACGCCGCCTTCGATGCGAGGCCGAAGAGTTTTGCCGCGTTGTCCTTGAGGATGAGCGGGCGCACATCATCCTTGAACGCGACCTTCGCGAAGTCGGCCATCCAGCGGTCCGGCGTGATCAGCGGATAATCGGAGCCGAAGAGGACCTTTGTCTTCAGCAGCGTGTTGGAATACTGGATGAGGTTTGGCGGAAAATATTTCGGCGACCATCCAGAGAGGTCGATGTAGACCTCGGGCTTGTGCAGGCACATCGAGATGGCTTCGTCCTGCCAGGGGAACGACGGGTGCGCGAGAATGATCGGCAGGTCGGGAAAATCGACGGCTACGTCGTCGACGTACATCGGGTTGCCGTACTTCAGGCGGACTCCGCCGCCGCCCGGAACTCCCGTGCCGATGCCGCTGTGGCCCGTGTGAAAGAGCGCCGGCAGCTTCGCCTCGGCGAGCACTTCGTAGAGCGGATACGCCAGACGGTCGTTGGGGAAAAATTCCTGAGTCGGCGGATGAAATTTGAATCCGCGGACCAGCCCCGTGGCGATCAGTCGCTTCGCCTCGCGGACGCCCTCGGCGCCGCGGTGCGGATCGATGCTTGCGAACGCCATCATGATGTCCGCATTCTGCGCGGCGAATTCCAGCACCGAGTCGTTCGAAACCTGCGGGCGGCCCGACAGCCTTTCGTCGACCGTGAAGACCACGCAGCCGATATTCCTCGACCGGTAATATTCGGCGAGCTTCTTGCGGCCTCGCGGCGCGCCTTCGCCGAAATATTTCCTGGCCGCTTCGTCCGTCGACGTGTCTTCTCCCTCGTGCTCGATGTGCACGTGCACGTCGATCGCGGTAAGGCGGTCCACATCGAGACGCTTCTCATCCCTCATTCGTGTCTCCCCGTTTATGGCTTGAGTGAATTACAACGGCAGCATTCCGCGAGCTTCTGCAGAGCGGCGCAAACCAAAGCAGCGCCGAACAGGGCCCTAAAACAGCGCATGATAATACCACCGCGCATTGCGGCGTGAAAGCCGCCGACTAACCACTACTTCGGCTTCGTCGGGACCTTCGCGCTTTCTTCAATTCTAATTCAGGTGATGATCGTCGGATAGAGGCGCGTGGCGATTCCAACCATCAGCGCGAGCGCCAGGATCATGATGCCGAAATCCAAACCGATGCCGAGTGTGGTGCCGCCGCCGACGATCATCAAGTGGCGCAGCGCGTCCACCTGATACGTCAGCGGATTCACCCTCGATACTCCCTGCAGCCACACAGGCATCAGGCTGATCGGATAAATTGCGTTGCTCGCAAAGAACAGCGGCATGGTGAGCACCTGGCCGATGCCCATGAACCGCTCGCGCGATTTCACGATGCACGCCGCGATCAACGAAAAAGTGGAAAACACGGCCGAGCCGAGCACCACCGCGCAGACCACGCCCGCGATCTCGAGCGGGCCCCAGCGCAGCTTCACGCCGAGCAGCACCGCGAGGAGATAGACGAATACCATCTGGCACAGGCTGCGCGCCGCCGACGAGATCGTCCGGCCGAGCACGAGCGCGCTGCGTGCCGCCGGGCTGACCAGGAATTTGTGCACGATGCCGAGATCGCGCTCCCAGATCAGCGAAATGCCGTAGAAAATCGCGCCGAAAAGGACGCTCTGCGCCAAAATTCCCGGCGTCATGAAATCGAGGTAGCGGATTCCGCCCGTGGGCACCACGCGCGCCCGCGTGAATACCTCGCCGAAAATCAGCAGCCACAGCATCGGCTGGACCATGCGCGTTCCGAGCTCGACGGGATCGTGGATCAGCTTGCGAATATCCGCTTCGGCGACGGCCATCGTCTGCCGCGCGAAATCTCTTACCGCGGTTGCGTCATCCGAGACGCTGGGAAGTGAGACGTGTGCGTGCGACATCTTTGAGATCCCCTCCTTCGCTAATTCCGGCGCCGGTGTAATGGATGAAGGCGTCGTTGAGCGTCGCGTCCTCGCCGAGCGGCAATTTCAATTGTGCCGGGGAACCGATGGCCGCGAGCGTTCCCTGGTGCATGAACGCGATTGTCTCGCAAAGCTCGTCCGCTTCGAGCATGTCGTGCGTGGTCATCAGAATCGTGGTGCCGTATTCGCGGCGCAGCTCACGAATGTCCTGCCACACGGCGCGCTTCGCGAATGGATCGAGGCCGACGGTCGGCTCGTCAAGAAACAGCACCGCCGGATGGTGCAGCATCGACTGCGCGATTTCGAGGCGCCGGATCATGCCGCCCGAATAGTGCTTCACGAATTTGTCCTTCACGTGCGCGAGCTTCATGAATTCGAGCGCATGCGCGATGCGGACTTTGCGTTCGGCGCGCGAGATGCCGTAGAGCTTCGCGGAGATCAGGAGATTTTCGTAGCCGGTGAGGTCGCCGTCGGCCGAAAGCATCTGCGAGACGTAGCCGATTTTGCGCCGCACCTGCCGCGGCTCGCGCACGACGTCGTATCCTGCCACGAAGGCCGTGCCTTCGCTCGGCGCCAGCAGCGTCGTCAACATTTTGATCAGCGTGCTTTTTCCCGCGCCGTTTGGCCCGAGCAATCCGAAGATCGATCCGTGCGGAAACGCGATATCGAGACGATCGACCGCGACGAGCGTCCCGAATCGGCGCGTCAGCCCGCGCGTCTCAACCGCATTCGCCGAGCCCGACGCGGCTGTTCCTGCTCCCGTCTGCGCCTGCTGCAAGCTCCCCGTTTCCGCTTCTGTCACGCCCCGAGCCCTCCCTCGCTCATTGTAGACGCTCCGCCACAAGGAAGCACCACGAAGCGTCGCAGCCACGATTCAGCGTGAGACGGGATACGTGATTGACTGACAAGAACACCTGGACTCTCGGTCAGGTTCTTTCTTCGATAACAAATGCTAGGTTCGACCAGCAGGCTGCTCCGATTGCCCGACGGCTCGGGAGGCTCGGTGAAGAAGATTCTCTTCGGCCTAAGTTGTTTATTGGCGTTCCTGCTCGCGGCGGCCACGAGCTGTTTGCTGCGGGCCAGATTCAGGTCTGTGCCCGAACTGAAAGCGACGTATGCCTACATGTACGCGGCCAATCTAGAGCACTATTCTTTCCTGCAATACAATCAGGCTGATTCGGATCAGGGCAAAGCTGCGCTGTTGGAATACGTCAAGCTGCTCGAAAGAATTCAAGCCGGGAGTATTCAGTACCCGCCGAATTTGCTCCACCATGATTTCGGCCTCGCGTACCTTCGCCTTTATCGCTTGGAATTGGCCGCGGGAGATCTCACCAGTGCGAATCGCCATATGCAGTTAGCACAGAAGGAGTTGTCGGAGCTCGGGTGGAAACAGGCGGATCTTTCGACGGAGGCTCTCGCTAAGCAGATCGAGACGCGAGAGTCCAACGAGGCCAAGCTTTACAATACGCCTGCACCAGAAATGCCCGCGGAGCACACAGTGACGGAGCAGGGCAGAGAGAAATCGAAGTGAAAAAGACAATCGCCATCTCGGTATGTGTTTTGCTGGGCGCGGTTGCGGGATATTTCGTTGCTCCCATCGCGTCTATTGGGATTATCCAATCGACTGAGTCGGACATGTTCGGAGCATTCGTTCTGTATATCATGGAGGGTCAGATCGGTTGCGCCTGTGCGAATCAGCCGCCAGCCGAGAGCGCGAATGAGGTTTCCAAAGATATTTCCATCCTTGAGGGCTGGCGAACTCAGAACAAAGTCAGCCGCGTACTCGCCCAGGAAATAGGGCTAGCGAAGGTCCGACTGTCACAACTAGAGATGCAGCTCGGACGCAATGCGCAGGCCGATCAGGATATGAAGAGCGGCCAGAAGGAGTTGGCCGCACTCGGATGGAAAGACGTTTCCTCTGCACATCTGACGGCGCTGGTCACACAGTTGAATTCCGAGTACTCTCCGCCCGTCAGGAAAAAGGCCACGACTATAGCTGCGCATTGAGGCTCGCGAACGCACCGAAGCGAGCGCTACGGGGCGCGGCGGGCGGGTTTGAAACCCGCCCCTACGCCGCGGAATTTGTTGAGAATGAAGGACGCCGCAGAGCCGGGCTAAAGAACCCGGCGCTACGTTCAAACCTGAAAAACCGAAGCGGCGGCTTAGATTTGGCCGCGGCCGCCGTCCACGTCGATTTCCACGCCGGTGATGAACGACGCATCCGAGGAAGCGAGAAATGCCACCGCTCCTGCCACCTCTTCGGATTTTCCCAGCCGCTTCATTGGGACGGTCGCGATCAGCATCTTCGCCAGTTCGTCGACCTGCTCTTTAGGCATCCCGCTGCGGCTGAGAATAGGCGTTGCGATCGGGCCGGGCGCCACGGCGTTCACGCGGATGTTGCGATCTACGAGTTCAGCGGCCATCGACCGCGTCATCGACCGCATCGCCGCCTTCGTGGCCGCGTATGCCGAGCCATTCACAATTCCTTCGTGGCTCACGACACTCGTATTCAGAATCACCGACGCGCCGTCGTTCAGATGCGGCAGCGCCTTCTGCACGGTGAAATACGCACCCTTGGCGTTGATGTCGAACATCTCGTCGTAGAGCTCTTCGCTGGTCTGATCGAACGGCACGAACTTGCCGATTCCTGCATTCGCGAACAAGATGTCGATCTTGCCGAATTTTTTGGTCACCGCGTCGAAGAATTTGTCGATTTCGGATAATTTGGCGACGTCCGCCTGCAGGGCCAGCACGTCCTTGCCGAGCAGCGCGGTCGCTTCGTCCAATGTCTTCTGATTGCGGCCGGAAATCGCGACGCGCGCGCCTTCTTCCTTCAGCCGCTGCGCCGATGCCAGCCCAATGCCACTGTTGCCGCCCGTCACCACCGCTACTTTTCCTTCCAGCCTTTTCATGTTGCCTCCGCCCAAATGGTTTCGAATTCCGCTCAACAGTTAGATGACCGTCCACAATTCTCGACTCACGATTTTTCGGCCCTGGAGCTCGGCCGCAGGCTCGTTGTTTTCATACCTGTACCAAAGGACAGGTCCGCTTTCCGAAACAGATCGCCGCGGTACCGTTGACCCACTCCCCTCTTCCGGCTAGTGTTTCCTTACGTCCACTGCTGCTGGAGATGACGATGAGATTCTCCCGATTGAACCCGCGATCTGCGCCGGATTCCACGCGGGATACTGTGCGCAATGCCTGCCGCCGCACGGCCCTGCCGCTCGCGGCCGTGCTCGTGGCTGCCTTTTTGCCCGTGTTTTCGGCTCAGGCGCAGTCGGCTTCGCCGAAGCCCACGCCGCCCGAGCCGCAATCGCAAGCGTCATCGGAGAGTTCGCCGCAGGCGCAGCCACAGTCGCAGGCTTCCGAGCAGCCCGCATCGCAGCCGGCGACATCCGCACCGGTTCTGCAAACGGTCCCGGGAGCCAAACAAGAAACGCTCGGCGACGCCGCGCGCCAGAACGCGCAGAGACCGAAGCCCAAACCCAACCACGTCTACACCGATGACGACCTCTCGAGCGTGGGCGGAGCGATTTCCGTGGTTGGCGACGCGTCTTCATCCGGCCAGTCCGCGGACGATTCGAGTGCGCAGGCAGGCGGCACTTCTGGCGAGTCTAAGGATGAAGCGTACTGGCGCGGACGCGCGGACGCAATCAAGCGTCAAATCGCCGATGTCGATCGCCAAATCGAAAACAAGAGAGCCGAAATCGCCAAGGCAGGACCTGCGTCGTTTGATCCTTCAGCCGGTCTCTCGCAGGGCGTGATCGTGATTCACGACCGCAACGCCGAGCTCAAAGATCTCCAGGATCGCAAGCAGAGCCTCGAGAATCAGCTCGATCAGCTCGCCGACGAAGGCCGCAAAGCCGGCGCCGATTCCGGCTGGTTCCGGTGACAATCCGGCGAGGATCGTCATCCTGCCTGCTCTGACGTAGGAAGGGAGGCGGGTGCCTCTGGTTTAGGCCGCCGAGGGATTTCTTCTCACCATCGCCAGAGTGATCAGCCTCGGAGTTGTTTGGCGCTGCCGCGTTTCCAATGCGAACGCTTCTGCTGCCGCCCACACGTCAGTCCTATGGCTAATTTCCGAAATGTAGCGCATGCTGCTTCTGGAGGCACTTCGATGCAAGACACAGCCCGCAGGATTCTGCTCGACCGAATGGACCAAGCCTTCGGCGACTATTCTCAGCAAGCCGACCGCCTCAGCACGCTGCTCGCCAAGCCCATGGGCGCGTCCAGTTGGACGCTCTATCACGATCTTCAAAAGCAGCGCACCGCCGAAACCGTGGCCTACGAAAAATATCGCAAGCTGCAAGACGAGCTCTTCGAGCGCATTGCTCCGCCGGAAGTGCCCCGCCGCCCCGAATCCAGTGTCGCCTGACCGCGCGGCAACGCCGGCCGGGTTCGTCAGTTGGTCTTCGATTGCATCGCTTGCGCTTTCGCCGTCACCGCGCTCTGCTTGCATTGATTCTGCAAAGGGCCTGCGATCTGGCTGCACCCGCCAAAGGCGTCTTCCGCCTCGCGGTAGCGATTCAGATTTTGCAGATCGACTCCCAGAACGAAGAGATCGGTTGCATCCTGCGCGGGATTGCCCTTCGTCGATAGCTCCAGCTCTTCCGCCGAATCGGCGTAATCCTCGCGGCGAAAATAGACAAGTCCCAGCGCGCTGTGCGCCTGAAAAGTCCGTTTGGCCTTCGCGGCTTCAAACTGCGCGTCGGTCAAATCGGGCGGCTTGGGCATTTTGGCCATGACGTCGAGGGCGTGCTTCGCGTATGTCTCCGCTTTATTCAGATCATGGTCGGCGTTCGGGTCGTCGGGACTATACACGTGCGGTATCGTCCACCCGACAGTCGTAAGCACGTCCACATCATCCGGTTGCAGCGCAAGCGCGTTGTCCGCCCATTGATACACGTCTTTCCAGTCCTGCTGCGCGCGGTAGACGTCCATCATTCCCACGTCCACGCGCTCGGCCAGCGGGCTCTTCGGATACCGCTGCACGAAGTCGGTTCCAAGTTGGATCTTCTTCGCAGGCTCCTGCTGCTTGAGGAAGACTTTGTAGGCGGCGTCCTGATCCCTCTCGGCCTGACTCTCCACGTCATTGCCATGCAAGGGATCGGCTAGGGTACTCGTCGACAGCCCCATTTGCGTCTGGTTGGGTACCTGCTGCGCCCTGGAAACCGAAGCGAAGGCGAAAAAAAACACGGCTGCGACCGATACGGTGCAAGACGATTTTCTTGCGAGCGAAGAATTCATGCCCAATGCTCCCCCTTTGCCCCAGAGTCGTACCATCCGCATATGTTGAGGTCAAGTACATGGTGGCAGAGGGGAGGACGCAAACAGAGCGCATTTCCGTTCCCCGAAGCAGCGTCAATGATGTTCTCGCCGCAACAAAGGCAAAGAAAAAGGCGGCCCCGATCGCGATCGGGGCCGCCGTGGTGAATTGTTCGAGCTGCGTGCGAGTCGGGCTCAGCTTTAGTACATGCCGCCCATGCCGCCGCCGGGCATACCGCCACCGCCGCCTGCTCCCGCGCCCTTCTTGTCGTCTTCCTTGATGTCGGCCACCAGGGCTTCGGTGGTGAGCATCAGGCCGGCGATGGAAGCGGCATTCTGCAGAGCGAGGCGCGTGACCTTGGCCGGGTCGATGACGCCCGCCTTGACCAGGTCGCCGAACTCCTCGGTGTCCGCGTTGAAGCCGAAGTTATCGTCCTTCGATTCGCGGATGCGGCCGACGATTACAGCGCCCTCCTGACCGGCGTTGAGTGCGATCTGCCGCATGGGCTCTTCGAGGGCGCGCTTCACGATGTTGACGCC
>JBAPOM010000320.1:0-18486 GCA_049279635.1 Candidatus Acidiferrales bacterium
GTGAAGGCTACAGCATGAATCCTTGTGCCGTTGCGCAGGACGAGGATGAACTGGCCCACGTCAGGCACGGGCGGCGCCGCTGGCGTGGCCTCGGCCTCCGGCGCGGGCTGGGCGGCCAGCTGAGTCGGGGGCGCCTGCTGCAAAACGATGATCTGGGATTGCTGCGACGGCTGAGGCTGCGGTGGCTGCGATTGGTCAGCCTGTTCGGATTCCTCGGGAAGGTAGTAGCCTCCTCCGTCGAGCAGGTAGAAACTGGAGCCTGCGAATCCGCCGACGACGCGCAGTGCGCGCTCGGCCTCGGCGACGCGCCATTGCGTTACCGGATCAATCAAGGCTTTCACGGCCAGATCGCTATCGATTGCGGAGAGATATTGGTAATCGAAGCCGGGAGGCGGCACGGGATCGAGCAACTGTTGCAGCGTGAGACCCTGATCCGGCAAAGCCAGTTGCGTTGAAAGCATTCGGAACAGCGTAATTTGTATGGTGCGGTAAAGAACCGATCGGACGCGGCACCAAACGCCCGCTATACGTGGCGCGAGGCTGTATGGCCATCGAGCGAGCTGCAGAAACGCCCATATGTTGCGCCTGGGCGGGCCAGCACAAAAGGGACGAGACCAGGAGGACTCCCGCAGCGAAGCCAAACTGGAGCGCGTGTTTCATGGCCGCCCTCGCGATCTACTATATCAGACGCCCTCACAGAGGGGTCGGTTGCACGCGGGCCCGCAGCTGCGTTTCCCGGGGGCTGGCCGACAAAAAGCGATCCATGACTGCCCACACCTGCTAGAATTTGGTATTCTGCGCCGCTCGACGGAATCAAGTATCGCGCCGATGCGCGCCATGCAACACGACGGAGTGAACATTCGATGGCCGATGCAGTAGCGGAGAAAGTGATTGCGACGCTCGCGTCCGTGAAACGCATCCCGGCCGAGAACATCCAGCTCGACACCAACCTTCAGGAAATGGGCATCGACTCGCTCGACGTTTTCACGCTGCTTTTCGAGCTCGAGAACGCGTTCAAGGTCACGATTCCGGACGACGACGTCCGGTCGATCAAGACCGTCAACGACATCGTCGAAGGCGTCAAAAAGCTGCTTGCCGCTGCGCCTCCGGACGCGTCGATGGGTTCGGCCAGCACGGCGGACTGACGAATGGCGGCGCGCCGGGTCGCAATCACAGGTCTGGGAATCATTTCGCCGCTGGGCCTGGATCTCGCCGATAGCTGGAAGGCACTGCGCGAAGGACGGCCGGCAATCGGTCCACTCACATTGGTCAACTCCTCGAGCGTCAATCTGAAGATTCAAAACGGCGCCCAGGTCCACGGTTTCGATCCGCTGAAACATTTCGAAGGCGGCAAGGACGCCCAACTCGACCGCTTCGCGCAATTCTCCGTTGTGGCGGCCCGCGAGGCTTTCCGGGATTCCGGCATCGAACTCACGCCGGAGCTGCGCGAGCGGTCGGCGATTGTTTGCGGCTCGGCCGTGGGCGGACAAGCGTCGATCGAGGCTGGATTCGAAGACCTGTGGGTGCAGGGGCGCGGCCGCGTTCATCCGCTGACGATTCCCAAGACGATGGCCAACGCCGGAGCGAGCCATATCTCGATGGACCTGGGCCTGAGCGGGCCGGTCTACACCGTCTCGACGGCGTGCTCTTCGGCGAATCACGCCATGGGACAGGCTTTTCGGCTGGTGCGCGACGGTTGCGCGGATTTCGCCGTTACCGGCGGCGCAGAAGCGATTTTCACTCTCGGCATGCTGAAGGCGTGGGAGGCGATGCGCGTAATTTCGCCGGACACATGCCGTCCATTCAGCAAGGACCGCCGCGGCATGATTCTGGGCGAGGGCGGAGCGATGCTGACTTTCGAGCCATTCGACTCGGCCAAGGCGCGCGGCGCGAAAATCTACGCGGAGATTTGCGGATTCGAGATGACTTCGGACGCGCACCATCTGACGCAGCCGACCGTCGACGGGCCCGCGCGCGCGATGAAGGGCGCTCTGCGCGAGGCGGGGATCGCGCCGGAGTCGATCGGCTACATCAACGCTCACGGGACGGGCACGCCCGGGAACGATCCCGTGGAATCGCGGGCGATCCGCGAAGTCTTCGGCGCGCATGCGGACAAGATCGGCGTCAGCTCGACGAAATCGATGCACGGGCACGCGCTCGGCGCGGCGGGCGCCCTCGAAGCCGTCGCCACCGTGATGGCGCTGCATCACGGCATCCTGCCGCCCACAGCGAATTACAACGAGCGCGATCCCGAGTGCGACCTCGATTACATTCCCAATCAGGCGCGCGCTCTCCAGGTCGAGGCGGCGCTCTCGAATTCCTTCGCATTCGGCGGATTGAACGCCGTCGTAGCCTTCCGCGCAATCAAGAGCTGACTTTCAAGCGCGCAACCACAGATAAGCCTGACGGGCGAACGTGTGTATCTGGGCTCTAGAAGAAAAGATGGTGGAGGAAAGGAATGACGCTGGTCCAGCCGGCCGGATTGATTTCCCATCCGCGCGTCAATTCATCGGAGAGCGAGAGTGTGATCATGATGCCGAGCCAGAAAAAACCGGCGATGATGACGACTTTGGTGAGGCCGTGCGCGTATTTCACGTGCATGAAAAAAAGAACGACGAGAAGCATCTTGATGACCGCGATCGTGAGAGCGGCGACGGTGTTCCACTTACCGAGGTCGATGTAAGCAACGCCGGTGGTCAGTGCGGTCAGGCACATCAGCGCCAGGAAAACGGCGACGTAGACGCCGATCGGCACTACGTGGCCGTGGGCGCCCTGTTCGGTATGGTCGGACATGTCGCTCTCAGCTCCCCGAGTAACGCCCGCCGATCAGATACAGCAGCGGGAAAAGGAAAATCCACACGATATCGACGAAGTGCCAGTACAACCCGCTGATTTCAAGCGGCGTGTAATATTCGGACGAAAACTTGTTGCGCGCGGTCATGATTACAAGCACGGTCAAGATGCCGAGCCCGACGACCATGTGCAGCGCGTGCAAGCCCGTCATGAAAAAGTAGAAGCACATGAACATCTGCACGTAGGGAGCGTTCGCGCCCCACTCAGGGCGATTTTCGAAACCAAAGTAGGCGCCCGGAACGATGTGATTGACGTAATCCGCGTGCCATTCGAAGGTGAACTTGACCGCGAGGAACGTCGCGCCAAGGATCATGGTCAGGATCAGCCACCAAATAATCGTGCCCCTGCTCTTGCATGTTTGCGCGGAACGGATGGCCAGCGCCATCGTCAAGCTCGAGCAGATCAGGACGGCCGTGTTAATCGCCCCGAACTCCACCTCGAGAAGATGGCTGCCGATGATAAAGCCCTGGAGATGCAGCGAACGATAAACGATGTACGCCGTGAACATCCCGCCAAAGAACAGGATTTCCGTAACGAGAAACGCCCACATGCCGAGTGTTCCGGCTTCCTTCTGCTGGGCGGCGTCCTCAAATTGATGCGCAAACCCCGGCGGATGGGCGTGCGCGTCGTGTGCAGCCATTTCAGACATGCGAGGCCTCGGCGTGAGCGTAGTTGTAAGCGTCTTCAGTCACAATCGGCGGAACGTCGAAGTTTTCCGTCGGAGGCGGCGAGAGCGTCGTCCATTCGAGGCCTTTGGCACCCCAGGGATTCCGTCCCGCTGGCGGGCCGTAACGCATCGACCACGTCAAATAAATAAGCGGGATCACGTAGCCCACAGCGAGCACCGAAGCGCCGGCGGACGACATGATGTTGAGGAACTGAAATTCCGCCGGATACACCGCATAACGGCGGGGCATTCCCCAATAGCCAACCACGAACTGCGGGAAAAACGTCAAGTTAAAACCGATGAACACGACCGCCGCAGCGATGCGCGCCCACATGTCCGGATACAGGCGCCCCGTGATCTTCGGCCACCAAAAGTGAATTCCGCCGAGATAGCCCATCAGCGCGCCGCCCACCATGATGTAGTGAAAGTGAGCGACCACGAAATACGTTCCGTTCAGGTGGACGTCGGTGGCCAAGCTCGCCAAGAACAGCCCGGTGAGGCCGCCGATCGTGAAGAGGCCGATAAAGCCCAGGGCATAGAGCATCGGCGCCTCGTAGGAAATCGATCCCTTATAGAGCGTGGCGGTCCAGTTGAACACCTTGATGGCCGAAGGGATCGCGACGATGAAGCTCAGCACCGAGAACACCAGCCCGGCGTACACGGATTGGCCGGTGACGAACATGTGGTGGCCCCAAACGATGAAGCTGATGACGGCGATCGCCAAACTTGAAAATGCGATGAAGCTGTAACCGAAAATCTTCTTTCGCGAGAAGGCGGTGATCAACTCGCTCACCACGCCCATGCTCGGCAAAATCATGATGTACACAGCAGGGTGCGAATAGAACCAAAACATATGCTGAAAGAGGAGCGGATCGCCTCCGATCGCCGGATCGAAGATGCCGACATGGAAAAGACGCTCGAGCCCCAGAAGGAAGAGCGTAATCGCGATCACGGGCGTGCCGAGGATGAAGATGAGGCTGGTGGCGTACATCGCCCAGATAAACAGCGGCAGGCGGAACCACGTCATGCCGGGCGCACGCATCTTGTGAATCGTGACGACGAAGTTCAGGCCGGTCAGGATCGACGAAAAGCCGGCGATAAAGACGCCCAGCGCCATGATGACGACGGGCGTGTGCGAGTAGAGGCTGCTATAGGGGGGGTAGAACGTCCAGCCAGTGTCCACGCCGCCCGACAGAATGGCAAACATCGCGAAGCAGCAGCCGGTAACGAAGAGGTACCAGCTCAGGAGGTTGAGCTTGGGGAACGCAACGTCGCGCGCCCCGATCATCAGCGGGATCAAAAAATTGCCGAGCGTGGCCGGGATCGACGGCACCAGGAAGAAAAACACCATGATGATCCCGTGCGTCGAAAAAAGCTTGTTGTAGGTTTCCGGTTCGACGAGCGCGCCCTGCGGCTCTACGAGATTCAGTCGCATCAGCGTGGCCGCGACGCCGCCAATCGTGAACATGAAGGTGATCACGGCCAGGTACATCAACCCGATGCGTTTGTGGTCGACCGTGAAGAGCCACGACTTGATTCCGTAGCTCGCGTTCAGGTAGTTCACATTGGATTCGACCGGATCGTGGTGGACATCCGCAATGGCCGTACTCATTTGCCGTTCCTTTCTTGCGAGCCGAGCGACTTCACGTAGGCGATCAGATCAAGAATCTGTTCTTCGGTCAACTGGCCTTGATACGTAGGCATGATCGGCTGGTAACTCGGCACGTGGACGGAATTGGGCACGAGAATCGCCTGGCGTATAAGGGTTTCGTCCACAACGCGCATCTCGCCGCTCGCAAGCTTCTCGGGCTGTCCATATAGTCCCACGAGCGATGGCCCGCGGCCGGAGCCGGAGGCCACGTGGCACTCGATGCAACCATACTGCGTGAAGAGGTGCTCGCCCTGCTGAGCCATCGACTCCGTCTTCTCGCCGTTTGCAAGCCAGGCCGCATAGTCTTTTGGCGACATCACATAGATCCAGCCGGTCATGTCACCGTGATTCGTGCCGCAGTACTGAGCGCAGAAGAGATGATACTTGCCGACCTCGGTCGGGTCGAACCAAAGCGAAGTGTAGCGGCCCGGCAGAGCGTCTTTCTTGACGCGGAACGCGGGAACGAAGAAGTCGTGGATCACGTCCTGCGAAGTGAGCGTGATCTTTACGGGCACGCCCACCGGCACGTGCAGCTCGTTGATTTCGCGCGGCCCCTCGGGATGCTGCAGGTGCCACATCCACTGCTTGCCGATCGCGAAAATCTCCGTGGCGGAGGCGGGCGGCCTGGATTCCTGCACGTAGAGCGCCGAGGCCCAGACGAACAACACGACGCATATCAGCGACGGGATGATGGTCCACGTCAGCTCGAGGGCCATCGAAGTGTGGGTTTCCGGCGCGACTTCGTCCTCGGAGCGGCGGCGGTATTTGATCATGAAATAGAAAATGATCGAGAAGATCAGGACGCTGAAGAAGACCGTGATGCCCGTCAAAAGATAATAGAGCCGGTCCACATCGCCGGCGATCGAAGAGGCGTCCGGCGGCGCAAACGGCATCAGTCCGAGCGCGGCGGCTGCATTGTGCAAACCAATTTGAGCGAGACCGATCATCACAGTTTCGTCACTGTCCCTTCATCGCTTTCCATCCGACTCGTACCGCTAGTTTCACTGGGCGTAATGCTCGCCCCGAAAGAGAATAAACAGAGCGATGCCCCCGAGCACGACCGTCAAAGCGCCCGACAACTGAATAACGCGCGAAATGAGCAGCCCATATTTCCCCGTATGGGGATCGTAGTGGTAACAGTACAAAAGAGCCGCGTCGATCGGCGAGCCGACCTTCCCCGACGAGGCATCCATCAAGGCGAGCCGCATATCGCGCTCGGGATACGTCACCCCGTAGAAATACCTGGAAATCCGGCCGTCCGGCGTCAGGATCATGATGGCGGCCGCGTGCGCGAACTGCTTCGAGTCAGGATCGTAGGCGTAGCGGAATCCAACAGCGTCCGCCAATTGCTTGATTTGCGGCTGGTCTCCTGTAAGGAAATGCCAACCTTTTGCCGCGCCCGGCCGTTGGTACATGCCGGTATAGAGCTCTTGTTTCGCTTCGGCCAGCACAGGCTTCTCGGTCGGGTCGATGCTCACCGTGACGACGTTGAAATCCTTTCCAATCGTCGGCGGAATATTCTCCAAACAGCGGTCGAGGCTGTTCAGAACCTGAGTGCATAGCATCGGGCAACTGTAATAGACCAGCGTGAGAATCACGGGCTTGCTGCCGAAGTATTGGGCGAGCTCGACCGTCTCGCCGTGTTCGTCGCGAAACGTCAGATTCAGTGGGATCGTATCGTTGAGTTTCTGATCGATTCGCACTTGCTTGAGCAGCTCGGGGTGAACGCCGATGCCTTGCGTGGGGTTCATGGGATCCCCGAGCAACTGCGCCGCCGCGATCGATGGGAGGAGTAATAGCGCGAACGCCACCGCGAGCGCCGCAGCCACAAACCAAACGCTCGCCGCGCGCCTCCCGGCTTCGATCATCGCTCGATCTTTCGTCCCGCTTCTCATTTCGCTGCTTGCCAGTCTCCGAACTGCTTACTCGTTCCGCCCCATGGGCTCCGCTTCCACCGGATGCTCGCCCAGATAGCCGCACGGCCCTTGAACGTCCATTCCGCCGGGGATAATTGGCGGCGCCGCGACAGCCGGCAGCGTGCCACCGGGAGCCTCGCTCGCCGGGCGCGTGGGCAAACCGCGCTGGAGGATCAGGTCCATCGCGCGATCCACGGGAATGTGAACGATATCCGCCTGCTGATTGATCCAGGAGTAGCTGTTGACGCTCTGCTCCTGGGCCGCGCAAAACTCCGCGAGTTCAAGATGCGGCTGAACCTGCAACCTCGGCTTTGGCGGAAGCGTGCGTTCCGCTTCACTGACCATGGGTGACGTAGTCGCACCGAGCGGCTGCACCTTTTTGAAATGGTCGAAGGTGTATTTCATGCCGACCAACGTGACTGCAAGAACCGCAGCCATCCAGAACGCGAACTGCAGCAGTCCGCGAACGTTTGCGTCGCGCCGCTCGTAGCCCGGGCCGCGGTCGTGCGGAGCGCCCGGCGGATATGGCTGCCTAATCTCCATGCGAAAGCTCCAAAGCCCCTTCGTATCGCGGATCGTGCAAAGGCAACAGCGGCCGCTTTTTGTATTGCCAGCAGAACGCACCCAGCCACAAACCGCCGAGACCTATGATCCCAAGCAAATCCTGCAGGTGCACGCGCGGCGCCGTGACCTCATACGATGGAACGATGATCCAGTAGAGGTCAAGCAGCGTGACCAAGAACAACAGCCCCGCCACGCGGGCCAGCACAACAAGGCGGCGCTTGACCCGGCGCTGCAACAACAGGAAAAACGGGACGAAGAAGTGAAAAATCAGCAGCACGGCCCCGACGGACGCCCAACCGCCGAATGCGCGTTCCTTATACCAGGGAATCTCGTTCTTCAGGTTGCCGGCCCAGATAATCAGTAATTCCGAAAACGATAAGTACGCCCAAAGGAGGACCATCGCGAGCATCATGTTGCCCAAGTCGATGAAGCGCTTTGGCGGCAGGCAATCCTTGAGCGGCTCCTGATCGGACAAGCCGCGTATGACGAGGATGGAGAACGACAGACCGGCCAGGCCGTCCGTCACCAGGAAAATGAATCCGTACATGGTTGAGAACCAGTGCGGCTCGAGGGACATCACCCAGTCGACGACGGCGAGCGTGAGCACGACCACGAAAATAACCATTCCCGGACCCGACAGGCTCGACATGCGCCCCTTGAGCGCGGGGTTGGCGGTGCGGTCCTGTTCGGCCGACCACTTGTTCAATAAGGTGGCGATGAGAATCCAGATCGCGAAATAGATTACGGCGCGCAGCGTGAAGAAATCGGGATTCAGGTACACGCTCTTGAACTTGATGATCGGATCGGCGGCAACCATTGCCGGTTGCGCCCATAGATACAGGCGATGGTCCACGGGCGTGATTCGAAGGCTCCACAGGAGCGGCAAGAACAGAATGAAGACGATCGGCAGAGTGCGCGTCCCAGCTTCGACCACGCGGCGGATCGGATAACCCCACCAGCCGCCCGTGAGGTGATGAACCAGCAGGATGCCAAGACAGCCCAGCGGAACGGCGGCCCAAAACATAAATGCGAAAATATACGACCGGAAGAACTGCTGTGTGTCGCGCAGTCCGAACGCAAGCCAGACGACTATACCCAGCACGCCCACGATGAGCGCCTGCGTCTGGCGGCTGTTGAGCCGCTGTTGAATAATCTCCGAAGGACTCATTCCGATCGCCCCGATGTCTGCGCTGCCGCCTGTTGCGCTGGCCCCTGCGTTCCCGCCCGAGCGAACTGCCCCGCCAACTTCGCCTTGTCTGCATCCGGCACGTCGTTAATCGTCGCGTTCTGGCTCAGCTGGAGAACGCGAATGTACGCCGCGATCCGCCAGCGGTCCGCGGGAGTGATTCGCGCTGCGTAGCTGTACATGGCGCCGAATCCGTTGGTCATCACCTGATAGAAATGCCCGACCGGCGCCTCGCGCAAGCGCTGGATGTGATACGAAGGCGGCTCAGGGAAACCGCGCTGCACGATCATCCCGTGGCCGCTGCCCGTGTAGTCGTGGCACGGCGTGCAGTAGATGTTGTAACGCTCGCGCCCGCGTTCCAGATCGGCCCGCGTGATGGGAAAAGGAAACCGATTGGATTCAACGCCATTCTCAGTGCCTGAATAGAGAAGCTCGTCGATGCGCAACTCGCCTCGCGCCACCGTTCCCGGAACCGGCTGCCGCTCGGAACGCCCGTCAGCAAAGAAATTGGTCGGCTCGTAAGGCAGATATTTCGGCTGGACATGCATATCCAGGCGGCAGCCCGCAAGCAGCACAACGATCAGGGCCAGGCACGCGACGTCCAGATCCCGTGCGAACGTCCGGCCGGATTCGGCCGGGCGCGAGCCCGCACCAGCGCGCGAAAGAAACTCAGGTTTCAATGTCGTACACTCCGTGCGGATGCAAACTTTCGAGAAACACTCGCGTCTGGACCAGATCGAATTTCCGGTCGCGCGCTTTGACGCACAGGAAAAAACGGTCCGTGGTGGCGTGCACGAATCGCTCGACGTTAAACGTCGGATGATACGGCGTCGGGAGGCCGTTCAGGGCGAGCATGCCGAGCACGGCGGCGATCGACGCGCCCAGGATCGTCAGCTCGAAGGTGATTGGAATCCACATCGGCCAGCTGTTGAATGGCTTGCCGCCGATATTCAGCGGAAAGCTGATCACGTTCGCGTAGTAGCACATGCCGAATCCCGTGCAGCCGCCCGCCAATCCTCCGAGGAACACGATGATCGGAAGCGCCGTCCAATCGAAGCCGACCGCTTCGGCGAGGCCCTCGACCGGGATCGGCGTGAAGGCATCGATGCGGCGATAGCCCGCGTCGTGCGTACGCTTCGCCGCCTCGAGCACCTGCTCGGGCGTCTCGAACTCAGCCATCATGCCGTAGATGGGTTGCCGCTTCATGCTAGCTGTGCATCTCCGGATTGGGATTCTTCACGCGCGCGAGATACGTGGTGCGCGGGCGCGTGTTCAATTCCTCGAGCAAGCCGTAATCCCGCTTCTGTGCCTTCAGTTTCGAAACGCGGCTCGATTTGTCGTTGATGTCGCCAAAGATGATCGCTTCCGCCGGGCAGGCCTGCTGGCACGCCGTGACGATTTCGCCGTCGTGCACCGTCCGGTTTTCTTCTTCCGACTTAATCTTCGCGGCGTTGATGCGCTGCACGCAGTAGGTGCACTTCTCCATCACGCCGCGGCTGCGGACGGTGACGTTCGGGTTGCGCACGCCGTAGAGGCTCGGCGTCGTGTAATCCGAGAAAAGCAGAAAATTAAATCGCCGCACCTTGTACGGACAGTTGTTCGAGCAATACCGCGTGCCCACGCAGCGGTTGTACGTCATGTCGTTGAGGCCTTCGGGGCTGTGCGTCGTGGCGCCGACCGGGCAAACGTATTCGCACGGGGCGTTTTCGCACTGCATGCAGGGCATCGGCTCGTAATACGTTTCCGGATTGTCGAGATCGCCGCGGAAGTAGGTGTCGATGCGGATCCATTGCATGATGCGCCCGCGCATCACCTGTTCCTTACCCACGACGGCGATGTTGTTTTCCGACTGGCACGCGACTACGCAGGCGTTGCAGCCGATGCAGCGGTTCAAGTCGATCGACATGCCCCACGAGTAGCCGTCGTATTTGAACCCTGGATAGATCGTGAGGTCCTTCTCCTCTACTTCCTCAGGCAGCTGCGCGAACGCCGGGTTCTTGCGGAATTCGTCCATCGTCGCGATGCGAACCAAATCGCGCGCGAAGGCGTTCGTGCTTTCTTCTTCCTCGGCGTGGCCCTCGACGTCGATCGTGTTTTGTTGCTGCATCGACGCGAAATAGTATTTCTTGTCCGTCTTTTCGATCCGCAGGCCGCGCGCGATCCAGGGTGTCGCCGCGTGACGCAGCAGGTAACCGTCGAATCCAGGGCCCGTGCCGATGCTTCCGGCGCGCCGCCGACCGTAGCCGAGGTGCATAGTCACGGAATTGTCCGCGTGGCCCGGCACGACGAATACCCCCGCCTCCATGTAGCGCTCGTTCAAATGCAGCTTGATGTAGTCGCCGGTAGTAAGCCCCTTCAGCTGCGCCGTGGTCGGGCTGATCATCGCGGCGTTGTCCCAGGTGATCCGCGTGACGGGCTTCGGACATTCCTGCAGCCAGCTGTTGTTCGAGTATTCGCCGTCGCCGACGGTGGGATCGGGACGGAAGACGATTTCCATCGCGCTCGCATCGGCGCCACTCGCTGATTCCGCGCCCGCCTGGCTAGCCCAATCGGGGCGAAGCGCCATGGAAATCGCGGGGAATGCAGTTCCCGCAAGCAAGCCATCGTGCAGCGAAGTTTCCCAGAAGACTTCGAACGCACGGCCCTTTTCCGGCCGCTGGCTTTGCCAGTAATCGTGAACGAGATCGTGATCGGACTTCCCGGCATCGCCCGTGAACAGGCCGATGATCTGGTGCGGCGTATGCGCGTCGTACAGCGGCTGAATCAGGGGCTGGAGAATGCTCGCCGTGCCGTCGTAGGCGCGCGCGTCGCTCCAGGATTCCAGGAAATGCGCGGCCGGCACGTGCCAGTGGCAAAGCTCGGCAGTCTCGTCGTTGTAGAGCCCCGAATGGACGCGGGTCGTCGCTTTCTGAAGCGCTGTAGCGAAATTCAAATCCGCGGGTGCGTCGTATACGGGATTGCCACCGAGAACGACCAGCAGTTCAACCTTCCCCGCGTTCAAATCGTTGACCAGATCTTCGAGCGACGCGAGCTGGTTCACCGGATTGACTTCGATCGACTCGATGTACGTCACCGTCTTGCCCACGTTGCCGAGCGACGCGTTGAGCGCGTGCGCGAGGGCGTGGACAAACGGCGGTTGATTCTCGCCGACGACAACGAGAGAGGATCCGCGGTGCGCGGTCAGGTCGCGAGCCACCGCTTCGACCCAGCCTGCCGGAATCTTGACGCTGGCGTTCGCGCTCTGAGGAACGGCGACGCCCGCAGCAGCCGCCAATTGGCGCGCAAAGACCTCGACGTCGCTCGAGCGCAGCGGCAGACGATGGTCCGCCACCACACCGGTGCTCGTCGCCATGCTTTCGACCACATAGAGCCGGTTCAGCTTCGAATCCGGTCCCGCGGCTAGATCGCGGCGCGAAGTAAATTCGCGCGCGTAGCGGGCATGCCCGGGACCATTGACGAGAAAATCCGCGTCCAGCGCGACGACGACGTCTGCCTGATCAAAATGATAGACACTGTCGACGACCTTGCCGAACGCGAGGCGCGCGCCTTCGCGCGAGGAATCGCACCCGCAAGGCTCGTACTGGTGCCACTTCGCTTCCGGAAACCGCGTCAGTAATTCGTGAATCTGCACGCCCAGCGTCGGCGAAGTGAGAGTCTTGGTGAGCAGCCGGATTCCGGCGCTCTTCAACGGCATTCCCTGCGCAAAATCCTCCCACGTACTCACGCGGCCCTCATTGAGGACGACCTGCGAACGATCGGGGTCATACATATTCAGGATCGACGCCTGCGTGAACGCATCCGTACCGCCGAGGCTGCCCGGGTGCTCTGAGTTGCCCTCCATCTTCGTGGGCCGGCCCATGTGGCTTTCGACGAGCACACCTGCGGCGACGCCCGACTGCGGTATGGATGTCGCGTAAAACAGCGGGCGTCCGGGGATGATTTCCTCGGGTGGACGTACGTATGGAACGATTTTCTCGGTAGGCAGCTTCGTGCACGCGCCCAAGCCCGCCATCGCAGCCGAGGCCGCCATCAGCTTCAACACATCGCGGCGATTCACGCCGTCGGAAGCGTCGACTTTCCTCGCCGGGATCGAAGGAAACTCGTTCTCGAGAAACTTGCGGGACTCTGGTGTATCGGAGAGCTGCTCGAGGCTCCGCCAAAGCTGCTTTCCGCCTTCACGCTCGAGCTTCGCCCGCGCCGCCGCCAGGTCGATGGAATTCGTTGGTTTGGGGTCTTGACTCATTGTTCCGTTTTCACCGGTGACACGTCGCGCAATCTTCCATATTTTGCAGGTTCTTGACGTTGTAATCCTTCACGAGCTGCCGCCCCATCGCCATCTGATCGGTGTATTCCCCGCCATCGACCGACACTGGGTTCGATCGGGAGGGCCCCTGGTAGAAAGGATCGAAAACTTCGGACCGCGGCCGGATATTCTTCGCCGGATCGCGGTGGCAATCGAGACACCAGGACATATAGAGCGTGCCTGCGCGGTACGTCAGCGGCATCTCCGCCACCTGCCCGTGGCACGTTGTGCAGCCGATGCCTTTCGCCACGTGAATGCTGTGATCGAAGTAGACGAAATCAGGCAGCGCGTTCACGCGCGTCCATGCAAGTGAGGTGTCGTCGCGGTAGCTGACGCGCACCGGTTCGAGCATCGACGAATTCGTCCATATCTGCGAATGGCATGTCATGCAGGTCTGCGTCGGCGGCAGCCCGGCAAACGACGACTTCTCGACCGACGTATGGCAATAGCGGCAGTCAATGCCCAGCTCGCCGGCATGGTGCCGGTGGCTGAAGGGCACGGGCTGCTGGCGCGTGTCGTTCTGTTCGGTGTACCACGGAGACATCGCAATCTCATACAGCCCGAAGGCCAGCGCCGCAATGATCAAAGCGCCACCAAAAATGGTGACGCGCGCGATCATGTTCGTGCTGCGATGAAAAATCTGTGGCATCGTTCTCGGTTACCGCTCTCTCTTATGAATGCGCCTTCTCTTCATTCGTTTCGTGCACCAATGACCGGACTTCAACGATCGAGATCATGGGCAGGAAGCGGATGAAGAGGAAGAACAGGAAAAAGAACAGACCAAAAGTTCCCAGATACGTCGCCCAGTCCCACTTCGTCGGGTAGTACATCGCCCAGGACGACGGAATAAAATCGCGGGTCAAGCTGATCACCACGATCACGAACCTCTCGAGCCACATCCCGATATTCACGACCAACGAAACCACGAACAACAGCGGAACGCACTGGCGCACGCGCTTCGACCACAGCGACTGCGGAATCAGGATGTTGCAGGTAATCAGCATGAAATAGAGCACGTGATAAGGGCCGTGAATGCGATTCCACAGCATGTATCGCTCGTACTGGTCGGCGCTATACCACGACATGAACGCTTCCATCGCATAGCCATACGCAACAATCAGGCCCGTGGCCAGCATGACCTTGCCCATTAGATCGAGGTGGCGCATGGTGATGAGATCTTCGAGGTGGTAGTACTTGCGAATCGGAATCGCCAGCGTCAACACCATCGCAAAGCCCGAATAGATCGCGCCCGCTACGAAGTACGGCGGGAAGATCGTGGTGTGCCAGCCCGGAATGATGCCGATTGTGAAATCGAAGCTCACAACGGTATGGACCGAGAGCACCAGAGGCGTCGCCAGGCCCGCGAGCAGCAAGGAGGCCATTTCGTACCGCGACCAGTGCACGGCCGAACCGCGCCATCCCATCGAGAGCATGCCGTAGATGATCTTCGCGGCGCGGTTCTTAGCGCGGTCGCGCAGTGACGCCAAATCGGGAATCAGTCCCACGAACCAGAACAACAACGAAACAGTGAAATAAGTGGATACGGCAAAAACGTCCCAAACCAGCGGGCTGCGGAACTGCGGCCACATCCACATCGGATTCGGATATGGCATCAGGTAGAAGAACAGCCACGGGCGGCCCATGTGGAGCAGCGGGAACATACCCGCGCACATTACGGCGAAAATCGTCATAGCTTCGGCGAACCGGTTAATTGAGGTCCGCCACTTCTGGTGCAACAGCAGGAGAATCGCGGAGATGAGCGTGCCGGCGTGGCCGATTCCGATCCACCAGACGAAGTTGACGATGGCGAAGCCCCAGGCCGCCGGAATCCGGATGCCCCAGATTCCCACACCCTTGATCATCAGCAGGGTGATCACCATGTTCAACAACATCAGGAGGGAAAAGCCAATGAGGGCGCCGAAAACCCAGCCTGGCGTCACCGGGCGCGTCAGGACGATCGCGCTGATTTTATCGGTAACGCTTTCAAATGTCTGGCCGGGCGCTAAAAGCGCATCCGGCTCAACGACTGCAGTTATCTTCTGAGAATCTCCAGAATCCACGCGGTGTCCCCGGCTTTAGTAACGGATGCCTGCTGTTATCGTTATGAAGGGGCATCGTGGGTTCGAAATCGGCGGCGGAAAATTCCGCTTGATTCCGTCCCGAACAAACATTGCGAAAAATGACCTGCAGTTTCTCCCGGCTTTAGGCCTTCCAACAATCACCCGGCTCGCTTGAGACGCAATAGCATAAGACTGCGGACGCTTAGACGCAAGTTGAAATCAAAAAAACTTTGCACCGGATCGAAAGAACCAGCTTCGCCGATTTTCGCCTCCATTCGGTCGCCGAAAGGATCGAAATTCCACCTTGCCCGTATAGCCTTAGAGCATCACCCCGCATGAATCGCGTTTGTGGCGACGCGGGCGTTGGTAACATCGATTCGTGCGTTCCGCAACGCCAATTGCCGTGCTCCTCGCTCTCGCCGCGTCATCTTCCGCCGCGGCGGACACGATCGTTTTGAAAAATGGCCACAAGATTGTGGCAACGAACGTCACCCAGGACGCCGAACATGTCACATATCAGACTCCCGCCGGCCAGTTGACCATTCCAAAATCGATCGTGGCAAGAATCGATCACGATGATTTTGCGTATTCGTCCGCTGCAAACGATTCCGAGCCGCCTGTCTCCGCGCCCACGATCGAGCCCGTTCGCGGCTATGAAGGCGTGGCGCACCTCGCGGTTCACGACGATGCTGTCGATTATGCCTATCTGGCCACCCTCGACACGAACGCCCGCAGCGGCTCGGCGATTGCCGTCGCGAAGCTTGCCGCCGGACACTATGCGGCTGCGCAATTTCTGGCCGGCAAGGGCGACACCGATTCAGCCATCAACCAATATCACCAGGCGCTGGTCTTCGCGCCGGACAATATCGGCCTGCTGCTGAATCTCGCCGTCCTGTATCTCCACGAGAGCCAGTTCAAATCCGCGCTCGATCCGCTCCAGCATGCGCGGGAGGCGGCGCCCGATTCGGCCGACGTCGAGAAGCTCATGGGCTGGGCATACTATGGCGCCAACAAGACGGATCAGGCGATCGATGCATGGAAACGCGCCGAGCAGTTGCATCCGGACCCGGAGGTTCAAAACGCGCTCGCAAAAGCCCGGCGCGACAAAGCCGAAGAGGAAAGCTACCGCGAAGGCGAAACCGCTCATTTCGACCTGAAATATTACGGCGGAGCCAATCCCGATCTCGCGCGTGCCATCCTGCGGACGCTCGAAGACGATTTTCAGGACCTCGAATCGCAGCTCGATTACACACCGCCCGACCAGATAGCCGTCATCCTATATACCCAGCAGGCGTTCGCCGATATCACCCGCGCGCCGGGATGGGTGGGCGCGCTCAACGACGGTCGCCTTCGCATTCCCGTGCAGGGGTTGACGGAAGTAACGCCGGAACTCGCGCACGTGCTCAAGCATGAGTTGACGCACAGTTTCGTCGGACAGAAGACGCACGGCCGCGCGCCTACATGGCTTCAGGAAGGAGTCGCACAGTGGATGGAAGGCCGCCGCAGCAGTGAATCGGCTGCCGGGCTGGTCGCGGCAGCGGAGCAGGGCGACATACCATCCCTCGCGACGATGGAAGGATCGTGGATGGGCCTATCGGGAGATTCCGCCTCGTTCGCCTATGCGTGGTCACTCGCTGTGATCGAGTCGATCATCGATCAGGGCGGCGTGAGCGACATCAGCCGCCTGCTCGAGCACGTTGCAAACGCGCCATCCACCGAAGTTGCAGTGAAGGAAACCCTGCGGATGAACTACGCCGATCTGCAGCAGCAGACCGTCACTTACCTCAAGCGCGCGTATTTGCAGTAAACGCGATTCGCGCGACCGCTGGCCCGAAGGTCGCGTCCTGCTCATAAGGTCGCAAGCAGGCCTGCCAGCAGAGCGGCACGCTCGGGGAGCGAACGAATCACGACATGTTCGTTCAGACTGTGCGCCCCGTTGCCCACCGCGCCGAGGCCATCGAGCGTCGGCACGCCCAGCGCGCCGGTGAAATTCCCATCGGAGCCGCCGCCGGTCGAGGCCTCATCCAACGAGAGGCCCATTTCGCCCATTAACTCGCGCGCGTGCTCGAAGAGTTTGACCACGCCGTGCGTGCGCTCAAGAGGCGGGCGATTCACCCCGCCTCGCACCTCGATTCGCGCGCCTTTCAATATTGGCCGCAGGCTCCGAAGTCTTCGATCGATTGCCGGCGCATCCGCGAGATGGGAATAGCGAATATCGACCATCGCGCGCGCGTGCTCGGGCACAACGTTTGAGGTCGTTCCGCCGGCGACGACGGTCGCCTGCACGGTAATGCCGCGCCGCCGGTCATTCATCTTCATCAGCCGCGCGATCTGCAGCGCCACTTCGTGAACGGCGTTCACTCCGGCGCTCGGATCGATGCCGGCGTGCGCGGATCGGCCCGTGACGCTGAGTTCCGCGGTGCCCACACCTTTGCGCGCGGTCTTGAGGCAGCCATCGCGTCCGTACGCCGGCTCAAGGACCAGCACCGCGTCGCTACGTTTTGCTTCGCGCTCGATTTCGCCGCGGGAACTTTGGCTGCCGATTTCCTCGTCCGAGTTCCACAGGAAAACGAAACGCTTGCGCGGCCGCAGTGCGGCGGCCCGCAAAGCATCCACCGCAAAGAGCGCGAGCACGAGCCCAGCCTTCATGTCGAACGTGCCGGGACCCCACAAGCGCCGGTTGGCCGAGCGGAAGGGCATCTTCGCAAGCGTGCCGAGCGGATACACCGTATCCAGATGGCCCAGAATCAGAATCTGTCCGGCGGGCCTCCCCTCGCCGAGCCAAACCTCGGCGCGCACGTTATTTCCAGCTTGCTTCTGCCGCAGAATTTGGACGCGCGCTCCCCGGCGCTGCCATTCGCGCGCGACGATGCGGCCCATCCGGTCGACGGCGCCCTTCTCATGGCTTGGCGATTCGCAGCGGACGAACTCGCCGAGTAGGCGTACCAGTTCTTTTTCGCGGCTCTTCAAGACACGCAACAACGCATCCATTGGCGCGCGGCTTTTGCTGCGGGCATCGTTATTCTTGCTTGGTTTCAAGCTTCCGAGCCTATGCACAAGACCGGGATTTTGCAAGGATCGTACGACACGCGCGCCCGGATTCCCGCTGTCCGTGATTGGCAATTCGTATAGAATTGATTGATTCGGCCAAGCGAAACTCAACCGTCTGAGGTCAACTGAGGTCAACGATGCTTCTCGATACCAACGCGATCCAGAAAATACTCCCGCACCGCTACCCTTTCCTTCTGGTGGACGCCATCGAAGAAATGGAACGATGGAAGCGCAT
>JBAPOM010000321.1:0-2125 GCA_049279635.1 Candidatus Acidiferrales bacterium
TGAATCATCCGCAGGGCTGCCTCGGCTACCGCCTCGATACGACGGCCGGGTCGATCGTCTACGCCACGGACAACGAGCCGGGCGTGCCAGAAATGGACGAAAACCTGCGTCGCCTGGCCGATGGAGCGGACGTGCTCGTCTACGACGCGCAATATTCGCCCGAGCAACTGGCGACGAACCGCAAGGGTTGGGGCCATTCGAGCTGGCTCGAAGGCGTGAAAATCGCGCGCGAGGCAAAAGTGGGGCACCTCGTCCTTTTCCACCACGATCCCGATTCTTCGAGCCGCACGATCGACGGATTCCTCTCGGCGGCACGGCAGGAGTTTCCGGGAACGTGGGCGGCGATGGAAGGCATGTCGGTGAACCTGAGCGAGCGCGGCGTGAACCTGAAGCTGCCGGACGCACGGTTAGGGCAGCGTCGCAGGCTGCGTTTCTCCGCGACGGTCAGCGGACTGTGCGAGGATGGCAGGGCCTTCGAAGAGAAAGCCACTGTGCGCGACATGAGCATCCAGGGCGCGTACCTCTATTTGCATTCGCGGCCGCGGCTGCAATCGGAGCTGCGCGTGGTGATCGAAGCCACGGGCGACGACAGCCATTCGAGCGTGCTCTCGCTGCGCGGGGCGGTGGTCTACTGCGAGAGCGGGCGCGAGAAGAATCAGAATGGCGTCGGCGTCGTGTTCGTCGAAGATTCAGGCCTCGAATCCCCGCGCGACTAAAAAGGCCTCTGAAAAAGCCTCAAACTGTCATTCCGAGGGCGGGGTTTGCCCGAGGAATCTGCTCTTTTCTTCAGCTTTCGCAAAGAGCAGATCCCTCGCTTCGCTCGGGATGACAGGTCGAGGGTTTTTCAGCAAGCTGTAAAGCCGCATCACGTAGCACCGGCGATTCTCGTCGAAATATCAAACAGGAAAAGAGCCGGCGGGACGCCCTTCGACCTCGCTCCGTTCCTGCGTCCCGTCGTGCCTCAAGGCAGGCAGGGCGAGCAGGGTAAACCGGCGTTACGAAACCATCACTCGCTATCGGGATCGGGAATCGCGGATAGCTGCACTTCGATGTCGGCGAGGGCGCGATTCAACTGCTCGGTGTAGCGTGGATTGCTGCTGACTTTCAGATTCTGCTGTACGCGCACGCGCGCCAAAATCAGCACTTCCCTCTGGCGATGCAGTTCGATCTGCGCGGCGGTTAACTGGCGCTTGTGCTTGTCTTTGGGCTCTTTGCCATCTTTCGCTGGAGCTGCTGCTTCGGACTGCTGGACCTGATCTTCGACGGACTTGCTTTCCCATCCACGGGCCATGAATGTATCTTACGGTGGCTCGGCCATTACGCGGCAACCTTTTTTCAGCTTTGTTTCGATTTCGACGAATGGACGGATTGCGCTTCCCTCCCAACTAACCGAGCAAAGTGCGCACGAGATGCAAGGCGCCGTCATCAACCAAGAAAATGTTCACGACGCCGACGGAACGTTCAGGCGGCGAAAAATGGTTGGGATTTGCTCAGGCTGGAAACGGCGGGGATGAGATAACGGCTCGAATCCGACTTGAGAACGCACCCCTGCGCCCCGGCGAGCTGCACGACATTCGCCAGGTGAGGGAAATGATGCAGCGTCAAAATCAGAATCTGCGTTTCGGGAAAAGACGCATGAATTTCGCGCGTCGCTTCGAGCCCGTCCATCTTGGGCATGCTCAAATCCATGATGACCACGTCGGGACGCAGCTCGCGGGTTCGGTCGATCGCCTCGACTCCGTCCGCCGCCTCGCCGCAAACCCGCCATCCGGCGTGCGATTCGAGTAGTTGGCGCACGGCTCTGCGGACGAGCGCCTGGTCGTCCACGATCAAAATTCGCAAGTGTGTCTCAGTCGCCATCGAAATGCTGCTATCCGGATCGACTCCGGCAAGCATTGCCGCAGGCATTTCGGCGAGGCCATCCCTGCACTTGGATGCGGAGCTCTCTTCTGTTTGGCGAATTGCCACAGGGCGCATGGGAGTCCGGCAAGGAGGAAGAAGAGTCGGCCCAGCCCGCAAGCCTTGATTTCTCTCAAGGCCCCTCGACTCCTCTACCCCTTGCGCCTAGCGGAAATGTCTCTCCGCGAATCCCATCATCCCAAAAGCCGGCGTAATCGGCTATACC
>JBAPOM010000322.1:0-2924 GCA_049279635.1 Candidatus Acidiferrales bacterium
ATCCGAGGAAGTAATGGGAACCGAATCTTGCGCCGCCGCGTTCAGCGAAAAGCAAATCGGCCAGAACAGAAGGGAAGCCGCAAGAGCCGAGCGCACCATCTTCGGCACGAGCCGCCGAGCCTTTCCCCTCATGCGGCTCACGCCGCGCCTTCGCGAAGTAGTTTCTCGACTCGCTCGATGTCCGCGGGCACATCGACGCTCACCGCGTCGTATTCCGTTTCCACCACCTCGATGCGAAACCCGTTCTCGAGCCAGCGGAGCTGCTCGAGCTGCTCCGCCCGCTCCAGGTCTCCCGGAGGCAGGGTAGGGAATTCGAGCAGCGCGTCCCGGCGAAACCCATACAGGCCGAGGTGCTTCCAGTGACGGACGGCGACGTTTCCGGAACTCTCGCGCACCCACGGAATCGGCGCATGCGAAAAATAGAGGGCGTTACCGTCGAAATCGCGTACTACCTTGGTGACGTGCGGGTCCATGATGTCGTTCTTCTGGGTGATTGCCGCGCACGCCGTCGCGATCCGGATAGACTCGTCCTCGATCATCGCAGCGGCAACCGCATCGATCGTCCCGGGATCGATCAGCGGCTCATCGCCCTGCACGTTGACGTACACGTCGGCCTCGCGGTGGATGGCCACTTCGGCCACCCGATCCGTGCCCGTTCGATGATCCGCGCGCGTCATCATGGCTTGGCCGCCGAAGTCTTCGACAGCCTTCTTGATCCGGGCGTCATCGGTTGCAACCACCACATCGGTAACCAGTCGCGCGCCGCGGATCCGCTCGACCACATGCTGAATCATCGGCTTCCCGGCGATTGGCGCAAGCGCCTTCCCGGGGAAGCGTGTCGACCCATGCCGCGCCGGGATTACGGCGAGCACTCGGGCCTGGGGACTCTTCGTTGTTGGGGAATCGACCATCGGCGGCGCAGCCTTTCAATCGTTTCCGGCGAAAGCCATACTAACACGGGCGCACGGCGGCTTTGCCGTACAGGAAAGTGGCCGTTTGAATCCCGGAACACCCTCTTGCTTTGAAGGCGCGCGGTGTTAGAATCCGGTTCTGAGGCGTTTGGGGGTTCCTTGAAACACCGCGCCGCGCTGCCGGTTTGGAGCAAGACTCTGGCGGCGGTTTGTGCGGCTCTGGCCCTTTCGCTTTTTTGTTTGCCCACCCAGGCATTCGCCCAGGAAGGCCCCGGCCCTGAAGCTGTTCCTCCTCCCGCTCCTCAAGTGAAGAAGGGTCGTCCCCTCCGCACGGAGACGGACCTGACGCTTGTGGGCGTGTCCGTCACCGATCCGCTCGGCCGGCTGGTCACCGGGCTCGAGCGCGAAAATTTCAGCGTGTTTGAGGACGGGGTCGAACAGGAAGTCGTCGACTTCTCCAGCCAGGATGTTCCCGTATCGATCGGCGTGATTTTCGATATGAGCAGCAGCATGTCCGATAAAATCGACAAATCGCGCCAGGCGGCGGTGCAGTTTTTCCGCACGGCGAATCCGCAGGACGAATTTTTCCTTGTGAACTTCAACGACCGCGCGCAACTCGTCAGCCAGTTCACTTCCAGCGTTGACGACTTGCAAAACCGCCTCTTGTACACGAGCGCGCACGGCATGACGGCCCTTTACGATGGCGTCTATCTCGGGCTGAGCCAGATGCGTGGAGCACACAACGCGAGGAAAGCTTTGCTCATCATATCGGATGGGGGAGATAATCATAGCCGGTATTCGGAAAACGAAATACGCAGGTTCGTTCGCGAGGCTGACGTTCAGATTTACGCCATCGGCCTCTTTGAACCGGACGGCGGGCCGACTCCGGAAGAGCGAAATGGTCCTTCGCTCCTGGCCGACCTCACCGAGATGACCGGCGGGCGGGAGTTTACCGTCGGGAATCTGAACGAACTCCCGGATATCGCGTCAAAAATCAGCATGGAGCTTCGCAATCAATATGTCCTCGGATATCGTTCGAGCAACGGGGCCCACGATGGGAGGTGGCGCAAAGTCAAGGTCAAGCTCCGTCCGCCCAAAGGTCTTCCGCCGCTTACCGTGTACGCAAAGAGCGGATATTTCGCGCAGGGGCATTAGCGGCTTCGGCCTCATTCTCGTCGCTCTGCTTCCGATTTTCGCGACCCCTGCGGCGAAGGCCCAGGACCCGATTCCTCCCATCGCGGCCCCGAATCTTCCACCGCCTCCCGGGGAGGCTTCCCAGCAGGGGCATCGTCTCAAGTCCGACGTGGATCTGGTCGTCCTACACGTCACCGTCACCGACCAGAAGGGTGACTTTGTTCCGGACCTGACCAAGGGCGAGTTCCAAGTTTATGAGGATAAGATCCCGCAAGACGTCTCGCTCTTTTCGCGCGACGACGTCCCGGTGACGATGGGCCTGGTGATCGACAACAGCGGCAGCATGCGCGAGAAGCGCGCCCAGGTGAACGCTGCCGCGATGACCTTCGTGAAAACCAGCAATCCTCAGGATGAGGCTTTCGTCGTGAATTTCAACGACGAGTATTACCTCGACACCGACGGAGATTTCACGAGCAGCCAGCAAAACATGCAGGACGCTCTGGCGCGGATTGACACCCGCGGCAGCACCGCTCTCTACGACGCTGTGATCGGCTCGCTGAATCACCTCAAGAAGGGCCACAAAGACAAACGAGTCCTGCTGCTTGTCACCGACGGCGACGATGACGCCAGCCGCATGACCCGCGAGGATGCAATCAAAGCGGCCGAGGAATCGAACGCCACGATCTACACGATCGGAGTTTTCAGCGAAGACGACCGCAAGAACGACAAGCGGATGGTGCGTAACTCGAAGAAGGTTTTGACCGAGCTTGCCGAGGCGACGGGCGGGCAAGCCTACTTCCCGGAAAATCTCGATCAGGTGACGCCGATCTGCGAGCAGGTGGCCCACGAAATCCGCAATCAATACACCATCGGCTACTA
>JBAPOM010000323.1:0-10194 GCA_049279635.1 Candidatus Acidiferrales bacterium
ACGTGTTTGTACCCCAGCTCGGTGTGGAAGCGGTGCCGGACGAGTTCAGCGATGTCGTAAGAGCGCATTTCCGTTAATTGCTGCCAGTCGGGCTGCCCCCACCATTTCACCATCTTCTCGCTGTTGCGAATTCCAGAGAATGCCCGATGGAGCCAACCGACACCGAGGAAATACAGAAGCTCGATCTTGCTCTCACCCGACCGCTTGTAGCTCGCCAGCTTTTGCAGAGTCGACCAGTGGCATTCGAACGTCCGTTGATCGAGAAGGCAGAACGTAGCCTCCTTTTGCGTTATCTTTCCCGAAGCCAGAATCTCGTCGACCTTGACGTTGAAGTCGCCGTAAAAGATCTCGATGTTACGGGAAATCTTGCGCCCTTTCTTGTCACGTGCGTCTTTCTCACCGGCTGCAAGCTCTCTTAGAGCTTTCACGCCGCGCCGCGTTATCTCGCACAAGAAAAAGTGACGCAGCCACTTGGGCTCGCTCCTAAGGACAAGCGCGACCGACCAAGCATCCAGGTGCTCGTAAGACTGAGGGCCGGCAAAACCGTCGATATACGCTCCGTGCTTTGTGATTTGAACGAAATAGGCCAAGTACTGCCGAATGAACTGCGCCTTGTTTTCGGTCCAGATCGGCCGCTCGATGCGCTTGTATTTTCGTATCTTACCGCCCGGGCCTAGGTCAAGGCCGGGAAAGAGCGGGGTAGTCGCTAAATCGCGAGCCGGCTTGCCCCCGCGAGAGCCCTCGCTGGTGTGTCCCATCGACCGTCCTTAAACTGCGCCGCCAAACTAGCAGCCGTGCGCTGACGTTGAGCTCGGTCCGGAATGGGAGTCCTGTCGGTGATAGGAAACTCGTCGTACGTTCGACCTTGTAGCTCTCGCCCGTTCCTCTTTTTTTGCACGCCGCCCCATTGCTTAAAGAAGAACGGAACGTTAGCTCCTCTGCATTGCACGAGGAGGGACTCCACCCACGATTGCTTCATAGGCCTTGCCCCCCTACCACTCTCTCCGCCGACAATCACCCAATCGATATTGTACAAATCTATCACCCCTATATCCTCCAAAAGAGGCTCGATCGACAGAAACTTTATCGCCGCTGATGTACGGCGAAGATGTTCTATCCGGGGCTTGCCATGCCGGACATCTTCTACGCTCACGCCCCACCAAATGTGACGGGCTGCCGCCGCCTGTTGTAATGGGCCGTCAAGCATCCGTTGCAGGCGTTCAGACCGCTTGGTCAAAATCTGGTAGGTATGCCAATCGGCCGCGATCATTACTCTGGCGACATCCGCAATAAACTCGTCCGATACGTCCGGATGAAACAAGTCACTCATGGAATTAACGAACACCATGCTCGGTGTAGACCATGAGAATGGCTCCGTGAGCTTTTCGGGAATGAGACGAAGATCAAAACCCTCTTCGTAAGGGTGGCCCTTGACCCCTCGAAAACGCTCCGCGAAGCTCTCCGCGTAACAGTGCTTACAGCCGGGACTGACCTTTGTGCAGCCGCGAACTGGGTTCCACGTGGTATCCGTCCATTCGATTTTGCTCTTGGTCGCCATCGTCACCCCCGGGCTCAGCTGATTGATTGTATAGTCTAGCCCTTCGCCTTTCAATCGCCTCGGTGCCGTGTTCTGAACTCAATCATTATCCTCATGCATGATCTCGGCGAAGAACCTCACCGGATTTCCCGTGCGGAGCTTGCGGCAAATCCGAAAGAGCGAATCCTGTTCCCGCGCATTGAGGACGCGCATCAGCGCCTTCACCAGCTTCGAGTGGTTCGGCAGCAGATTCCTCATGAACTTCTTCCCCGGCCGCGTCAGCCCCACCACGATCAGGCGCTGCCCCCGCCGCCCAAAAGACAGGAAAAAAAACCTGGCCTTCTCCTGTACCTCCGGCCAGCGGCGTCTCGTGCTAGCGTGGTTCGAGCTATGTGCGAGCACAGACGAGCATCGAAAGGCCGCCGCGGCGGCGGACCCGCCCCGGCGCAGGACGCGCCCAGCCTTCATCCGGTCGCTGCGAAATCGGCGCGGACGCAGATCGCTCGCGCAGAACCCCATGCAGCCGCGCATTCCGCGAGCAGAAACCAATCGCAAATCGGCCAATTTCTAATCGACATTTGGCGATTAGAAATGGCTGCAACTCATTGGAAACAAACGATGGGTGTCCACTCTAATCGACACGTCTGCGCGGGGTTGCCGACAGCAAGAATTTCGCGCCCGGACGCCCACCTAAAGAGCGAGGCGGCCCTTCGGCTCCGCTCAGGACGAGCCGCCGTCGGCTGCGGCGGACGCATACGACGCGCATGACGGCGAGAGCAAAGGCAACAACAAAGGCAACGGCTGCCGGGCTCAAAGCCCGGCGCTACATAACGAGAAAAACGAGCGACCACACGTCACGCGGTGAGGTAGCGTTTCGAGATTTCGGCGATGGTGCGGGCGCCCGCGAGGCGCATGGTCATTTCGAGCTCGGCGTCGAGATGCTGGAAGACGGCTTGCACGCCCATCCATCCGCCGAGGGCGAGGCCGTACAGCACCGGGCGGCCGATGGCGACGGCATTGGCGCCGAGCGCCAGCGCCTTGAAGACATCCTGTCCCCGGCGCACGCCTCCATCGATCAGGATCACGCCGCGGCCGCGGACCGCTTCGACGATTCGCGGCAGCGCGGCGATCGATGCGGAAACGTCGTCGAGCTGGCGGCCGCCGTGATTCGACACTTGCACGCCCGCGCAGCCGTGGTCGATGGCCGCGGCGGCGAGCTCGGGCGTCAAGACGCCTTTCAGCAGCACGGGCAGGCCGGTCGTTTTCTGGATGAACGCGACATCATCCCAGCTGAGGTCGCTCTTGAACGACTGAGCGCCATAGGCGCCGCTCTGCCCCGCGAAATTTCCGGAGGGCAGCGGCGAGCGAAAATGATTGCGGCGGTCGGTCTCGCGGTTGCTCGCGACGACGGTGTCGATCGTGAAGACGATCGCGCGATAGCCCGCGGCTTTCGCGCGTTTCAAGAGTTCGGTCGCCACGCCGCGATCGGCCGGCATGTAGAGCTGAAACCATTTCGGCCCGGGCGAGGCCTGCGCGATCTGCTCGAGCGGCAGATTCGAGGGCGTCGCAGCAATGTAAAGTGTGCCGGCGGCGTCCGTGCCTTTCGCCGAGCCGGCTTCGGCGGTGGCGTGCGCCATGCCGTGCCCCGCCATGGGGGTGATGATGATGGGCATGGAGATTTTCGTCCCGAGCAGCGTGATCGAGCGGTCGGCGGCTGCGTAGCCGGAGAGGTAGTGCGGTGCGATGGTGATGCGCTTGTACGCGGCTTCGTTTTCGCGCTTCGTCCATTCATCGCCGGCGGCGCTCGAGATGTAGCCGAAGCCGCCGGGCGGAATCACTTTTTGCGCTGCGGCTTCGAGCTCGCGGAGATTGATGATCTCGATGGCTTTGATTTCCGTGGGCGCGGCGTAGCCCGGCACGGTAGAGGTTTGCGGCGAAGCGGGCGCCGGGTGCGGGCGCGGCTCTTCGGCGGCGAGGGCCGCGGGCAGCGCGGTCGAGAAAGTGACTGCGGCGGCGGTGGCGGTGGCGGAAAGAAAATCGCGGCGATTGCGATTCATGGCGTCTCCTCCGGGCGAGTGATGGTCACGGCGAGTAACCGTGATGACGACGGGGCGGATCATAGCACGGGAGCAGCGCGCATCGGTCATAGGGGGTCGGAGCTTTAGTTCACCCTGAGCCCGCGAAGGGCTCCGACATGCGACAGTCGGCGCGAAGCGCCTACCTCCTTGCCCTGACGGAGGAAGGGTGCGCTGCCTCACCTGCAGCATGTGTTCGCCGTGCGGTCCGAATGCTCGAATTACGGTCGGCAAATTCTAAGGCGATGCGCCTACAACTCAGATGCGGATTGCGATTTTGCCGAAGAAATTGCCGGAGGCTTGGAGGCGGAAGGCGTCGAGGGCCTGGTCGAAGGGGAAAATTTTGTCGACGACGGGCTTGATGCGATTCACCTCGATGGCCTGGATCAGCTGCTCGAGGGTGGCGCGCGTGCCGACGCCGATGCCGTGGAGGTTGCCGCGCTTGAACATGAGGTCGTGCGGGTCGGCGTGGCCCTCGTTGCCCGCGAGGACGCCGATCAGCGAGACTTTGCCTTCCCAGGCGAGGCACTGGAACGAGCGCTGCAGCGTATTCACGCCGCCGTTTTCGATTACGCAATCGACGCCGCGCCCGCCGGTGAGCGCGAGGACTTCCTTTTCCCAATCGGGATGCGATTTGTAATTGACGCCGGCGGAGGCGCCGAGGCTTTTCGCGCGCTCGATTTTGGCGTCGCTCGAAGAGGTGACGATCACGCGCGCGCCCGCCGCGTGCGCGAATTGCAGCGCGAACGTCGAAACGCCGCCGGTGCCGAGGCACAGGACGGTGTCGCCCGGCTTGATGCGCTTGCCGGCGTTCATCAGCGCGTTCCACGCGGTGGGGCCGGCGCAGGGTAGCGTGGCGGCTTCCTCGAATGAAAGGCTCGGCGGCATCGCGACCAAGCCATCTTCGTGGAGCACGATGGATTCCGCGAGCGTGCCGTCGAGCGGGGCGCCGAGCGCACCGCGATTTTTCGGCGGCGCGCCGTCAATCCAAACCTGGAAAAATGTGGGCACCACGCGATCGCCCACCTTGAAGCGCGTGACGCTCGGGCCGACGGCGACCACTTCGCCCGCGCCGTCCGAGCAAGGAATCGTGGGCTTCGTGAGATGAGTGTGATACGCGCCGGTGACGATCGCGTGATCGCGGTAATTCAGCGCCGCCGCCCGCAAGCGGACGACGACTTCGAGCGGGCCGGGCGCGGGATCGGGGCGGTCGACGCGGCGCAGATCGTCGAGCGATTTCGGACTCGGCGGAATCTCGTAGGCCTTCATGCGGTCGGCTCCGAAGGAACGTATGTGCGTGCGCGAGAGAGAGCGAAATCAGAAAAGCCGGATGTGGCCGATGATGATGACGAGCGCGACCAGCACGATCACGAAAACGAACGATCCGACGATGGTGATGCCGGCGACCCACATGTCGTGTGCGGCCTTGCGCGCGGCTTCCGCTTCCTTCTTTTGAAATTCGGCGCGCGCCTCGGCGCTCATCGAATTCGGGTTCATTCCTTGGCTTGAGTTCATCGCTGGTAGCTTACTTCGCCGAGCGCGGATGTCAATGGCGGCGTGGAAATTCGCGGACGGCGCTCTCCGGCCCGGGGTGGGCGAGCCGGAGAGCGGAAGCGCGCGCTAGAACGTCAGGTGCAGCGAAAATTGCATGAAGCGGTTGCTGCCGATCGTTCCGTCGATCGCGCCATAGCCCTCGTACGAAGCAGGCGTCGTCGTGTAGCACGGCTTGGGGTTGTAGCATGGATTGAGCGCGAAATCGCTGTAGGGCGCGTCCAAGCTCGGATGGTTGAAGAGATTGAACGCGTCCGCTTCGAACTTCAGATTGAAACGCTCCGTGAGCTTGAAATTCTTGAACGCGGAGAAATCGAAACGAGTCTGGAACGGCTCGCGGAAGACGTTGCGGCCGGTCGCGCCGAATCCGGTTTCGTATTTGTCGCAGACGTTGTAGCCACTGACCATTTCGCAGGGAGGCACTCCGTCGGCCCCCGGCGCAAGGTAAGGAACGGAGAAAACCTGTGAATTGACGTATCCATAACCGAGAGCAGCCTCGGTCGGCGTGAGGACGCCATGCCCGCCCTGGCTCCCATTTATCGTTTGACTCGAGGTGGCTTGGCTGGGAGTGATGCCAGGCTGCAGTGGCAAGAGAGGATTGGTGATGTAATCATCCGCACTGTAATAGATTCCTCCGGCCGTTCCCGAAAAGTCGATGATGCTGAACGGCTCGCCGGTCTCGAGCGTGGTGACGCCCGTAATGCCCCAGCCATTGGCGGCGACGTTGAGGAGACCGTGGGCATCTTTGATCGTCGGGAGATCGTAGAGATAGCTGACAATGAACACGTGGGTGCGGTCGAAATCGGAAGACGCGTAGGAAGTGCGCGGATCCAAGGGGTTGTTACCGTTGAAGAAAAGACCCGCGCCGAGCCCGCTGCCTTCGTCGAGAGCATGGGAATAGGTGTACGAAGCGTTGAGCTGCAGGCCGTGGCTCATCCTTTTTGTGACGCTCAGCTGCAGGGCGTTGTAGAAGGAAATGCCGTTGGTGGTCCAGAGGTCGGCATTCGGGCTGATGCCGATGTATGGCGAGCGCAGGGCCGTATTGCCGTCGGAGAAGGAGTAATGGCCCAGCTGCGTCTGAACCTCCTCGGCGGGGAGCTGAATACAGTGGGCGGATTCGTCATTATAGGCATCGCAGCCGCCTGCGACCGTGGGCGTGGCCGCGAGGTAACCGTACGAGTAGATCTGATTGTTGACCGGATTGGCCGGCGTGGCGATTTCGGGCTGGTTGAATGGAATGGGTAGAACCTCGTGAACGCCACGATTTCCGACGTAGCCAAGGGTGACAACGAGGTCGTTGCTGGGCTGCCATTGCAGGTCGAAGCTCCAATTCTCGGAGTAGGGAAGAACGTTCGTGGGATTGTAGCCACCGAAGAGGAAGGGCAGAGCGGTCGAACCGGAGTTGACGTTGCAATAGGGCTCGTTCGGCTGCTGCAGTCCGGGAGCGGCGGCCTGGTTGCAAGCGGACATTTGGCGCATGTCCGGCACGAGCGCGGCGACGCCAGTCAACGTGGTCGGCGGCGCGGGAAGAGTGGTGCCAAACGGAGTATTCGAAAGGCAATTCAGAGCGTTGGCGCACGAAGGGGACAGGATCGGAATTGTGAACGGCTGTTGCGTCGTGACGCTGAAGGGCCCGCTAATGCCGAGTCCGGCGCTGGTTGACAACTCGGAGAAGTACTCGCCGCGGTCGTAGAACATACCGAAGCCGGCACGCACAACGAGATTCTTGCGCGGACTCCAGGCGACGCCAAGGCGCGGCGCAAATCCCCACTGGCGGCCGGTAAGCGTGGAATCGCTCACGCCCTTCGTGCCGAATGTCTTGTTGTTTCCAGCGACGACGATGCCGATGCCCGGAGTGCCGTTCACGGCATTGAACGTGTCGGTTGTGAGGTCATATCCGAAGTCCTTCGGATAGAAGTTGGTCAAAAGGCCGTTGGCTTCGTATAGCGGCCCATCCCAATCCCAGCGCACGCCGTAGGTGACAGTGAGATTCCGGCTGAGCTTGAAATCGTCCTGAGCATACAGCCCGACGGTTTTCGCACGGAAGTGGCGGTTTGTTTCGCCGTCCAAAAGCGTGACACCGCTGAGCTTCGTGGGGCCGCGCGTTCCCGCACTGCCCAGAGTGCCTGTCAGGAAGTCCGAGAAGTCGTAAAACGCAAGCTCTGCCACGTCGTTTTCGCGGTTGTCGACGTTGAACTGGGTGTAGTCGAACGTGCCGCCAAACGACAGCGTATGCTTTCCGAGAACCCAGTCGTATTTGGATGAGCCCTCAAATTGGTTTTGGAAGACGCCCGCGTTCGCGAAGTTTGTGGAAGGGCCGATGTGCAGCGTATCGCCATGCAAAGGCGCGATTGTGGTTGTGGCGGAAGTGGCGGCCCCTTCGTCGGCATAGTCAATCGTAATTCCGGGAAAGAGCGCGCCATTCGGCAGGGTAAGACCCACACCGCCCGGAGTGATCGCCTGACCGGTGGTAGCGCTCGCGATCTGGCGAATAAAGCCAAATCGCTGCTCCCATGTTGCGTTCGGGGAGACTATGGTGGTGTTGTCGAGCGAGAAAACCTGGCTTCCCGCCTGGAGGGTCTGGGGGAACCCATTCACGGCGCTGACCGCGAAGGGGCTCGTGGTGGGATCATTCTGATAATAATACTTGGCCGCGATGCGGTCGCTGGAACTGAAGTTGTAGTCGATATTGGCGTTGGCCTGATCCGCGTTGAAAGTGCTGGGAGGGCCGGAGATCGCGGAATTGAACTTCTGGAGAGACGACTCGTATCCGAGATTATTGACGCCGATGGTGTCGGAAGGAATGAGATATTGTCCGTTCTTCAGCTTCAGTTGGAACAGATTCAGCGCCACAGGATCGATCTGAGCGGTCGTGATGCACTTCACTTTGCTGGAATTTGTGCATGCCCCGCCCAAGGTGGGGGACAAGCCGGCATCGAAGTTGACGAGGTTCACAAGAGCCGTAGTGTTGGTCCGGTCCGCATCGGTAAGGCCAGCGAGCGTCGGCACGCCGTTGAACGTGCCGTTCAGAGCATCGCTCAGCTGCTGGCGCTGGTAGGAAGCGAAGAAGAAAAGTTTGTCCTTCTTGATGGGTCCGCCGATCGTGCCACCGAAAACATTGCGATGGAGGGGCGGCGCGCCTGAAAAGAAAGGATTCTTCACGACAAACGTGGGGGCGGCATCGAGAGCGCTATTCTGAAAATACTCGTAAGCCTGGCCATGGTAGTCGTTGGTACCCGAGATGGTGGTCAACTCGATATGGGCGCCGCTCTTTTGTCCCATGGAGGCGTCGTACATGGAGGTGGTGACCTGTAGCTCCTGAATTGTCTCGGTCGGCGGCGTCGGCAGACCTTCGCCGATCGCATCGTACACCGAAGTGTTCGTCTGCACCTGACCGCCGGCGCCGAAGATCTCGCCCGTATTCAGGGTAAACCGGCTATCGGCCATGTTGCTGGTGGAGTTGCCGTTGAATAGATTGTCGGAATTCACCGAATTGAAGGTGAAGCTGTTGCTGGTGTCGCGCTGACCATTGGCCCAGATGCCCTGGTTGCCGAGACCTTCGTTGCTGCCCGAGCCAGAGAGGAAGTCGGCGCTGGTGCCGGGGGCGAGAAGGGCGAGCTGGGTGAAACTCCCCGTCCCGAGAGGAACGGACTGGATGACGTCGGTGCCCAGAGTGTAGCCGTTGGACGTATCGGTTTGGTTCAGCAGCGGCGTGGCATTCACGGTGACAGAGGTTGTGATCTCTCCGGGCTGGAGGGTCGCGTTGACGGTTGTCGTTAGGTTGCCTTGCACGAGAATCTGCGGATAGACCGCCTTCTCGAATCCCTGCTTGGTGATGGTGACCTCATAGGTACCGATGGGCAGGGCAGCCACGCTGAACGAGCCGTCGCCTTTCGTTTGGGCCGTGACCGTCAGGTTTGTGCCAACGTTGCGCGCACTGATGCCTGCTTGCGGCACGACCGCGCCGCTGGAATCGGTGACAATGCCGTCGATCGAACCGAGCGTCTGCTGAGCGTACACAGCGGAAGGAACGAATGCATAGATTGCAAGCAGAAGAATCGCGGCACACCCAACGCACACTCGTAACGATCGCGTCATAAGACACCCCTCGTGAACTATCTGCAGGCTGCCAACTGCGGCCGTCCCACACCCCACTGACCCCGTGCGACACGTGCTGTTCGGCCCAAACTCACTACAACCTATGTAGTGCGTCCATATTTCTCAGCGAAGAAAGGGAAATAAATAGACGGTGAATGAGTGGGAAGCACGGCTTGCCTCGCCAAAAGCGCACATTATCGTTTCGGGGATGGGTGCCGTCAAGTAGAAAAAATCTATCCAACGCCGGGCGGTTTGCTGATGGGTCGCGTGCGAAAGACGATGACGGACGCACCGTCGCTGCCTTATGATCGGCGCTCATAGGGTGTGTCTTGGAGTGGCGGGGAATGGAGCGGAGTCGCACGGTGATAAGACTCTTGCGGAAAATGATTCGGGCCGTCTGTATTTGTTGCGCCATCTCGATGGCGACGCAGGCGCAAGCCCCCGCCGTTCCCGCCGTCATCGCCGTCGATCATGGCGCGAATTCGGCGGCGCAACAGGCGAAGCATTACGTGATTCTGGTTTCGCTCGACGGGTTTCGCTACGACTACGCCGCGAAATTCGGAGCGCCGAACCTGCAGCGGCTTGCGGCGGAAGGAGCGAGCGCGCCCGAAGGGATGATCCCTTCGTTTCCTTCGGTCACATTTCCGAATCACTACACGATCGTTACCGGTTTGTATCCCGAGGACCACGGCATCATCGAAAACAATTTCTACGATCCTGCGCGCATGACGACGTATCAATCGAGGAATCCGGATACGGTTCGCGATGGGAGCTGGTATGGCGGCGTCCCGCTCTGGTCGCTCGCCGAAAGGCAGGGTATGCGCAGCGCCTGCTTCTTCTGGCCCGGCTCGGAGGCGGAAATTGCGGGCGAGCGTCCATCGTATTACCTGCACTACGACAACGCGGTCCCCGACGAGAAGCGCATCGATGAGG
>JBAPOM010000324.1:0-17795 GCA_049279635.1 Candidatus Acidiferrales bacterium
CATTCTCGCATTCCGTTTCGCCAACGGAATCTTCGAGCCGATCTGGAATCGCCGCTACGTCGATCACGTGCAGGTCACGGTCGCCGAGGAGCTCGGAGTCGAACTGCGCGGCGGATATTATGAGACGGCTGGCGCTCTCCGCGACATGGTTCCGAACCACATCTTCCAATTGATCACGCTGAGCGCCATGGAGCCGCCCACCGATTTCGACGCGGATGCGGTTCACGACGAGCAGACGAAAGTGCTGCGCGCGATTCAGCCGTTGAGCCCCGAGAGGGTCCTCGATCAGGCCGTGCGCGGCCAGTACGGCGAGGGAATCATCGACGGCAAGCGCGTTCCCGCATATCGCCACGAACCGCAAGTCGCGCCCGATTCGCAGACGCCGACGTTCGTCGCCATGGCCCTGCATATCGATAACTGGCGCTGGGCCGGCGTGCCTTTCTATCTTCGTACCGGCAAACGCCTCGCCGACCGCTCGACCCAGATCGTCATTCGTTTCCGTCGCCCACCATTCGTTCTTTTCCGCAAGACCTCGGTCGACCGGATCACGCCCAACGAGCTCGTCATCAACATTCAGCCCAACGAAGGCATCTCGCTGAGCTTCGAAGCGAAAGTTCCGGGGCCCGTGGTTCGTCTCGGCGCCGTGAACATGGATTTTCAGTATTCGGATTATTTCGGCACGCGTCCTTCGACCGGATACGAAACGCTCCTTTACGACTGCATGATGGGCGACCCAACTCTTTTCCAGCGCGCGGACATGGTCGAAGCAGGTTGGGGCGTGGTTCAGCCGATCTTGGACGTGTGGAAAGCGCTTCCGCCGCGCGATTTCCCCAACTACGCCGCCGGCACTTGGGGACCGCCACAAGCCGAAGAGCTTCTCCGCCGCGAGGGTCGCGAATGGCGCGACCCCGCTCTCAAGAACGGGCGCCACTTCGCCGGCCCGACCGAGCATCCGCCGCGCGAACAATCCACAACTGCGAAATAGTCCGCGCGAGAATCAGAGAGGCGCTGGCATGCGCCGGAAAATTGGATTCGTGCGCAGCCCTCCGTAAGGCCCTCTTAAACGGTCAAGAAAAGCCACAAAGTGCGTCTTATAACGTCGTAAGTGGCGATCTCTGGCGGGCTGCGGAAGGGGAGAATGGCCCGGGGCGCACCAATCAGGTGTGCCTAAACTCCGGGGTACTCCCCACCCAACATTGATCGGTTGCATCAAAATTGTGGATTGTACCTTGCCGCACATATAGCAGTAACTTAGTCTTTACCATGTCAGGTAGTTGGCGGAACAAGGTCGACCACGATGCGTGTGGAGTTGGCTTTATTGCCCAACTCGGTGGCGCGTCCTCGCGCGAGGTTGTGGAGCGCGCGCTCACGGCACTGGCACGCCTGTCGCATCGCGGCGGATTGGACGCAGACGGCCTAAGTGGTGATGGCGCTGGACTTCTGACCCCGATCCCCCGGGATTTCTTCCGCAAATGCGCGAGCGAATCCGACATCGATCTGCCTGAATCTTTCGCTTTGGGCATGACCTTTCTGCCACCCGGCGAAGAGCCTGCAGCGGTCGCCGCAATCGAATCGATTGCCCAAACCAGCGGGCTGCGCTGTCTCGGTTGGCGGGAAGTTCCCACGGACCCGTCCCTGCTAGGACCCCGCGCCAAAGCCACCGTACCGACAATCCGCCAATGCTTCTTCGCTCTCCAGGATGCCAGGGCTGATTTCGAGCGAGCCCTCTATTTTTTCCGGAAGCGGGTGGAGTCGGAAGGCCCGGCCGGAATTTACTTCTGCTCGCTGTCGTCGCGCGCCGTGGTCTACAAGGGCCTGATGGCGCCGGTGCAGTTCCGCGAGTTTTTCGCGGACCTTGCGAGCCCCGATTTCACGGCGCCGTTCGCGATGTTTCACCAGCGCTACTCGACGAATACGCGACCGACGTGGAGGCTCGCGCAGCCGTTCCGCTTCGTCGCGCACAACGGCGAGATCAACACCATCGGGGCGAATCGCCGCTGGGTGCGCGCGCGTGAGAAGGCTCTGCGCCAGGAATTGGGCGCGCCAGAATCATTTCGCGTGATGGAAGAGCGCGTCAGCGACTCAGCCAGTTTCGACAACGGCTACGAAGTTCTCCTTCATCGCGGATATGGCCCCGCGGCGGCGGTTTTGCGGATGGTTCCTCCGGCCTGGGAATCCGACCGCACGATGACTCCCGACTTACGCCGTTATTTCGAGGCGCAGGTGCAGCAGCAGGAGCCCTGGGACGGGCCCGCAGCGCTTGTCTTCAGCGACGGGCAAGTGGTGGGAGCGAAGCTCGACCGCAACGGCCTGCGGCCGCTGCGCTACACCGTGACCTCCGAAGGATTGATCGTCTGCGGTTCGGAGACGGGCCTCACGGATCTGCAGGGCAAACACGTTTCCGAGCGCCAGCGCCTCGGTCCCGGCGAAATTTTGCTGGTCGATCCTGCCATCGGTGGAGTATTCCGCGGGAACGATCTTTCTGGCCTGCTGACGTATGCGCGCAACGGCGGTCCCTATGTGCCGCCGCGGCGAATTGCCGCCCTCGAGGGAGTGGTCCAGGCCCCGATCGCAGATCCCAAGAAATTGGCGTCCGCGCTCGGCTGGACCGACGACCAATTCAAGCTGCTTTTCCAGTCGCTGGGCACGGACGGTAAGGAAGCGACGTGGAGCATGGGCGATGACGCGCCTCCCGCGTTTGCTTCGTCGATGCATCGCCCGATCTGGGACTACTGCAAACAGCGCTTCGCACAGGTGACGAATCCCGCGATCGATCCGCTGCGCGAATCTCACGTGATGTCGCTCGACGTCTATCTCGGTCACAACCTCGTGGCGGGTTCGCCGATTCTCGATGCAGGGCAAACAGCGCAGGTTGAGTCGCTCCTACAGCCGGCCTGCCGGATCGATATCACGTTTGAAGCCGCCGGTGGGGTGAGCGGCGCGATCGCTGCGCTCGATCGCATCAGGAAAGAGGCGGCCGCCGCAGCGAACTCGAAACCTGCGGTCGTTGTGCTGAGCGACCGAGCAACGGACTCGAAGCGCGCGTCTCTGCCTGCGATGCTGGCGACGGCCGCTGTCTGGAAGGAAATGGTGCGCGGAGGCGCCTACGATACGCCGCTGCTCGTCGAAACCGGCCAGGTGATTGAAACGCACCACATCGCCATGCTGGTTGCGGTCGGCGCAAGCGTCGTTTGCCCATACATCGCACTTGAGCTTTCCGAAACCCTAAAGCCAGGGGGCGCGGCGAAATATCGCGTGGCCGTGGAAGCCGGGCTGCGCAAGGTGCTCGCGCGCATGGGCATCTCGACGATCGCGAGCTATCGAAACAGCCATCTCTTCGAAGCTGTCGGGCTGGATGACACGGTTGTGGACGCTTTCTTCGAAGACGCCGCCGTTGCTTTGGGCGGCAAGACACTCGAAAGCTTGCTCGAAGACACTCTCTGGCGCCACGCACGCGCTTACGGCAGCGAAACGCCGACGCTCCACGACGAAGGGCTCTACCGCTTCCGCCAGACGGGCGAGCGCCACGCAAGCTCTCCCGAGCTCGTACGCCGCATGCACAAATACGTGAAGGCGCCGACGCCCGAAGGCTATCGCGCGTACGCCGAACTCGCGGAGACGCGCGAGCCGGTTGCCGTCCGCGATCTGCTCGAATTCGTGCCCGGCAAGCCGATCCCGCTCGATGAAGTCGAATCCGAGGCTTCGATTCTTGCGCGCTTCAGCACGCAGGCGATGTCGCTCGGCGCGCTGGGCCCCGAAGCGCACCGCACCCTTGCGATCGGCATGAACCGCCTCGGCGCCCGCAGCAACACGGGTGAGGGCGGTGAGGATCCCGATATCTACCGCTTCGAGCCGGAAGCAAACAACAAGATCAAGCAGGTGGCGTCCGCAAGGTTCGGCGTTACGGCCGAGTATCTGTCGCGCGCGGATGAGCTCGAAATCAAGATGGCGCAGGGATCGAAGCCGGGCGAAGGCGGCCAGCTTCCCGCGGCGAAAGTAAATTCCTATATCGCGCGTTTGCGGCATGCCGTGCCGGGAATGTCGCTGATTTCACCGCCGCCGCACCACGACATTTACAGCATCGAAGACCTCGCGCAATTGATCTGGGATTTGCGATCGATCAATCCGACGGCGCGTATCGGCGTGAAGCTCGTTTCAGGCGACGGCGTGGGCATTATCGCGGCGGGCGTGGCCAAGGCCGGCGCGGACGTCATCACGATCGCCGGATTCGATGGCGGCACTGGCGCTTCGCCGCTTACTTCGATCAAGAACACGGGTCTGCCTGGTGAAGTCGGCCTGCGCGATGCGCACAACGCTTTAGTGCTGACAGGCTTCCGCAGCCGCGTGCGCCTGCGCTCGGATGGCGGATTCAAGTTTGGGCGCGACGTAATCATCGCCGCGATGCTGGGCGCGGATGAATTCGGTTTCGGTACGGCCTCATTGCTGGCGATCGGCTGCGTGATGGCGCGGCAGTGCCATCTGAATACCTGCCCCGCGGGAATCGCCACGCAGGATGAAACGATGCGCGCGCGTTTTGCCGGAAACCCCGAAATGGTGGTTGCGTATTTCCGGGGCGTTGCCGGCGAGGTTCGCGAACGGCTGGCGACCCTGGGCGCGCGTTCACTCGATGAAATTTCCGGCGCGGTGAACCGGCTTAAGCCGCGCAGCGCGACTGCGGAGCGCTCGCTCGGCACGCTGCTCGAAACCATCCCCGCGCCCACGACAAAATTCCCCGAAGCATCGCGCGAACTCAACGGGCTTCAGGCGAAACTGCTCCGCGCGGTGGAACAGGCGAAATCTCCGACGAAGCCGATCCGTTTCCCGATCGCGAATTCCGATCGCACCATCGGCGCGTATCTCAGCGGCCAGATCCTGCGCCGCTCCGGATACGCGGGCCTCCGCGACGCGACGATCGACTGCGAGTTTCGCGGATCGGCGGGGCAAAGCTTCGGCGCGTTCGCGATTTCGGGACTGCGCCTGCGGCTCCTGGGCGAGGCCAACGACTACGTGGGCAAGGGCCTGAGCGGCGGAACGATCGCGATCACCTCCGGCGTCGAAGCGTCGCGCCGCGGAGACGTTCTTGCGGGTAATACCTGCCTGTATGGTGCGACGAGCGGCCAGTTGTATATCGCCGGGCGCGCCGGCGAACGATTTGCCGTGCGCAATAGCGGCGCGCTGGCGGTTATCGAAGGCGTGGGCCACCATGGCTGCGAATACATGACGTCGGGCATCGCCGTGATCCTCGGCCCCGCCGGCGTGAACATGGGCTCCGGCATGACGGGCGGCCTGATTTACATGCTGCGAAAGTCGGTCGTGGAAGGGAACTGCAATCGCGAATTCGTCCGCTGCACGGCCATCGAAGATCATGTGAAAGATCAGATCGACGAGCAGGAGGAGGCGTGGCTGCGCCGCGTTCTGGCCGAGCATTTCCGGCTCACCAGCAGCCCGCGCGCGAAGCGCTTGCTGAAATCCGACCAGTTGCCGCTGGTGCGGATCGAGCCTGTGCACCTCCCGTGTCCGATTTCGCAGACATGGGAACCGATCATCGCGCGGCTCGAGCGCCAGGAAGTCAATCCGCTTGAGATTGCCGATCCGCTCCATGCTGTGGATGCCCAGCAGCCCGTCGAGCCTTGCTGATCTCCCGTTCGACGGTTAACTTTTGTCGCGAGTCCCCTACCGTATCGCTTTGCCCCCGAACGGCATCCGTGTAAATTATAGATAGCGAGTTCGATCTCGGCCGGGCGCCCTTTTCGGGAACATGTTTCAGGGAGGTCCCTATGGTTTTTTGGCGTTCCAAACTTCTCGTGCTGCTGCTCGGCCTGGTGGCGGTTTCTGCGCTAACGGCTCCAGCAGGCGCGCGCTCTAGGCATCATCACCGACATCACCATCATCACCATCGCCACGGGAAGTAGCGCGCCCTCCAGCCGGTTCCTCCTGCCACGTACTGCCAAAGGCGCGACGGCACCTCGCGCGGGGAAGTCGAGCTGACTTCCGGGAAGTTTCGCTCCCGCGAATGCGCGCAGGCGCGTGCGGCCTGCCGATGAAACTCAGCATCGAAAAAAGTGAGGCGGTGTACAATTCCGCGTGGAGTAGGACTTAACAGATAGGGGAATGCGAGCGAGGACTGTGGCGAAAAAGACGAAAAGGAAGAAGACAACTCGAGCAAAGAAAGCTGCCGGCAAGAAGAAAGTGGCGCTAGGCGCAAAAGCCGGACACGCCAAAAGGGCCGCCCGAGCGAGGAAGCCGATTCGCGGCAACAAGACCGCCCGGCGTCCGATCGCCAAGCGTGAGATCTCTTCAGGGAGCGAACGCTCGTCCCTCGGAGCCGGTCCTTTTGAAACGAACGAGCGCCTGACAAAGAGGGGGCTTGGCACGGGCGCGGCCGGGCAATCGGGTGATCTGCAGGGGCTGTCGCGCGCGATCGATGTGGATTCGGAAAGCGTCGAGGAACTGGTCGAAGAGGGGCAGGCTTTCGAGGCCGATGCGATCAGTGGGGTCGAAAACGCTCCCGACGCCGACCAGGGCGAGGTTCGCGTTCATGAACGCCCCGAAGATGAATTGCCACTCGAAGACCCGGAAGACCGATAGCCTGGAGTGCGGTACTGTGGTTGGCTCGTGACGGATTGGGGACGTCCGAAGGTCATGCGAAGGCGCTTTCGCAGTTGAGTGCGCAGCTTGAACTGTGGCGCAGCGCGCTTGCGATCCGTTCGCCCGGGAAGAGAAAAACGGACGTCGAGGTCCTTCGGGCCTATCTCACGTCAACAGATGGTTCCTCCAGGGACCATAGCGGTGTTGAACCTTTTTCAAGACCAGGCCGATAAGGGCTTATGCCTTTGTATCGGGTGCGACGCATTCTTTTTGCTATAATCCAACCCATTCAAATCGAACTAGTACCAGGCGGAGCCGTTCGCGGTGAGAACCACCCAAATCTATGGACTTTGATCACCTTATAACCTTTCTGGAGATCGCAAAGCAGGGCAGCTTTTCGCGAGCGGGGCAGAAACTGTACCGGTCCCAGCCCGCCGTAAGCGCGCAGATCCGCCAGCTCGAGCAGGAATACGGGCAGAAACTCTTCGACCGCGTCGGGAAATCGGTACGGCTTACGGTGGCGGGCGAGACGCTGCTCGAATATGCCGGGCGACTGCTGACGCTACGCAACGAATCGCTGCGCGCCGTAGCCGACCAATCGAGCACACCGCGTGGGACGCTCGCGATCGGCGCGAACGAAGCGACGTGCTTGTACGTCCTGCCACACATTTTTGCCGAGTACAGCCGCAAGTTTCCTGCCGTGCAGATCAGCATCTACCGTAACTTCAGCCACAAGGTGCTCGAGAAAATCGAAGACGGCACAGTCGACGTCGGAATCGTGACGCTACCGGTGAAGTCGCCGAGCCTCAAGGTGCATCCGATTTTTCGCGACCGGCTGATGCTGATGGTCAGCCCGGAGAATCCGCTCGCGTCGTATAAGAGCGTCCGCACGGCCGACATCGCCGATCAGCCGCTGATCTTCCCGAAGATGGGATTCATGCGGCAGGTACTCGACAAACAGTTTCGCCCGTTCCGCTCGCGCTTGCGCGTGACGATGGAGCTGCCGAGCGTCGGGATGATCAAGCAGTTCGTCGCCGCCGGGCTGGGCGTCTCGCTGATCAGCGAAAGCTTTGCCGTTGACGAGGCGCGCTCCGGGCACGTGAAGCTGATTCCGATCTCGGATATGGAGGTGTGGCGCGAGCTGGGAATCGTCTACCGGCGCGACCGGACGCTGCCACGCTCGGCCTCCGCGTTTGTTGCGTTGGCGCGCCAGGGCGTGGCCGGAGTCGGCGCCGTAGCGGGCGACCATAACGAACCCGCCAAAGTGGCGCATCGCCGCTAGCTCGTAGACGTAGACAGGTAGCGACCCCAGGGGATCGCAGATGGAAAAGCACCAGGCAAAACGCGCGTTTCGCATCGGCATCGCTGGCCCCGTCGGCTCGGGGAAGACGGCGCTCGTGCACCGCTTCACCCAGCATCTCTATCCTCGTTACAACCTCGCCGTGGTCACCAACGACATCTACACGAAGGAAGACGCGGAGTTTCTGCTGCGCCAGGGGACTCTGCCTGCGGACCGGATTCGCGGCGTCGAAACGGGCGCCTGCCCGCATTCCGCGATTCGCGAGGACGCGTCGATGAACCTGCAGGCCATCGCTGACCTCGAAGACACGCTGCCGGGGCTCGAACTGTTGTTTGTCGAGAGCGGCGGCGACAATCTGGGCGCGGCGTTCAGCCCGGAGCTGGTCGACGTGTGGATTTACGTGATCGACGTGGCCGAAGGCGACAAGATCCCGCGCAAAGGCGGGCCCGGCATCATGCGCTCGGACCTGCTCGTGATCAACAAAATCGATCTTGCGCCGTACGTGGGCGCATCGCTCGAAGTGATGGACCGCGATTCGAAGAAAATGCGCGGCGAGCGGCCGTTCCTGTTCACCAATCTGCGCGATGAGATCGGGCTCGATCGGGTGCTGGCTTGGGTTGAAGAGAAAATCGCGCAGCCGCGCCGCCCTTTGATCGACGCGCACGCGCCGTATGTGGGCCATCCGCACTCGCACGGCGACGAGCAGGATCATGACCACGGTCATTCGCATGGCCATACTCACAGCCATGAGCATGGCCACTCGCACGAGCATCACTCCGAAGCGGACTGACGATGCCCACCAACTCGGACCCGCCTCGCGCTCCCGAATTCGCCTCCAGCGCTTCGCCTGAAGAACTAGCTGACCTTCGCCTGCTGCACCTCGCTGACACCGCGCTGCCGATCGGCTCGCTCGCGCACTCCTTTGGCCTCGAATCGCTCGTGGCAACCGAGATTCTCAATGTGAACCGTATGTTTGGTTTCCTCCGCGGTTATCTCGAAGAGGCGGGCGCGATGGAAGCTGTTTTCTGCCGCGCGGCATTTCATCTCGCCGTCGATTCGTCGCGCGGGTTTGCTGCCGACCGATGGCTCGAATTGAACATCCGCTTGAGTGCGCTCAAGCCCGCGCGCGAGAGCCGCGCCGGCAGCGCCGCCCTGGGTCGGAATTTCCTGACGACAGTTTTGGCGCTTGGCGAGCGGCCCGTCCTGCGCGAGGCGCTCGATACGGCGCGAAGGCCGCCTGCCGTGGCGATCCACCATTCGCTTGCGTTTGGCCTGGCGAGCGGCGCGCTCGGGTTCGACGAAAACCGCGCCGTGCTCGCGTACCTGCATCAGTCCGCCGCAAATCTGGTTTCGGCTTGCCAGCGACTGCTGCCGCTCGGCCAGACGGATGCCGCGCGCATCCTGTGGAACCTGAAGCCGGTGATGATCGAGACCGCCGCGCGCAGCGCCGCCGGCGATCCCGAGTCCGTCTCGTGCTTCATGCCGCTGCTCGATTGGGGCGCGATGGAGCATCCCGCTCTTTCGACGCGCCTCTTCGTGAGCTGATCGCCGATGAGCTCGCCCGCCGCCGCGAAGCACGCCCAGCCTCAAATCATTGCTGCACCGCCGCGCGTCGAGGCATCGCTCGCGCTCGATTTTTCGCGCGATGCGACGACGGGACGCACGGTCCTCTCGGCAAGCATCCAGGAACCGCCTCTGCGGGTCGTTCGCGCGTTCGCGCTTGATGATGGCTCCGCGCTCGCACACCTTCACAACGTTTCGGGTGGGCTGCTCGGCGGCGATCGCCTGTCGCTCGCGGTAAACGTCGGCGCGGGAGCGAGCGTTCAGTTAACGACCACTGGCGGAACCCGGATCTATCGACCGCGCGAGAGCGCGCCGCCCACCACGCAGACGAACGCCATTCGCGTGGGCGAAAATGCGCTGCTCGAATACGTCCCCGATGCGATCATCCCATATGCCGGAGCGCGATTCGCGCAGCGGACGCGCATCGACCTCGCGGCGGACGCAGGGCTTTTCTGGTGGGAGGTGATCGCGCCGGGCAGGGAAGCCAGCGGCGAGGTGTTCGCGTACGAGAGCATCGAAATGCGAACCGATGTGACCGCGAACGGCCGGCTGATCGCGGCGGAAAACATTCGGCTCGATCCGCGCGGTTCGGCGCTGCGGTCGATCGCGCGGCTCGGTGAGTATCGCTACTGGGCGACGTTCTACATCTGCCGCGTGGGGCTCGACGCCACTGCATGGCTCGCGGCCGAAGAGCACCTGCGAGAAGCAGCGCGCGAACTCACCCAGCCGGGCCAGGCACTCTGGGGCGTCAGCACGCTGCCGGCCGATGGGCTGATCGTGCGAGGGCTCGCCGTTCGCGGGCGCGACGCGCTCGGAGGGCTGCACCCGCTCTGGAACGCAGCGAAGCTTCACCTGTATGGCCGGGCCGCCGTACCGCCCCGCAAGGTGCATTAAAGTCTTCGATCTGTTCCCTTGAGTAATTTTGATGGACGCGGATCGCGTACGGTTCGTTTATATTTGTTATCCACTCGGAGGACGCCTTGCACCTGACGCCACGCGAGCAAGAAAAGCTGATGATCGTCGTGGCCGCCGATCTCGCGCGACGGCGGCAGGCGCGCGGCCTCAAGCTCAACTACGTGGAAGCGGTTGCGATCATCACAGCCGAAGTGATGGAGGCGGCCCGCGACGGCAAGACGGTCGCCGAGATCATGTCGTTCGGCGCGAAGATTCTCAGGCGCGATCAGGTGATGGAGGGCGTGCCGGAAATGATCCACGAAGTGCAGGTCGAAGCGACCTTTCCCGACGGCACGAAGCTCGTCACGATCCACGACCCGATCACCGGAGCGGCGAAATCATGAAGCCGGGCGAATACATCTTCGATGAGGCTGCGGGTGCGATCGAAGCGAACGCCGGCCGTCGCACCGCCCGCGTGGTCGTGAAGAACACAGGCGATCGCCCCATCCAGGTCGGCAGCCACTACCACTTTTTCGAGACGAATCGCGCGCTCGCCTTCGACCGCGCCGCGGCGTACGGCATGCGGCTCAATATCGCAGCGGGAACGGCCGTCCGCTTTGAGCCAGGCGAAGAGAAAGAAATCGAGCTGACCGCCTTCGGCGGCAGCCGCAAAATCTACGGTCTCAACGCGCTGGTCGAAGGGCCGCTCGAAGCCCCTGGCGCCAAGGAACGTGCGGTCGAGAAAGCACGAAAAGCCGGCTTCGGATTCGCGGGCGGGGAGAAAAAACCGTGAGCCTGAAAATCCAGCGCCGCACCTACGCCGATCTCTTTGGCCCCACGAAGGGCGACCGCATCCGCCTCGCCGATACCGAACTCATCATCGAAATCGAAAAAGATTTCACGCACTACGGCGACGAAATCACATTCGGCGGCGGCAAGGTGATTCGCGATGGCATGGGGCAGAGCAGCGGCGCGAGACGCGAGGGACCGCACGGCGCGCTCGATCTCGTCATCACCAACGCGGTGATTCTCGACCACTGGGGTATCGTCAAGGGCGATATCGGCGTCAAAGATGGCCGCATCGTGAAGGTCGGCAAAGCCGGAAATCCCGACACGATGGACGGCGTCGATCCCGATCTCGTCGTTGGCGCGGCCACCGAAGTGATCGCGGGCGAAAACCTGATCGTCACTGCGGGCGGCATCGACAGCCACATTCATTTCATTTCGCCGCAACAAATCTACGAAGCGATCTCCAACGGCATCACCACGATGATCGGCGGCGGCACGGGTCCCGCGACCGGCACCGCGGCTACCACGTGCACGCCGGGCGCATGGAATCTCGCGCGCATGCTGCAATCCGCCGACGCCTGGCCGATGAATTTCGGTTTTCTTGGCAAGGGCAACGCCGCCGCGTTGCCACCGCTCAACGAACAGATCGAGGCGGGCGCGTGCGGCCTGAAGCTGCACGAAGATTGGGGCACCACGCCCGCCGCCATCGACGCGTGCCTGAAAGTCGCCGACGAATTCGACGTGCAAGTCGCGATCCACACCGACACGATCAACGAGGCAGGGTTTCTCGAAGCGACGGTCGACGCGATCGCCGGCCGCACAATCCACACCTATCACACGGAGGGCGCCGGCGGCGGCCACGCTCCGGACATCATCCGCATCGCGTCGTTCGCGAATATTCTGCCGTCGTCGACGAACCCCACGCGCCCGTACACCGTCAACACGATCGCCGAGCATCTCGATATGCTGATGGTATGCCACCATCTGAACCCGCAGGTGCCGGAGGACGTCGCGTTCGCCGAAAGCCGCATCCGCCCGGAGACGATCGCCGCCGAAGACATCTTGCACGACCTTGGCGTCCTCAGCATGCTGTCGAGCGATTCGCAGGCGATGGGGCGCATCGGCGAAGTGGTGACGCGCACCTGGCAGACGGCGCACAAAATGAAAACGCAGCGCGGCCCGCTCGCCGAGGATTCCGCGCGCAACGACAATTTCCGCGCCAAGCGCTACGTGGCGAAGTACACGATCAATCCCGCGATCACGCACGGAATGGCCGCGGAGATCGGCTCGATCGAGCCGGGCAAGCTGGCCGATCTCGTCCTGTGGAAGCCCGCGTTTTTCGGCGTGAAGCCCGAAATGATTGTGAAAGGCGGATTCATCGCGTGGAGTGCAATGGGCGATCCGAACGCGTCAATTCCGACGCCGCAGCCTGTCCTCTACCGGCCGATGTTCGGCGCGTTCGGCGGCGCGACGGCCGCCACCGGCATCACGTTCGTCTCGCAAGCGAGCCTAAAGGCGGGCGTGCCGCAAAAGCTGGGCCTCAAGAAAATCGCAGCGCCGGTGAAGAATTGCCGCAAGATCGGCAAGAAAGACATGCTGCACAATAGCGCCACGCCCGATATTCACGTCGATCCGGAAACCTACGAAGTCACCGTCGACGGCACGCCCATCACGTGCGAGCCTGCGAAAATCCTACCGCTCGCGCAGCGGTATTTCCTCTTTTAGCGAGACTCGGAGTACCTGGCAGTTTGAAATAGCAATAAACTGTGAGCGAGTGTATGGTATACACATGCCTGAGAGTGCGAGCACCAGACGCCAGCGAACCCTGCGCCTCGAGATCGTGGCGAGGCTGGGTGGGCGTTGTGCCAATCCCGACTGTCGTTGGCTCAACGAAGACGGTACGCGCGGGTGCACGGACGTTCGAGCCTTACAGATAGACCATGTGGCCGCCGGCGGCAGCACGGAGCTGCAAGCGGGTCACGGCGCAGGGCTTAAACATCTCTATCGCGTAAGGAACGACACGACTGGGCGCTATCAAATCCTTTGCGCCAACTGCAACTGGATTAAGCGGCACTTGAGCAAGGAGGCGCGGGGGACGGATCAGCATAAGCAGCCCGCACGCCTACGACCTGAGTTGCAGCTTAAGGGTAAGCCTGTGCGGCGAGTCCGAGGGAAGGAGGCGAGCATTCCATGAGCGGAAACGATTCCGCACCAAGCATGTGTCTGGAACCGAGGCCCAAGCCTAACAGCGTACAGTTCAGCGGTCAGTTCATCAACCTTAGTCACCTGGGTTTTCGCACCGGAATCACGGTTTCTCATTTGTCCATGATATTCGGTGGCAAACGCCAGCCGTCACTAAAGAACGCCAAGAAGATTGCGGACGCTCTGGCCATGGCTCCGGGGCAGTTTATCGAAGCGCTGGATGAGCATGTTAGTGTCAAGAAGATCGCCACGCTTCTAAGGCAAGAGTGAGTTTTTGAACCGCGAAGCCGATATCAGACTGACCCACTGACAAGATTCACTTGCGAAGGAGTTTGTACACTTCATTCGCGGCGCTGAATTCCTCCTCGAGTTCCTTGCTCGCGAGGTGTCTTCGCAGATGATCGACGGCCTGCGCGAGGCGGTCAAGTGCGCGCGACGCATTCTCGGTGTTGGTGAGCAGGATATCGCGCCAGATAGAGTAGGAGCTGCCCGCGAGCCGCAGCATATCCTGCAAGCCCGGCCCCGCAAGCGTGAGCGGCATGCCGGTCTCATCCGTTTCGTCCTGCACGACGCGCGCCAGCGCAATCGACACGAGCTGCGGAAGATGCGAGACGATGCCGACGGCCCAATCGTGCGTGTCGGCGTCGGTCCAGACAGGTTGCGCGCCGATCGCGCCCACGATTTCGGCGAAAGCTTTCACGCGTGGGTCGGCGTCGTCTTCGCTCGCGACCAGCGCATAAGGCGCGCGCTGAAAAAGCCCCACATCCGCGTGATCAACTCCCGCTTTTTCCTTGCCTGCCATGGGATGCGCGCCAAGGAATCGCGCGCCGCTGCGAAAGTGGGTCGCGGCAGCGCGGCAGATCGCGGTTTTCGTGCTCCCCACATCGGTAACGAGCGCGTGCGGTTGCGCAGCCGCGGCGATTGCGCCGAGCGCATCGATGGTCGCGCCGATCGGCAGCGAGATGTAGACAAGATCGGCGCCGCGCACCGCACTCGCGAGATCGGTAGCAGCTTCCTGAATCACGCCACGCGCCAGCGCGCGCCCGAGCGAGCCCGCGTGGCTATACCCAACCACGGTGACTTCGGGGAAATGCTTGCGCAGGGCCAGGGCAAACGATCCGCCGATCAGGCCCGTGCCGATGACGGCAGCGCGACGAAAGGGAATGGTGCCAGCCATTGCTTACGCCGCGCCGTCGTGCGTCATCATTTGAATCGCGAGACTCTTACTTCTTGCCACGGCCCGCCGCTGTCGATTCCGGCTTGATCCACGACATCTGCGCGCGCAGCTCTTTTCCGACCGCTTCGATCGGGTGATTCTTGTCGCGTTCGAGCAGCTTGGCGTACTGCGGGCGCCCCGCCTGATTCTCGAGCACCCATTCCTTCGCGAACGCGCCGGTCTGAATCTCGTCGAGAATCTTCTTCATCTCTGCGCGCACATGCTCGTCGATCACACGATTCCCGCGCGTGAGGTCGCCGTACTTCGCGGTCTCGCTGACGAATTTGTGCATCTCCGCGATGCCGCCTTCATAGATGAGGTCGACGATCAGCTTCAGCTCGTGCAGGCATTCGAAATATGCGGATTCCGGCTGATAGCCGGCGTTCACCAAAGTTTCCCATCCCGCTTGAATCAGCGCGCGCGCGCCGCCGCAAAGAACGGCCTGTTCGCCGAAGAGGTCGGTTTCCGTTTCCTCGCTGAAGGTCGTCTGAATCACGCCGGGCCGCGTGCCGCCGATCGCGTGCGCGTAGGCGAGCGTGCGGTCGAAAGCGTGCCCCGAGGAATCCTGGTGCACGGCGAGCAAGCAGGGAACGCCGCGGCCAGCTTCGTATTGCCGCCGGACGAGATTGCCGGGGCCCTTCGGCGCGACCATCGTGATGTCGATATCCTTCGGTGGCGCGATCTGGCCGTAGTGAATGTTGAAGCCGTGCGAGAAGAGCAGCATCGAGCCGGGCCTAAGATTCGCGGCGATCTCGTGCGTATAGATCGCGGGCTGCGCCATATCCGGCGCCAGCATCACGATCACATCCGCGCCCTCCGATGCCTCGGACGGGCCGACGAGCTTCCAGCCATCCTGCTCGGCTTGCGCCCACGAGGGTCCGCCGCGGCGCAATCCGACCACCACGTCGAGCTTGCTGTCGCGCAGGTTTAGCGCGTGCGCGCGGCCCTGGCTTCCGTATCCGATCACGGCGATGCGCTTGCCTTCGAGCGCTCGCGGATTTGCGTCCTTCTCCCAGAACATCTTTGCCATGTGTTTTTCTCCTTAGGAAATTGCCGAAATCTATCAGGCGTTCGTGACCGCTCCTTCGGACGCCGATGAAACGAGTTTCGCGTATTTCGCCATCACGCCGCTCGGGTAGCGCGGCGCGGGCGCTTTCCATTGCGCGCGCCGCTCGTAGAGATTGGCCTCGACATCGAGCCGCCGTGCGCGCACGTCGAGCGTGATTTTGTCGCCGTCGCGAATGAATGCGATCGGGCCGCCGTTCGCCGCTTCCGGAGCGATGTGCCCGACCATCAGGCCGTGCGTCGCGCCGCTAAAGCGGCCGTCGGTGATCAGCGCGATCGAATCGCCGAGACCTTGGCCGACGAGCGCGGCCGTCACGGCGAGCATCTCGCGCATGCCCGGCCCGCCCTTGGGCCCTTCGTAGCGGATCACCACCACATCGCCCGCCTTGATTTCGCGCTTCTGCACCGCCTCGAAGCAGGATTCCTCGGAATCGAACACGCGAGCAGGGCCGCTATGCAAAAGGCGCTCGTGCCCGACGAGCTTCACCACACATCCCTCTGGCGCGAGCGAGCCGCGCAGAATCGCGATGCCGCCCTCTTTCTTCAGCGGATTCGAGATCGGCCGAATCACTTCCTGGCCGGGAGTTTCGCGAGCGTTGCGAATCTCTTCGAAGAGATTCTTACCGGAAACCGTGAGGCTGTCTTCCAGCAATCCGGCTTCCTGCAGTCGCTTGCCGAGCAAACCCATCCCACCCGCCGCGGCCATATCGGGAGCCGTGAAGCGGCCGCCGGGCTTCAGATCGGCCAGCACAGGCGTTTTCTTCGAAAGCCTGTCGAATTCATCGATGGTGAGCGGTACACCAGCGTCGCGCGCGATGGCCAGCAAATGAAGAACGCCGTTCGTCGAGCCGCCCGTGGCCAGCACAGAAGTAATGGCGTTACGCAACGCCGCAGCGGTGATGATCTGTTTTGGCCGAATGTCCTTGCCGAGAAGCTGCATCACGAGTTTGCCGCAATCGACCCCGACCTGCGCCTTGCGCGGATCGACGGCGGGAACTTCATTCGCGCCCATCGGCGACATGCCGAGAAACGTGATCGCCGTAGCCATCGTGTTCGCCGTGAACTGTCCGCCGCACGCTCCGGCGCCGGGGCACGCGCGGCTCTCGAGCTCGCACACTTCCTGCTCGCTCATTTTGCCCGCGGCGTAAGCGCCGGGCGCCTCGAAAACGTCCTGAATCGTGACGTCGTGCCCGTGAAAATGTCCCGCCAGAATCGAGCCGCCGTAGAGCGAGAGCGAAGGCAGATTGAGCCTCGCAAGGGCCATCACCGTGCCGGGAATGGTCTTGTCGCACCCGCAGATCGCAACGACGGCGTCGAAAGCGTGCGAGCGTACGAAGAGTTCGATCGAATCCGCAATCACTTCGCGAGACACGAGCGAGCCTTTCATGCCCTCGGTGCCCATCGTGATCCCGTCGGAGATCACGATCGTGTTGCATTCGATGGGAGTCCCGCCCGCCGCGCGAATCCCTTCCTTGATTTTTTCAGCCAAGCCGCGCAGGTGCATGTTGCAAGGCGTCACGTCCGACCACGTATTCGCCACCGCCACCAGCGGTTTCGCCAGGTCCGCGTCAGTGAGGCCCGTCGCCTTCAACATCGCCCGCGCGGGCGCCCGCGCGATTCCGTTCTTGATTGCGTCGCTCTGCATTTCGCTCGAAACCTTCTTTCCTATGCGGCCAACTCGATGCGGGCCAATAAAGCCGGCCAATAAAAAAGCCCCGCTGCCTGCCATCAGGTGCGGGGCGCATACGCCTAAGCTTGGCTTAGGAGGGTGGCCCCCACCCGATCGTTACATATACGCCGGAGAGTAGCGGTGGTCTTGTAGGGCGTGTCATAGAGTAGCGTCTCATCCCGGAATCGACAATCGCTTTCCTGCGCTCGCCGGTGCCGTCTTCCATTCGCAGACGCGAGCCTCAAAATACGATTACCGCCGATCCCTGCGGATAAGTCAAATTGGTATTTGTGACGACCGAGTATAAAGCAGGTTTATACTCACCGGCGCGCCGGGGGGCAGACGACTCCACCATCATCGAGGGTCGGCGAACGCGGGAAATCGCCTTGACGCGCTCCTGGGCCTTTTGTATATTCGAGCTTCGATGCGGCGGTAGATGGCAGTTGGAAGGGAATTCGAGAGCGCGTGATGCAATATTTCGGCTATTTCGCCTTTACTCACCGCTTCTC
>JBAPOM010000325.1:0-1800 GCA_049279635.1 Candidatus Acidiferrales bacterium
TATGAGGCAAGTCTCGATCGCTCATTCGATCGCACCCTGAGCCAGCTCGAACGTCTGCAGCGCATGCGCCGGGGGCAGCCGGTTCCGCCCACCCTTAAGGTTGAAGTCAACGATTAGGTGGGATGGATTCAAACGCGCCCGCGATCGATCCTTTAATGATCGGCGAAGAAGCCGAAATTACAAAACGAACTATGGTAATTCCACCTATTGCAATGACATAGCTGAGGAGGAGCGTCAGATCAATCGGCGTAGGTGAACGTCGAACGACGCGGATTCCTGAGCCTTCAGCGCGGGGAGAATGGGATTCGGCGAATACCCCTGCCATTGCGGGAGCGAGACTACTGTTCTATCGTTCTCGGCGAGGTTCTGCCAGTGCGTCCACGATTCGCCGGCGTTTTCCTATTTGTTGCTGCGTTGATCGCGGGGGCGAGCGCCTTTGCCCGGGCTCAGAGCGCCGCGGCTGAAACTGGAATCGCGCAACGCCGGCTGGCGCATCTGCGGCACGGCATCAACTTGAGCAAGTGGTTCGCTGGATCAACCGATCCCTCCGCTTACACACAGCAGCATTTCGAGACTGCGATCACGGCGCAGGATATCGCGCTGATGCGCGCGATGGGCTTCGATTACGTTCGCCTGAGCGTCGATCCGCGTCTGATGTTTCACGAAAAGGAATCCGATCGAATCGCGGGCGATTACCTGACGCAGATGGATGCTGCCGTGAAGATGCTTCTCGATCAAGATTTGGCGGTGGACATCGACATCTACGTTGATGCGGATTTCAAGCAGCGGCTGGCGACGGATGACGAGTTCGTCGAGGAGTTCGCGGACTTCTGGTGGGCACTGGCGCGGCACTGGGCGCCGCTCGATCTGGATCGCGTTTTCTTCGAGATTCTCAACGAGCCCGGCGGCAAGGATAGTTACCGGTGGTACGGCGTCGAGGCGAAGCTGGCAACGGCAATCCGCGAAGGCGCGCCGCGGCACACGATCATCGCGACAGGCGCGCACTGGTCGGATGACGACGATCTCGTGTTTCTCGAGCCGCTACGCGATCCGAACGTGATCTATGCGTTCCATTTCTACGAGCCGCACGTCTTCACGCATCAGGGAGCGACGTGGTCGACGAACTATTGGCACTCGCTGAAAGGCGTGCCATATCCTTCGAATCCCGACAATGTTCAGGCGGTGATGGAACAGCTCACCGATCCGGTGCACCGGTTGGCCATCGAGCGCTACGGGATGGACCACTGGGGCGCGGCGCGCGTCGATGGAGAAATCTTGCAGGTGGCCGCGTGGGCGAGCCACTGGAACGTCCCCGTGATCTGCAATGAGTTCGGCGTGTATCGCAAGGATGCCGATTCGGGCGACCGCGCGGCCTGGATTTCGGATGTGCGAACGTCGCTCGAAAAGCACGGCATCGGCTGGGCCATGTGGGACTACGACGGCGGGTTCGACGTGGTGAACAAGCAGGACGGTAAGGCCGTGCCCGACGCGGCAACGATCCGCGCGCTGGGTCTCACCCTACCGGCTTCATCGAACTAGGCGCGCGCTTCCTCCGCCGCATCGGGCAATCCTTCGGCTATACTCCAATTCCTATAGCTCTGTGTAGGTCGCGAGTTTGATCCTGCGATGCGTCCGCTCGAATTGTGTTAGCGAATTCGCTCAAGCCAGCGGGGACCGGCCGTCGGAAACAGCATCAAGGTCTGCTGATGATGTTGCGCGTGTAGGAACTCGCCGCGGCAAAACCTAGCCGGATGGGATTCGGAAATTACGATGAAACACTCGGGCTTTGGATACAAATTC
>JBAPOM010000326.1:0-11489 GCA_049279635.1 Candidatus Acidiferrales bacterium
CGGAGAGGTGTCCGAGCGGTTTAAGGAGCACGCTTGGAAAGCGTGTGTTGGGGAAACTCAACCGTGGGTTCAAATCCCACCCTCTCCGCCATCCTTACATTATGGGAGTGTCTTGACACCCATGGTACATCCGTCGGATTCGCCCGGTGGATGATTAGCGGTTCCTCGTTATCAAACCCCGATTGGCATAGCGATCTCGATTTCGTCAAGCTTTGAAGCGTCCTTTGAAACGGTGATAGTCCCCATGACGGACTGGAACCCGTTGAGGGTAGCTTTGAACTTGTAGATTCCGGCCGGAACGTGTCCTATCCTGAATCGCCCGTTCTTGTCGGTTGTGGCCCGCACGATTTTCCGCTCGGCACCCGGACCCTGGATTTCGAACAGGACACCTTGTAACGCCAGCGGTGGTCCGTCTGTTCGGCGGCCAATAACACCCTTCACCGACCGCACAACGAAAGGTTGGTCGATCCGGTCGATGATGTGTTCGGTAGGAGATTGCGTGAAATCCCCAACTGTTCCTTGCTGATGGGCTGCGGAGACCGCGCCTATGAAAATCACAGACATTAAGAGCCATGCTCGCACTTGTGTCCGACTCACACCGAGCGCCCATGCACTCGCGCGAACTCCACCACTTGCCGCCCGACGACGCACAGGGCGTCGAAAATCTTCTGATCCTTGCACGCGCCCGCCGCGTCAAAAATGGGCTCGGACGTATTCAGCGTCGCGCCAAACGGCGTCGGCCACCCGCGCAGCGCATGAACGATCGCGCGCAGCGCCTCAAGCGTGGTCACCGACGCCTGCCATCCCGCCGCCGTCACGATGCACCCGACCGCGCGCCCATCCAGATACTGCCGCTCGTCGTCGCGCAAATCCTCCAGCAGATCGAGCGCATTCTTCACCAGCCCCGACACGCCTCCATGGTACCCGGGGCTCGCCACAATCAACCCGTCCGCCTGCCGCACCATATCGACCAAATGCCGCTGCTCGTCGCTGCGTTCGCGCCCGTCGGGTGAGTAGTGCGGCAGCCGCACGAGCGCCGGCCCGCTGAAAATCTCGGTGCGCGCGCCCGCTTCCTTCGCCGCGCCCAGCGCCACGCGCAGCGCGCGGTCGGTCGACGACACCTCGCGCATCGTCCCGCCAATCCCCACGATCAGCGGTGCGCCGCCATGCGCCGGACTCATCGGCTCCCCTCATCGATTGTCATCACGCCCACCCTCGGCAAAGTTCCAGCGATTCCGCGATCCGGTCGTGCACGAAATTCAATTCATCGGAACTAATCACATAAGGCGGCAGGATGTAAACAATATTTCCCAGCGGCCGCAGCAGCACGCCCGCGTCGATGAAGAATTTATACAGCTTCGGCCGCAGCTTCGAAGCGTAGCCGGGATCGTCGGCGCGCAGTTCAATCGCCGCCATCGTCCCGATCGCGCGCACATCTCCGACCGCCGGATGATCCTTGATCGCCATCAGCCGTTCGCGGTGAATTTCAATGATCGTCCCGATCCGCTCGAACACCGGCTCGCGTTCGAAAATCCCACAGCTCGCCACCGCCGCCGCAGCCGCAATCGGATTTCCCGTGTAGGAATGCCCGTGATAAAAAGTGCGTGGGCGATCCTCGCCCACGAAGGCTTCGTGAATCTCCGGCGTGCAAATCGTCGCACCCATCGGCAGCACGCCGCCCGTGATCCCCTTGGAAAGACACATCAGGTCGGGCTCGACGTCCGCGAGTTCGCACGCGAACATCGTCCCGCACCGCCCAAATCCCGTAAGAACCTCGTCCGCAATCAGCAGCACATCATGTTCCGTACACAGCCGCCGAACGCGCTGCAGAAATTCCACCGGATGGACGATCATCCCGCCCGCGCCCTGCAGCAGCGGTTCGACAATCACGGCCGCAATTTCGCCGCCCTTTTCTTCCAGCAGCCTCCTCAATTGATCGACGCAGTCGATCGAGCAGGTCGCGCGCGTTTTCCCCACAGGGCATCGGTAGCAGTAAGCGGAATGCGCGCGATGCACAGGAAACAGCAGCTCCCGAAACGGATCGGTGAATGATGACGCGGCGCCGACCGACATCGCCCCCACGGTATCGCCGTGATACGCGTGATCGAGCGCCACAATCGCCTTCTTCTCCCGCCGCCCCACATTCTGCCAGTACTGCACCGCCATCTTCAGCGCCACTTCCACTGCGGTCGATCCATCGTCGGAAAAAAAGATGTGCGAGAGATTCGCCGGCAAAATCCTCCGCAGGCATTCGCGCAGCTCTTCAGCGGCATCGTGCGTAAACCCCGCCAGCAGGACGTGATCGACTCGCGCCGCCTGCGCCGCAATGGCCGCAACGATTGCCGGATGCCCGTGTCCGTGAATATTCACCCACCACGAGGAAATCCCATCGATCAGCCGCCGCCCGTCGTCCGTGTAGAGATAGACGCCCTCGGCTTTCGTAATCCGCAGCGGCGCCGGGTCGAGCGCCTCCTGCATGAAGGGGTGCCAGATTTGCAGGTCCTTGCTCATGCGCCGAACGCCTTCACGTCGAAATATTTCCCGAAAACGTCCAGCAGCACGCCGCGATCGATTCGCGCAAGCCTTGGCACCACGCCAATCATCGGCGCGCGGCCATAGCGCTCGATCGCCTCGCGATTATCGCGATTCGCCTTGCCCACCATGATGACGCCGCGAACATCCAGCCGGGCGGCCCGCAGCGCCGCAAGCGAAAGCAGCGTGTGATTGATCGTGCCGAGCGTGGTTCGCGTCACGAGCAGCACGGGCAGCCCGAGATGGCGCATCAGATCCGTCATCAGCTGCGTGTCGTTGATCGGAACCAGCGCACCGCCCGCGCCCTCGGCAATCAAACTCTCGCTCGGCGCGATCCGCGGCATCTTGATCTTGCGCAGATCGATGCGCACTCCCGCCCACCGCGCCGCCAGATGCGGCGAAACGGGCGGTGCAAAGCGGTAAGCCTCAGGCGCGGTCCTCGCGCGCGGCAATCCCACCAGCCGCATCACGGTAGGGCGATCGGCGCCATCCCGCGTCCCAGTCTGGATCGGTTTCCAGTAAATCGCGTCCAGCGCCGCGCACAGCAGCGCCGAAACTACCGTCTTGCCCACGCCCGTGTCGGTCCCGGCAACAAAAAATCGCCTCGCACTCATTTCACGGAACGCTTTCGAGAGACTCGGACACGAGCTTCAGCTTCGTTTTTGACGTTCCCGGTGCCCCATCCTCGTTTTGTGAGGGTGGGGCCTTTGCTTCTAGGCATGTACCACGCTGGCAGGAATTGATTGCGGCAAAGATTTGTGTGCAGCAGAGATCGCGGCGACAAGCCGACCAATGTCGTCCATGGTGATCTTGCTCGTCAGAGAAATGCGTATCCGCGCAGTCCCGGCCGGAACTGTCGGCGGCCGGATTGCTTTCACGGCGAATCCGTCGCGCTGCAGTTCGCTCGCCACATGCAGTGCCGCCTCGTTCGTGCCGAGCATCACCGGCACAATCTGCGTCGAACTCGTGCCGCAGCGCAATCCCGCAGCGGCGAGCCCTTCGCGCAACGCCGCCGCAATCTCGCGCAGATGGCCGCGTTCCGCCTCCGCGCCGCGCGCCAGCACAAGAGCCGCGCGAATCTGCCCCGCCATGTACGGCGGCATCGCCGTGCTGAAAATAAACGTCCGCGCGCGATTGATCAGATGTTCTCGCAGCGCGCCGCTGCCGCATACAAATGCTCCCGCGCTCGCCAGCGCCTTCCCGCATGTGTGAACGATCGCCAGCATCTCGCGTTCGAGCCCAAGCTCAGCCGCGATTCCTCGTCCCTCAGGTCCCCATGCTCCGGTCGCGTGCGCCTCGTCGACGATCACTGCAGCGTCGTACTTGCGCGCCAGCGCCACCAGCTCCGCCAGAGGCGCAACATCGCCCTCCATGCTGAACACAGTCTCGCTCACGATCACACGCGCGCCGGTGCCGCGCGCAGAGCCGCGCAGCGCGTCCTCGAGAAATTCCAGATCGCCATGCGGGCAAATGATTTTCGTCGCGCCCGAAAGCCGCATGCCGTCGATCAAGCTCGCATGATTGAGCGCATCCGAAAAAACGGTGTCGCCGGGCCGCAGCAGGGAACCCAGCAGCCCAATGTTGGCGAGGTAGCCCGAGCCGAAATAAACCGCCGCTTCGGTGCCCGCAAACGCTGCGAACTCCGCCTCGATCTCTTCCCACTCGCGCGAATTGCCGGAAAGCAGCCGCGAGCCCGTCGATCCAACGCGTTCCGTGCGCGCAACCGCCTCGATCGTCGCCTGTTTGAGTCGGGGATCGGTCGAAAGCCCGAGGTAATCATTCGAAGAAAGATTCAGGCCGCTCGTGCCGTCCAAAATCTCAAGCGTACGAAATTGCGCCAAGTCCCGCAGCGAGTCGAGTTCGCGCGCGATCCGCCGTTCGATCGCACTCCGGCGTGCGTCAGGCACTCTGCATCGCCTTCATGCCGAGATTCTCGAGCAATTGCTGGTCGGAGTCGGGCAGGGGATTGGGCGTCGTCAGCAGTTTCTCGCCCGTGAAAATGGAATTCGCGCCCGCAAGGAAGCAGAGCGTCACCGCCTCGGCCGACATCTGTCTCCGCCCGGCGGCCAGCCGCACCCGCGAGGCGGGCATCAGAATCCGCGCTGTCGCGATCGCGCGGACCATCACCAGCGGATCGAGTTCTTCGACGTCCGCAAGCGGCGTGCCCTCGTTTCGCACCAGCATGTTGATCGGGACGCTTTCCGGATGCGGATCGAGCCGCGAAAGCTCGTGCAGCAACCCAACGCGATCCTCGTCGGTTTCGCCCATGCCTAAAATCCCGCCGCAGCACACCGTGATCCCGGCGTTGCGGACGTGCGCAATCGTCCGCAGCCGATCCTCATACACGCGCGTCGTAATCACCTCGCCATAAAACTCCGGCGATGTATCCAAATTGTGGTTGTATGCCGTAAGCCCGGCGCTCTTCAGTCGCTTCGCCTGCGATTCGCTCAGCATGCCGAGCGTGCAGCACACTTCCATATCGAGCGCCGCGACGGCTCGGACCATATCGAGCACGCGCTCGAATTGTTCGCCGTCCGTCACCTGCCGCCACGCCGCGCCCATGCAGAATCGCGTCGCGCCTTCGCTTTTCGCGCGCTTGGCAGCTTCGCGCACCGCAACCGGATTCATCAGCTCCTCGCGTACCACGTCCGTCTTGTAGTGCGCGCTCTGCGAGCAGTAGGCGCAATCTTCGGGGCATCCGCCCGTCTTGATCGAAAGCAAGCGGCAGAGCTGGACTTCGTCTGCTTTATGAAACGCGCGGTGCGTGGTCTGCGCCCGAAAAATCAGCTCGGGCAACGGCAGATGATAGATGCCGTGAATCTCCTCGCGCGTCCAGTCGTGGCGAATGTCCATCGGTAGCGGTCCTCGTCGGCTTTCAAAGATACTACGAGCGCGAGCGATCACACACGCTCGATTTGAATTCGAGACGGGATTTTGATTTTTTGGGTGGGAATCGTTCTTGAGGCTGAGGAATCGGACAAGCGGATTATCACCGCATCGCGTACGTTTTCCTTCCAGCGAGCGTCAACCGAATCTTTCTGAACCTACGCTCGCTCACGGTAGCGCGAGGAACAGAGGCCGCCGTTCGCCACCATCAAAACCGATACTGGCGGCCTCGAATCGACATCTCCTCCATGAAGGTTTGCACTTGCGCGTCATTGCGAAAAAGGGACGAATCATACTTTTCGAAGTGGACTATGTCCTTGAGTGGCCTGCGTGGATGATGAATCGTGGGACTCTTTTCGCCGAAGCCGACAGGAACTAGCTGGTAAACCTGCAAAGGATCCGGAATGTTAAGGAGCGATTTGATCATCACTGAGAAATACGGTGAAGAAACATCGCTGACGTAAATCGTAGTAAGTCCCAACACATGAGCAGCTAACATCAATTGCAACACGCAGTTGGCCAAACTACTATAAAAATGAGACTCCCACTTTTCCAGCTTGGTTCGCACCGGATAGGCGTCGATCGTTCGCGGGTCGCCCAGGACGATTAAAAAGACGGGCGCGTACCGAAAGGCCAAACCAGGGTCAACGATCGAACGGCGGCCACGCACCGTCTCCTCGATCTCAATTTTGTCACGCATTTGGGCCTTGTACAGACCCGTTATCTTGTCCCGAATCTCAGGGTCCCGGATGACGACGAATTCCCACGGCTGAGAATTTCCACCCGAAGGCGCCCATCGCGCCGCTTCTAAGATCTTCTCGATGTGTTCATCGGAGACTGGCGCGTCCTTTAAGAAACCAGAGCGAACGCTCCGGCGACTGCGGACTAACTCTAGGAAACTATCAATAGGGATGTTCTCCGGGGACGCTAAGGATTCACCACCAGACGCGGATCTCAAACTAGCTGACCTCCTTCGGGAAAAGCCTCAATCCGGGATTTCCGATTTGGCTCAATTTCTGGCGGATTGTACTTGGCTCCTGCCCCCTCCACAACGAATTTCGCAACAGAGCGGCCTCCAGCGACATCGGCGGAGACTTGCGGCTTGTTCTTGCAAGTCTCACAAGCCCCGCTTGCTGTCGCGTGATCGATTTCTCAGACGCCGCTCCGACCCTTCTCGGTGTGTGAGGGTGGGTTCTTCGTGCTGCATGCTTTATCATCTTTCCCATGGAAGATTTCACTCGCAGGCCGAAAACCGATCCAACCGGCATTTACGTTCAACGCGATGCGATGTACGCGCCGGAACTCGTCGCCGCCGCAACCCTCGGCCTCGATTTCTTTTCCTGGCTCGCGAAATCGCCCTCCGACGAAGCAACGATCTGCGCCTCGCTCGGCCTCGCGGCGCGCCCGGTCGACGTGATGCTCACCCTCTTTTGCGCGATGGGTTACCTCGAGAAGAAAGACGGGATATTCCAGCCCACGGAAATGGCCCGCGAATTTCTGGTCAGCGATTCGCCCTGGTTCGTCGGCCCCTACTTCGCCTATTTCAAGGTACGCCCGGTCTATCAGGCCCTGCTCGAAACGCTGCGCACCGATAAGCCCGGAGGCTGGTCCGGCGCGAGAGCGCGAAAGCCGTGGGCGGAAGCTATGCAGGACGACGCCTTCGCGAACGAATTCACCGGCGCAATGGACGCGCGCGGCGTCTACGTCGGCCCGATCATGGCCGAACGCCTCGACCTCAAAAGGCATCGCCACGTCCTCGACATCGCCGGCGGCTCCGGCATCTACGCCTGCTGCATCGTGGCTGCGCATCCGCACATGAAAGCCACGGTGTACGACCGGTCGCCGGTCGACAGCGTTGCCGCCAAGCTGATCGCCAAGCGCGGCTACTCCGATCGCGTCGGCGTCGCCGCTGGCGACACGTTCCAGGATCCGTTGCCGCGTGATTGCGACGTCCACCTTTGGTCGAACGCGTTCCACGATTGGGACGCGCCCACGGTCAAACAACTCGCCGCAAAATCCTTCGCGGCGCTGCCATCAGGCGGCATGATCGTCGTCCACGACCGCCACCTGAATCGCGAGAAAACCGGCCCGCTGCGCATCGCCGCGCATTCGGTCTTCCTAATGGCAGGCACCGCCGGCCGCTACTATTCAATCGGAGAAATTGAGGAGTATCTCGCCGCCGCCGGTTTCACAGCTTTCGACTATCGCGATGTCGTCCTAGATTACAGCGTCATCACCGCCCGCAAACCCTAGCGCGCTCTCCCCGCACCCGTCACCGTAAGCGCGCCCCCACGCGCCCGTCATTCTGCTTGCCCTGACGAAGGAAGGGAGCGCGCCTTTTGCGCGAAGAATCTCTCTTTCCCCGCCGAGCCCCGGCTGCGGTCCCGGCTTCACGGTTTTTCCCACCGCCCGGATTCCGCCGACCGAAAAATCGCATCGATGGCACGCATATTCCGCAGCGAATCCTCGAGCGGCACCGCGACTTCACCACCCTCGCGAATCGCCCGCGAAAACAGATCGCCCTGAATCGCGAACTGATCGCAGGTAGGAATCATTTCCGCAGTAACACCCGCGCCGGTCGGATCGCTGGGATTGTCGTCGATCAGGATCCGGCTCGGCTGGTCGTTCGGTGGATTGATCGGCCTTTCGACGTCGATTCGTCCGGTCGTTCCAAGCAGCGCCATCCGCTGGTGATACGCAAGCTGCGTGCTGCACGTAAACGTAGCCTGGCCAGCAGGGAACTCGAGGATCGCCGAGGTCAGCCGGTCCGTCTTCATCTCTGGATCACGCTCGATGCACCCGAGGACGCGCGTGGGTTCCTCGCCAAACACAAAGCGCGAGAGCGTGACCGGATAGCACCCGATATCGAGCAGCGCGCCGCCGCCAAACTCGACCGAATTGCGGATATTCTTCGGTTCGCGATTGGAATAGGTGAAAGATCCAGAGACAGCGCGCAACTTCCCGATCCGCCCACCGCGAAGCAGCTCGCGAATGCGGAGCCAGCGCGGGTGCGTCCGCACCATGAAGGCCTCTTCGATTTTCACGCCGGTGCGGTCGCGCACGGCGATCAAAGCTTCCGCATGCGCCGCGTTCACGCCGATCGGCTTCTCGCATAGGACGTGCTTCCCAGCCTCGGCCGCCCGCGCCGTCCATGACACGTGAAGGTTATTCGGCAGGGGATTGTAGATCGCCTCGATCGCAGGATCGGCGAGCAGCTCGTCATACGAGCCATACGCCTTGCCAATGCCGAGTGCGTCCGCGGCATGCCGCGCCTTCTCGAAATCGCGCGAGGCGATGGCCGCAATCTCGCACCACTCGCCCTTCTGCATCCCGGGAATCGCGCGGCGCAGAGCGATCGACGCCGCCCCCAGCACTCCCCACCGAACTTTTTGCGGCACCGCCGCCTCCGAGTGCAAATGCAAGTGATGATTCTATCGCAGCGGCCCCGTCGAAATGCGCGCGAATGCGTTTTCGTTGCGCCTCCGGCGTTCCGGTTTGTGGAAGCTCGGGAGCTAAGCCCCGTGCATCCGCGGATTTCGAACCATTTCGGCTCGTTGGTTCGCCGAATTTTCAAGGAGGGTTTTGGCCAGATGGCTCAGCCCGGATTCTCTTCGATCAGAGCCTTCGCACACTTCCGCACTGAATCGAGCAGGGCTCCGGGCCGGATCGGCATGAAATCGAGCGACACCCGCTGCGGAATGCGATCGCGAACGAGAATCCCCGCGCCGTGCATCACGGCGTCGATCGAAGACTTGGGAAGCTCGATGGAAAAATCGAGGCCGATCACCTCGCTCTTGACCGCCCCATTTGTCATTTGGAATAGGTAGGCGCCGCGCACCGCGGGAATCTGTTTAAAGTATCCCGCAATCGCGGCCAAAAGTTCCTCGGGCAAAGCGCCGCTCGGCTTCTCGACGGTCATTTGCTGGGCGGCCGCTGGTTTCATCTGAGTCAGGTCTTCCGAAATCGCTGGTCCAGGCAAGAGGCCTTGGGCGAGCGCCATGAATTCGTGCCGCCTCACAATGCCCCCCGGTTTGTTAACGGCTTGCCCCTTCCGAAAGGGATTGACGTACACGTCCGCAATCTTCGTGGGCGCGATCGCCTGGAAAATATCGCGTGCCCGCAACGCGATCCACTGGCCTTCCGAGCCCGCCCAGGAGACGAGAGCGTCGACGTCCGTGAAAACAGGCAGCGCGACGTTTCCGGGCGGTTGTTCAACCGTCTTAAAGGCAAACCGCATGCTGTCGTCACTCGCAATTTTACCTTCGAAGATGAGCGTGCTCGCAAGAAGCGCCCGGTAGACGGACTCGCGCGTCCGCTCGTTGTCGTTCTTTGCCACGTCGTACATCGCGTGCTCGAGCCCCGGATTTGTAGGAGCATTCTGCATTTCAACTCGCAACGGGGAAAAAGATTGCTTGCCCAACTGCATCATCGCGCGGCCCGGCGCGCGCGAGGCGATTTTTTCCAGAACAGGCGTACTAAGAATCATCGGACAGGGGGGGCGCGGGGGAACATGTGACAAAGCGGCACGCGGCGGGCGGCTACGACGAAGGCGGCAGCGGCTATCGCGGCAAGATCATCCAAATAGCGGTTTTTTGCGCCATTTAAGCCGCCTCGAATGGCCCGACGGCAGCATCATTGTTGCACCCGCCGGAACAGGTTGGATTTGCTTTGCCTTCGCCCGCTCCAGCGAATGGCTACCGTGCGGTGGCCCCGACGGGTTTGCGTGTGGCGCGGGCGCGCTCGAGTTCGGTGAGGCCTTCGAGCAGGTCCTCGACGAGATCCTCCGCGTTCTCGCAGCCGGGCGAGAGGCGCAGCAGCGAATCCGAGAGGCCGAGCTGCGCGCGCGCCTCTGCGGGAATCGAGGCGTGCGTCATCGTCGCCGGGTGGCAGATCAGCGCCTTCACTCCGCCGAGGCTTTCGGCCAGCGCGAAATAGCGGCGCGACGACGCGAACGCGATCACTTCATCCATCGAGCCATCGAGCTCGAAGGAAACCATGCCGCCGAACCCGGTCATTTGCTTGCGCGCGATTGCGTGGCCCGGATGATCGGGGAGTCCGGGGAAGTAGACGCGGCGAACGAGCGGCCGGCCGTTGAGCGCCTTCGCGATGGCGATGGCGTTTTCTTGGTGGCGCTTCATCCGCAGCTCGAGTGTCTTCAATCCGCGCAGGGTAAGCCAACAGTCGAAGGGTGAAGGCACGGCGCCCGTCGCGTTCTGCAGGAATTTGATCGGCTCAAAAACGGCCGCGTCCTTTGCGAGGGCCGCGCCCTGAACCGTGTCAGAATGCCCGGCCAAATATTTCGTAACGCTGTGCACCACGATATCCGCGCCCAATTCGAAAGGCTGCTGGAAAACGGGCGTGGCAAACGTGTTGTCGACGACGAGCAGCGCGTTGCGTGCGTGCGTCAATTTGCTTACCGCCGCGATATCGGTGATCAGCAGCCGCGGATTTGTGGGCGATTCGATCCAGACGAAGCGCGTCTTCGGCGTGATCGCCGCTTCTACGGCGGCGAGATCGCCCGTATCGATTTGCCGCACCACGACGCCGATCGGCTGAAACACGCGATTCAGGATCCGGTAGGTGCCGCCGTAAACGTCGTGCGGGATCACCACTTCATCGCCCGGCCGCAGGTACGCCTGCAGGACGGCGTTCTCCGCGGCGATGCCTGAGGAGAAAGCGGCGCAGTACGGCACGTTCTCGAGTTCCGCGAGGATTCCTTCGAGGCGCTGGCGCGTGGGATTATTTGTGCGCGAATACGAAAATCCTTTATCGTGGCCCGGCGCTTCCTGCTCGTATGTGGAGGTCTGGAAAATCGGGGCGACCAGCGCGCCCGTTTCCGGCTCCGACGGCTGGCCCTTGTGGATTGCTTTCGTCGAGAACTTCATCGCGTCACTCCCTTTTTCGCGCCCGGCGCCGGATAGCGGGCTATGCAGATGCGACAAAGCCCGCGCACGCGCCGGTGCGCCATAGTATATGAGCGCGCAATCCGCAACGCGGATCGCCGCTCTCTTCGACTTCAGTTTGGGAGTTGAATCTTCAATCGACCCCGAGGCCCGGGATCAGTTGAGGAT
>JBAPOM010000327.1:0-8877 GCA_049279635.1 Candidatus Acidiferrales bacterium
CCCCAGAAGCTTGCGCACACGTGCAGGAGTTCTTCGATACCGATTGCCCCCTGACCTGGCACGGAATCACCCTGTACGGCGCGTATGACGTCGGCCTGGGCTGGGTCAGCCACGGCTTACCGGAAAACGGCTATAACTATGAAGGTGAGTCTCTGGTGAATCGAAACGGCTATCAATCTCGATTCCTCATCGCACCGAACAACCTGCAGCAGACGGGTCTGGGCGTCAGGGGCAAGGAAGAGTTTGGGCATGGCTGGTCCGTTGTGTTCAACGCTTCAACGGGCATCAATCCGCAGTCCGGCCTGCTCGCCAGCGCGCCGGCCACCGACACCGTTGACAACGGCCTGCCCAGGAAGAGCTATTCGATAGCCATCGACGGGGCGCGCGCCGGCCAACCGTTCAATGACGAATTCTATGGCGGTATATCGTCCACGCAATTCGGCACGCTGACCTTCGGTCGTGAGCGCTCTCTCGGCACCGATGCGATGCTCCAGTACGATCCGGCCGGCGGCAGCTACGCCTTTTCGTACATCGGATATAACGGCACGATGGCCGGCGCCGGCGACACTGATGACAGCCGTTGGGACGACGCCCTGAAGTATCGCCTCACCTATGGCCCGGTCCATTTCGGCGCGATGTATAAATTCGCCAACGGTTCTGGCGGCTGCCACTCGGCCTTGCCAGGCTGGACTGCCGCCACCTGTACGCCGGAACAGCCGCATAACAACGCCTACGGCTTCGACGTCGGTGGAGAACACGGCAAGTTTTCAGCCGACGCCGTCTTCCAACATTACAACCAGGCGATCAGCGTGGTGAACCCCTTGCTGGGGCCTCAGAGTCCGACGCAGCCATATCAGTCGACCACGGACAGCATCAATATGAACACCATCGCGAACGGCAATCTGATCGACCCGAACGGCACCGTATACGGCATCGTGACCGACAACAACGGCATTATGGTCGCTGCCAAGTATGCGTGGGATCCGTTCAAGTTTTTTGCCGGCTACGAATACATCTCGCAGAACAACCCGGCGCAACCCTTGGGCGTTGGCGCCTCGGACCAGGGCGGTTTCATCATGAGCGGGGTCGAAGACAACAATCTTGACTCTGAAAAGTTGGTGCAGATCTGGTGGACGGGCGTGAAATACGCCTACGACAGCAAAACCGACATCACTTTGTCGTGGTATCAACAGCGGCAGAACGACTTCCGTCGTGATCCGTCGACCTGCTCGGTCGCAGACGGTTTCCGCAGTTCCTGCGCGGGCACCCTCGACGAGGCGTCGCTCTATATGGACCATCACTTCACCAAGCGTTTCGACGGTTTTGTCGGAGTTGCGTATTCCTACGTCACCGGCGGCCTGGATATCGCCATTCCTCATGGCCCCGGTGTCCCCTTTTTCTACCCGACCAACGTTGCTCCGACAATCGGATGTCGTTTCGCCTTCTGATCGTTTCAGGGGCGGGCTCAGTCGAGAGCCCAAACGGGTACCTCTACTCGTCTTGGACTGCTTGTCGTCCGACGTGAAGTGTGGGATCTGGGAGGATTTTCATGATTCGTCGCTCTTCACGATTCGCGCTGTCCCTATGGCTTGTGATGGCATTGCTGTTCGGTGTGGGCTTGGCGGCCGCAGCGCCACAGAGCAAAACGGAGATTATAGTCTCAGCGGCGATCAGCTTGAAAGACGCACTCGATGAGATCACAAATCTCTGGGCGGCGGCGAACCCGAATGTCTCCATCAAGACCAACTACGGCGCGTCGGGGACGTTGCGACTCCAGATCGAACAAGGCGCGCCGGTCGACGTGTTCGTTTCAGCGGCGCCCAAGCAAATGGACGCGCTCGCATCAAAAGGGCTGCTGCTCGAAGGCACGCGCAAGGACTTGCTGCGGAACGAAATCGTCCTGATCGTGCCGCAGGACTCGACGCTCGGCATCACGAAGTTCCAGGATCTGCTGAACCCGAATGTGAAGAAGGTCGCGCTCGGCGAGCCCGTGGCCGTGCCGGCCGGAAAGTATGCACAGGAAGTCCTCACGCACCTCGGAATCTACGATCAGGTGAATGCGAAAGCTGTGCTTGCGAAGGATGTGCGGCAGGTGCTCACGTATGTGGAGACCGGAGACGTCGACGCGGGAATCGTTTACACGACCGACGCGCTTTCTTCGAGCAAGGTGAAGATCGTCGCGGAGGCGTCCGCCGATTCGCATGAGCCAGTGATTTATCCAGTTGCGGTGATCAAAATGACGAAGGATCCGGCCGCTGCGAAAGCTTTCGAAGATTTTCTGTCCGGTTCGCAGGCGCGCGCCGTTTTTCAGAAGTACGGTTTCACTCTCGCGAATCCGTGACGCGAACTGCGTACCAACGGTCGGGCGTGCAGGTGCAACCGAGGTAACGGCAGCGCTTCCACAGCCCAGACGCTAAACCAAATGAAATATGCACCTGAAGCAAATCTGGCCTCTCGGCCAGCTTGACCCGTACTCTGTAATCTGCCATTTTCGCGGAGACGATGAGAGTCGTCCGCTCTCTGGACGAGGGCCGAATGTTCTTTGAAAATTGAGCTTGCGGCTCCTGGGAACGCCAATCTCCCGATTGGCGATTTTCGCTCCCAAGAAACCGCCCACGATTCGCGTTTTGCCCCTCGAGAACGGCAAATTCTAATCGACACTCGGGCGATTAGAAATCCCCGCAACTCGTTGTAAACAAACAACGGGAGCCATCTCTAATCGACACAGTAAGGGGAGTATCGCAGGCCGGACTTTTTCGGCTCGGTCGCTCGAAACGCGGCTAGCGAAAGTGCACCTTTCCAGTAGCGGTGATTGCGCCCCATTCCGGCAGGCTGCGCTTGCCGAGTAACGCTTCCGCCGCCCACGCGCCCAGAAACGACGATAGCGCCACTCCGTGCCCCGCGTACGCGCCGAGGACGATTCCGTTTTCGCTCGCAGGATGCCGCGCAAACACCGGCCGCCAGCCCTCGCGAAACAAAATTGGTCCGCCCCAGCGGTGCGTGAACCGGCATTCCTTCAGCGCCGGATGCAGACCGTGCACGCGCCGCTCGAAAGACGCGAGCATCCGCGTGGCGTCCGGCGCCGCCACATCAAGATCTTCGAGATCGTCCGATTCCGGTGCGTCAAGCAGCCCTGCGCCCAACACCAGCGAGTTGTCGTTGCAAACGCGCCCCCAGAGATACGGGAAATCCACCGTGTAGAAGGGCTTCCGCTCGGCGAGGCCGATCTCTTTCAATTGCTTTTCGGAGAGCGGGGAACTCAGCGCCGCGAGCGTGAGCTTCGGCACGGTGCTTTCATGCATCCCGGAAAGCCCAAGCGAAAGTCCATTCGTCGCAAACAACGCTTTCCTCGCGCGCAAGCGGCCGCCCGCGAAGTGGATCGTAGCCTCATCGCCCCATTTCACGTGCTCGACCGGATGATTTTCCGCGATGATCGCTCCGAGCCGATCGCCTGCGCGCGCGAGGCCGCTAACCAGCTTTCCCGGATCGAGCGTGCCGCCCGGCACTTCGTTCACCACGCGCAGCGTGCCGGAATCGTTCCACGCGATCGGCGATTCCTTCGATCCGCCTCGGTGCGCAATCTCCCAAGCCCCAGGCAGCGAAAGGTCGCACTCCACTTCGAGCCTATCGAGTATCTTCCTGAGTCCGCCGAGCACGTCTTCGAGGCCCGAAAGATCATCCGCAGCCGCGCCCTCAAGAGCCATGCCGCCCGTACGTCCGCTCGCCCCGCGGCCGATCCGCCCCGCCTCCAGCACGACGACGGATTTCTCCGGCGCAAGCAGGCGCAGCCACGCAGCAGCGGCCAGGCCGCTGAACCCGGCGCCGATCACGGCAACGTCCGCAACTTCGGGAAGCGGTTTTGCGGGCGGCGTGAAATCAATCCGCCAGGGCGGCGTGCCCCACGGATTTTGATTGTGCGAAGCGGGCATGGAGGTCAGCTGGGCGGGAAAGCCTTTCGAAGCAGTTCAGAGTTGAGAGTTCAGAGTTGTGAGCAAAAGAGCGGTGATCGAGCGAACGTTCGACTCATGTCTTTAACTCTAAACCCTCGACTTCTCAACTCCAAACTTGTACTGCGGACTACAGAATATTTTCGTTCCAATTCTCGAGCGTCTTCTTGATGTGCCCCATGAACTGGTGCGCGATGGCGCCATCAACGGCACGGTGATCGTAGGAAAGAGTGAGATAGACCATCGAGCGGATGCCGATCGCGTCGTCGATCACCACCGGGCGCTTCTCGATCGTGCCGAGCCCGAGGATCGCGACGTTCGGCTGGTTGATCACGGGCAATCCCATCAACCCGCCAAAAACGCCGGGATTGGTGATCGAGAAGGTGCTCTCGGCCACCTCGTCCGGCTTCAGCTTCTTCGTGCGGGCGCGCTCGGCGAGATCGTTTAACATTCGCGCGAGCCCGAGAAAGTTCTTTTCCTCGGCGTTCTTAATCACAGGCACGATCAAGCCCCAATCGAGCGCCACAGCGACGCCGATGTTGCACTCCTTGTGTAGGACGATGTTCGTGCCGTCGACCGACGAGTTCACGGTCGGAAACGCGCGCAGCGCCTCGACGGCGGCGCGAATGAAGAACGGCATGAACGTCAGCTTGGTGCCGGTCTCGCGTTCGAACCGGTCTTTCATCTTGGCGCGCAGCGTGGCTATTTCCGTCACGTTAGCTTCATCGATCGAGTAGACGTGCGGCGAAGTGCGCTTCGAGAGCACCATGTGCTCTGCGATCCTCTGCCGCATCGCGGACATGGGCTGCACTTCGTAGTGGCCGAAGTAGAGCTTCTCGCGCGGCACCGCGAGTTCGAGCACGGCCGAAGGCCCACCCGCAGGCGCCGGTTTCGCTGCTGGAGCGCTCCCTGGGGGAGCAGCCGGATGCGCGCCTTCCTCGACGGCTGCCAGGATGTCGTTCTTGCTGACGCGCCCTCCGGCGCCGGTTCCCGGCACTTGCGAAAGATCGATATCGTGTTCGCGCGCGATCCGTCGCACCAGCGGGGAACTGCGGATCTTGTCGCCGTTGCCAGGACGTTCGGCTGCGGCGGGCGCTGTAATAGCGGCCGGCGTCGGTTTCGCCGCAGGGGGCGGAGCCGCGGCGGGCGCTGCCGCGCGCTTGGGTTCTTGCTTTGCGGGCGCAGGAGCCGAAGGTGCCGTTGCGGGGGCCGCGGCGCTCGCGCCCACCGCGTCAATCACCGCAACGATCGTCTGGATCGGGACGGTCTGGCCTTCCGTGACCTTGATCTCTTTCAGCACGCCCGCCGCGGGAGCGGGAATTTCCGCGTCGACTTTATCCGTCGAGATTTCGAAGAGCGGCTCATCACGCTCGATCTTGTCGCCCGGCTTTTTCAGCCATTTGGTGATCGTGCCTTCGAAAATGCTCTCGCCCATCTGCGGCATCATTACATCGACAGCCATTGTCTTCTCCTCAGGACCCAGGACCTTATACCGCGCTCAGACACTCCTCGTGCCAGACGCCGGGAATGCCTTCCAGCGTGTAGATTTCGTCGCCGCCGTGAAAGAAGCTCACGTTCTGCACTTTCGCCGTGCGGCCCGCGTATTCGAGCTGCTCGGGTTCGAGTTCGTTGTGATACTGCCCGGCCTCCAGAAACTCTTCGAGGAATGCCCGGTCCGCGACGCGGACTTCCGTCCCCACTTCGAATTCAGCGTTGTTGAGGCCTTTTGTTTTTCCCATGGGCGCGCAGCCTGCTCGGTCCCCTCTCGTTAGTATTTTGCCAATTCACGTGCGGCGGCGGCAACTTTTTCCACGCTCGGCAGGAATACCGCTTCGAGCGTGGGCGCGTAGGGCACGGGCGTGTCGAGCCCGGTGACGCGCGCGATCGGTGCGTCCAGATCGTAGAACGCTTCCTCGCACACGATCGCGGCAATCTCTCCCGCGATTCCGCCCGTGCGCGTGTCTTCGTGAACCACGAGCAGCCGGTTCGTCTTTTTTACCGAAGCGAGGATCGTCTCACGGTCCAGCGGCAGCAGCGTCCGCAAATCGATCACCTCGGCCTCGATTCCTTCCTTCGCGAGCACGGCGGCCGCGTCGAGCGAAGTGACCGCAGCGGCCGCGTAACTCAGAATCGTGAGGTGTCGCCCTTCGCGACGTACCACGGCCTTGCCGAGCGGCACCGTGTAGTCGGCCTTGGGTACTTCCTCTTTCACGCGGCGGTACAAAAATTTGTGCTCGAAAAACAGCACCGGATTGTTGTCGCGAATCGCCGATTTCAGCAGGCCCTTCGCATCGTACGCCGTCGACGGGTAGACCACCTTCAGGCCTGGCGTGTGCACGAAATACATCTCCGGATTCGCCGAATGAAACGGCCCGCCGTGAACGCCTCCGCCGGAAGGCCCGCGCAGCACCATCGGCACGGGCGCGCCCCAGCGATAGTGAGACTTGGCGACGAAGTTGGTCACTTGATTGAAACAGCAGGCGATGAAATCGATGAATTGCATCTCGGCCACGGGACGCAATCCAAGATAGCTCATGCCGCACGCCGCGCCCACAATCGCCGTCTCGCTGATCGGCGTATCGATCACGCGCTCCGGTCCGAATTTCGCGAGCAGCCCTTCGGTCGCCTTGAACGCGCCGCCGTAGACTCCGATGTCCTCGCCGAGAGTCACAACGGCGGGATCGCGATCCATCTCTTCGAAGAGCGCCTCGCGAATCGCTTCAAGCATCGTGATTTCGGGCATCGCTAGCGCTTTCCTCGCTTGCCGTGAGGCTCTTTCCCGAAGGGCTTGCCGTGGCCGTGATGTCCCTTGTGAAACGGCTTCCGGCCGCCGCGGGTTTCCTTGACTTGCTCCTGCGTCTCGCGGACAAAGGCCTTGTCTTTGGGTCCCCTGCCGAAGGGAACGCGGAGCGGAACCTCGGCTTCGACCTCCGTGGTCTTTGCCTCGGCCGCGACAGGCGCCTTGACGGGCTGCGGTTGACTTTCGGCGCCATTTCCGCCCAAAGCGGACTCTTTAACGGCTTTAGCCGTGTCAAAGTTTCCGAAATCCGTCACGACCCAAGAGGACTTTACGTTGGACAACGGCGGCGTCACTTCCTTTTTCGAACGCCGCCAGTCGGCCTCGATCGTATGGCAGCCTTCGCAATAGACACCCTGCTCAACGATTTCGGGCGGCGGCATCGGCGATTCTTCGGCGAACTTCTGGTCCGCATCGAGTTCACGCTCGATGCGAGCGTCAATCTCGGCTTTCTTCGCGGCGTCCCAAATCTTGTGCTCGGTCAGATATTTTTCGTAGCGGGCAATGGGATCTTGCGTCTTCCAGTATTCGAACATTTCCTTGGGAACATACTCGGCGGGATCGTGTTGGGCATGACCTTTCATGCGCATGGTCTTCACTTCGATGAGGATCGGGCCGCGGCCGGCGCGGCATTCATCGACGGCGGCCTTCGACGTTTCGTACACCGCGAGCACGTCGTTGCCGTCGACGATCCGGCTCTCGATTCCGTAGGCGCGGGCGCGGTCGGCGAGATTCTTCAGCGGCACCTGGCGCGAAACGGGCGTCGAATAGGCCCACTGGTTGTTTTCAAGGACGAGGACGAACGGCGCGCGCTGAGTCGCGGCGAAGTTCAGCCCTTCGTGAAACGCGCCGGTGGAGCTGCCGCCGTCGCCGATCCATGTCATCGCGACGATTTTCTGGCCGAGGTAGCGCCCGCCCATCGCCACGCCCGTCATCACCGGAATCAGATCGCCGAGCATCGAGATCGGCGAGACCACGTGGAGTTTCTTCAGGTCGCCGAAGTGGCTTGTGCCGTCCTTGCCGTGCGTCGGCGAGGTATATTTCGCCATGTGCTGCGTGAAGATGTCGCGCGGCTTGAACCCCTTCACCAGCAGCGTGCCGATGTTGCGAATCATCGGCGCGAGCCAATCACGCGGCTCAAGCGCGTAAGACGTGCCGACCGAAACCGCTTCCTGACCGAGGCTCAAATACACGCCGCCCACAATTTTGTTTTGCCGGAACAGCTTTACAAGGCGATCTTCGAGCTGCCGGTTGAGCTGCATGAAGTAGTAGAGCTCGAGTTGCTGTTCGTGCGTCAGACGAGTCGGCAATTCGTTTTCCTCTTCACCAGAACGAAATCGTTCTTGCGCTGGGCGGGTGAGCCGCCTGCGCCTCAAGCCATCACGGAATCTGCGCGATGATGCGAGTCCTGCAGGGCTGCGAGAGATTCACTCAATTCCTCACGCGTAGTCTGCACCAGATTGCTCCCAAAAACTTCCGAGAAATGCGCCGCCATCCGCGCGCGCGCCGCGCTGATGTCAACCGCGCGGCCCAGCGCGCGTTCAAGTGACGTGGAGCGCGCCCCTGCGATCCCGCAGGGAACGATCAGGTCGAAATAGCGCAGATCGGTCCCAACGTTGTACGCGAAGCCGTGCGATGCCACCCAGCGGCTCAGATGCACGCCAAGAGCTCCGAGTTTCTCTTCGCCTGCGGCCGCATCGACCCAAACTCCATGCCAGCCCTCGACGCGCCGGGCCACCACACCGAAATCAGCCGACGTGCGAATCATCACTTCTTCGAGCTGCGCCACGTACCAGCGTACATCGCGCCGATGCCGCGCCAGATCGAGGATCGGGTAGCCGACGATTTGCCCGGGCCCATGATAGGTGATATCGCCGCCGCGGTCGCTCGGATGAAAGTCCACGCTCATCTGAGCGAGCAAGCGGTCTCCCGCTCGCAGATGCTCGCGCTTGCCGTTGCGGCCCAGCGTGATTACGTGTGGATGCTCGCAGAGGAGCAACACGTCGGGAATCGCGTCGGCCTTGCGCGCTTCGACAAGCCGCTGCTGCAGCTCCGAGGCGGCGAGGTAGGGAATCAGCCCCAGATCGACGAGCCAGCACGTTTTGTCCGTGTCTCGCATGTTCTCCAAGAGTC
>JBAPOM010000328.1:0-4434 GCA_049279635.1 Candidatus Acidiferrales bacterium
GCGTTGGGACGGCCGATGATCGCGACGAAACCGGATTTGAAGGGCATGTAATTAGAATTGTACGCTACGCCCGACGATCGTGCTCTGGTCAAGCCGCCGGATCGGGAACAATCTTGACGCGCAGGTCGCGGGTGCGCGGGCCGTCGAATTCGGCGAAAAAGATGGATTGCCAACGGCCGAGCCCCAGGCGGCCGTTCTCGATGAAGATTGTTTGCGACGAGCCGACGAGCGCCGTCTTGATGTGCGAATCGGCGTTCCCCTCGGCGTGCGTGTAGTTGGCCGCGTGCGGGATCAGACGATCGAGCGCGGATTCAATGTCGCGGGCCACAGCGGGATCGTCACCTTCATTCACCAGGATACCGGCCGTCGTATGCGGCACGTAGAGGTGGCAGACGCCCTCAGAGCAGCCGGAATCTCGCACCGCTGCTTCGACTTCGGCCGTCACATCTTTTAGTTCGGTGCGGCGGGCAGTCTGCACGCGAAGCGTGTGCGTGAAGGCGTGCGTCTTCTGCGTGGCCATGAAAGCCACGATGCCATCCGCGGCGGCAAAGATCAATACAGCTGATTTAGAGAGATTGGATTTCGTCGTCGTGCGCGTTAATGGGCGCCGTGGGAAAGCTCGCGTACGATGTCGCCCACGAAGGCCTTCGCATCCCCGAAAAGCATCAGCGTCTTGTCGAGGTAATACAGCGGATTGTCGATTCCGGCGAAGCCCGGATTCATGCTGCGTTTGATGACCATCACGGTGCGGGCCTTGTCGACATCGAGGATTGGCATGCCATAGATGGGGCTGCTGGGATCCGTGCGCGCGGCGGGGTTGGTCACGTCGTTGGCGCCGATAATCAGCGCGACGTCGGTTTGGGGAAGCTCCGAGTTGATGTCATCCATCTCGAGCAGGCGGTCGTACGGGATATCGGCTTCGGCCAGGAGCACGTTCATGTGACCGGGCATGCGCCCAGCGACCGGATGAATGCCGAACTTCACGTCCACACCCTTCTTGGTGAGCACGTCGTATAGCTCGCGGACCTTGTGCTGCGCCTGCGCCACCGCCATTCCGTAGCCCGGAACGATTGCAACCTTGCTCGCGGCGGCGAGAATCGCGGCGGCCTCTTCGGGCGAGGCACTGCGCACGGTTCTCCCCTCAGTGACGGCTGCGGCCGAGGCCTGCACCTGGCCGAACGCGCCGAACATCACGTTTGTGAACGAGCGGTTCATCGCCTTGCACATGATCACCGAGAGGATGAAGCCCGAGGACCCATCGAGCGCGCCCGCGACGATCAGCACTTTGCTATTGAGTACGAATCCGAGAAGCGCGGCGGAAAAACCGGCATATGAGTTCAGGAGTGAGATGACCGTTGGCATGTCCGCGCCGCCGATCGGCGTCACGAGCATGATGCCAAAAATCAGCGCAACTCCCACCATGGTGGGAAACAGGAATGTATGGTGATTTGGATCGATGGTCAGGGCAATTGCGATGAGGAGCGCCGCGCCAAGTGTCGAAAGGCTGACGAAATTCTGCCCGGGATAAGTCATCGGCCGCTGAGGCAGAATCTCCTGCAGCTTGCCGGCGGCGATCAAGCTTCCCGTGAAGGTGAGCGATCCGATGATCACTTCCAGGCCGATCTCGCCCATCTGGAAGCGAGTTACGTGGGGAACGCCGACGTAGTACTCCGCGATTCCGATCAACGCGGCAGAGAGAGCGCCGAACGCGTGGCTCAGGGCCGTCCGCTGCGGCACGGCCGTCATTTGGACCATGCCAAGGGGAATGCCGACGCCCGCGCCAACGATCAGCGCAATCACGATCCATCGATATTGGTGCAGTTCTGGATTGAGCAGGGTGGCTGCAACCGCGAGTGCCGCGCCAATTTCGCCCGCCAAGACGCCTCGGCGAGCCGTAACGGGCGAACTGAGCCACCGCAGCGCCAGAATGAAGAGGGCCACGGCGGCGATGAAAGCGAAGTCTAGGAGCTGCTGGATCGCGAGGTGAGTCACTTTTGGGGCCTGCCCGTCTTGAACATGCGGAGCATCCGGTCGGTGATAAAGAAGCCGCCGACCATGTTGCTGAACGACGCGGCCACCGCAATCGCTCCTAGAGTGGTCGAAAGCGTTGTTTCGTGCCGCCCGGTGATGATGATGGCGGCCACGACGACAATCGCGTCGAGCGCGTTCGTAAGCGACATCAGCGGCGTGTGCAGCAGGGGCGAAACGCGCTTGATGACCTCAAAGCCGACAAATCCCGCCAGGATGAATAAGTACAGATTTGAGATGAAGTCCGCCGGCACGATCCCTCCTTACGAAGATTGGGCCACCAGCGCAGGCAGGCCGAAAAACTCCCGCACGCGCGCATTCGCCACTTCCCCGCCCCGGGTCAACAGCGTTTCACGGACGATCTCGTCCTGGAGATTCAGATTGAGCTTGCCATCTTTCACCAACAGCAGCAAAAAAGCGGTGAGATTGCGTGCGTAGAGCTGGCTCGCGTGGAATGGGACGGTGCTGGCGAGGTTGATTCGCCCGATGATGGTGACGCCATGGTCGACGATCGTTTCGCCGGATCGCGTAAGTTCGCAATTGCCGCCGCGCTCGGCCGCGAGATCGACGATTACCGAGCCGGGCGCCATTCCGTAAACCATCTGCGCGGTCACGAGGACGGGCGCTTTCTTGCCGGGCACGACAGCAGTGGTGATCACGACGTCGTTTTCGGCAATCACCTTCCCCATGAGCTCGCGCTGCTTGGCGTAGAACGCTTCGTCCTGGGCTTTCGCGTATCCGCGGGCGTCCTGCGCGTCCGCCGTTTCAAGCGGCAATTCGACGAAGCGGGCCCCGAGGCTCTGCACCTGTTCTTTCACGGCTGGACGAAGGTCGTATCCGGAAACGACGGCGCCGAGGCGTCGGGCCGTGGCGATGGCCTGCAATCCGGCAACCCCCGCGCCGATCACGAGCACGCGTGCCGGGGTCACCGTGCCCGCAGCGGTAGTCAGCATCGGCAGGAATTTCGGAAGAGTGTCCGCACCGATGAGAACGGCCTTGTAGCCGCACACGGTGGCCATCGATGACAACGCATCCATGCTTTGCGCGCGAGTGGAGCGCGGCATCAGTTCGACCGATAAGGCCGACACGCCCGCAGCCGCGATTTCCTGCACGATTTCCTTCGAACCTAGGGGACGCAAGAAACCGATGAGTAGCTGATCCCGGCGAAAAAGCGGAAGATCGGCCTTGCCGGTTCGGTCGTTCGAACCATAGCAAAGAACCTGGGTGATGATGTCGGCCTGTTGGAATACGGAAGCGCGATCGGGGAGAATTTTCGCGCCCTTTTCGACATAAGCTGCGTCCGGGTAGCCCGCCTCGCTGCCCGCCCCAGCTTCGATTACAACCTGGATGCCGGCCTTCGCGAGATTCGGGATCACCAGCGGCACCAGCGCCACGCGCCGCTCGCCCGGAAAAGTCTCTTTGGGGACCCCGACAATCACCTATATCCTCCGAAGCCTCTAATGCATCGCGGCCTTGTCCAGCGCGTCGTTTCCGCAACGCGCCATTCTATACTTCTCGCTCCATAAGTCCACCCCAAGTGTTGCAAAATATTCGTGCCGCTCCCGGTTGCCGCTTTCAGGCGAAGACGTAGCGAATAGTATACCTACGCTCTTGACAGCATGGCAGACGAAAAGGCAGCTGCGTATAATCAACCGGCGCGCGTGGCACGTTCGCGCGGAGTCCGGTACCAAGGAGATTCGTTCATGGCTGCATCCTCGTGGAAAGGCTTTCTGGCCTTCGGCCTGATCTCGATCCCAGTGCGCCTGTCGCCCGCCGCGCGCACGGAGCGCATCAGTTTCAATCAGTTGCACAAGGTGTGCCACACGCGCCTTAAGCAGCCCCTTTTCTGCCCGACGTGCAACCGCATGGTCGAACGCAATGAAGTCGAGAAGGGCTACGAATACGAGAAGGATCAATATCTGCTGTTCACCGAGGAAGAACTTGAGGCTGTGGAGCCCGAATCCGCGCGGACCATGGAGATTCTCGAATTCGTGAAGCTGAGCGAAATCGATCCGATCTATTTCGATGCATCCTATTACCTTGCGCCGGAAGACGAAGGCCGCAAGGCTTACCAGCTGCTTTTGGCGGCGATGCGCGAGTCCGAGTACGCGGCAATCGCGAAGGTGAGCATGCACAATCGCGAATACACCGTGATCGTTCGCCCGCATAAAACGGGCCTCACCCTGCACACCATGTTCTATTCAAACGAAATCCGAGCCGCGGAAACCGGCCCCACGGAGAAGATCGAAGTGAACGAACAGGAGCGCGCGCTCGCCGAGCAGCTCATCAAGAGCCTCGCGGCTCCGTTCCAGCCCGAGAAGTACCACGACACTTATCAGGAAGCGTTGCAGGAGTTGATCGCGGCGAAGGCTAAAGGTAGGGAAGTGACTACCGCGCCGCACGTCG
>JBAPOM010000329.1:0-4520 GCA_049279635.1 Candidatus Acidiferrales bacterium
CTCTACGATCCTGCAACTGGAACCTTCACGTCGACCGGAAATCTGATCGCCGCGCGGTACCACCACACGGCCACACGGCTGATCGACGGGACGGTCCTGATCGCCGGAGGTCAGAGTTCGCCAACGACATTTCTCAACACCATGGAAATTTATGATCCCTCGTCGGGCACGTTTTCGAGCGCACCAAGCTTGCTGGTTGCACGCGCGGGACATACTGCGACGCTGTTGCCTAACGCGACCGTTTTGCTAGCCGGAGGGCAGACAACGGGCGGCGCCTTTACCGCCACTGCGGAGAACTATGACCCAATCCAAAACGTAACCGTTACGACTGGAAGCCTGGGCACAGCCCGCGAGTTTCATTCCGCGACGCTACTTCCAGGCGGTGCCGTTTTGATCGCCGGCGGCTTGTACTCTGGCGGCTGGTCAACCAGTGCTGAGATCTATTCCTTCGGGCCTGGAACCTTCGCTCCTACCGGCAGCCTGAGCACTGGGCGCAATTTTCATACTGCGACATTGCTTGCGAACGGGAAGGTGCTGATCGCGGGAGGTGGCGCCCTCAACGGGGCGCTCTCCAGCGCGGAGGTGTACGATCCTGCCGCCGGAACGTTTACCTCGACCACCAATCTGAATAACCCGCGTCTCGGTGCGGCCGCCACACTTCTCGACAACGGCCAGGTTTTGATCGTGGGCGGCGCCGGTAACGCGGTGCTGAACAGTGCCGAGCTATACTAACCGGTTGTCGTTGCCCCCTGCCGCAAGCAAGCCGGTCTAAGTCTCTGTCTGCTTTCTCCGTTTGGTTTTGCGCAAGATGATAAAGAGGAGAGCCCCCGCGGCGATGGCGCCCAGCAGCCCCGCGGCCACGCACGCGACGGGCCGCTCGTGCCGCGCGACAAACGCGAAGATGTGCCGCCCATATCGCGCTGCCAAATAGGCCAGGACCGTATATCGGACGGCCCGTCCCAGCGCGAGCGCGGCGAGGAATTTCTTTACCGGATACTGCATTGCGCCCGCCGCAAGCAAGAAGGGAACCATGGGCGCCGGCGGCGGCAGCAAAGCCGCAATCGCGATCGCGCCGAAGCCCCATCGCCCGAAAATCTTGTAAACCTTATCCACCTGCCGGCGCGAAAACCGGCGCTCGAGCGTTGCCTTTCCTCCGCGGCGCGCCATCCGGTACGTGAGGAAACCTCCCAGCACCGAGCCCGCCGTGGCCATCAGCGCGTAGTAGAGCCACCAGTCGTCCTGGCGCGAGGACAAAATGATCGTCACCACATCCACGCTGCCCGGAAGCGGAATGAGAGAGCTGTCGAGGATTCCGAGAGGAATCAAGCCGATGCCGCCGAGGTGAACAAACCACCGGCGCACGCTCCGCGCTGCCGACGGCTTCACCGCCGCGATCACTTGAACGAAAATCATCTTTATGGAGTCCGCGTGGATTTTCGCATGCGGCGCGCGAACTCTAGCGCGTTTTGACGGGATGCGGAAGCGATCTTTCGCGCCCCGAATCGAGGTGGCCGGAGAGCGACCGTCGAGGCTAGCTCTTGGGCGTCTCTTTAAAGAGGCGTGCCGGCGTCTGTGCGAGAGGCTTCGGTTTCTGCTTCTTCGGCTTTTTGACTTCGCGCCTGTGTGCGTCCTTGTTTCCCATGTCCGATAGCTTGCCACAAGTGTGGTGGCGGCGGATAGCGTTCCGAGATTCGAGTTTCGCGCCAGCTTCAGAACAAACGAATCAGAAGAGCAGATCTCACGGTGTTCACAAGTGGACAGATTCGCGTGGCATTGCGGGCCATAATCATGTGTAGCATTTTTCAGTACAACTCTTGCGGAAGCGCACAAATCTAAATAGTAGGGGAAGAACAGCAGGAGAGATGATGAGTAATCAATGGATCGTTAAAAAGCGCCATGAAACGCTGAAGGTAATCATCTATTCCGTTATAGGGCTAATCATCGTAACGGTGTTGGTGACACTTCTGAATTACGCCATATATAACAATTCCGCCTCGAAGCAAACGGGCCTGCCAGTCGCAATCCTGGCCCGCCTCTAGAACAAGCGCCTGGAATCGCCTCTATCCCGCTCTTTGCCGAAGGCCAGTCCAAAGTGTTTATAGGCGCCGGCCGTAGCAACGCGGCCGCGCGGCGTGCGATCCAGCAGGCCCAGCTGCATGAGGTAAGGTTCGTAAATATCCTCGATCGCGCCTTCATCCTCGCTGAGTGATGCGGCGATGGTATTCAATCCGACAGGACCGCCCCCATATTTCTCGATGATTGTGAGCAGCAGATTGCGATCTACATCGTCGAGGCCGTGCTCGTCGACGCCGAGCATCGCGAGCGCATCGCGCGCCACACCGAGCGTGATGTGGCCTTTCGCGCGGACTTCCGCATAATCTCGGACGCGGCGCAGCAGCCGGTTGGCCACGCGCGGCGTTCCGCGGCTGCGCCGCGCAATCTCCCGCGCGCCATCCTGTTCAAGCGCGATGCCCAGAATCTTGGCCGATCGCAGGATGATGCGCAGCAAATCCTCCGGCGAGTAAAACTCCAGCCGGTGCACGATGCCGAAGCGCGAGCGCAGCGGCGCCATGATCAGCCCTGCCCGCGTGGTCGCGCCGATCAGCGTGAACTTGTTCAGCTGATACGGATGCACGCGCGCGCCCGGCCCCTGGCCGATGATGAGGTCGACGCGGAAGTCCTCCATCGCGGGATAGAGGATTTCCTCGAGCGCGGGTTGGAGGCGGTGAATTTCGTCGAGAAAGAAGAAATCGCGCGGTTCGAGAGACGTCAACACCGCCGTCATGTCGCCTTTCTTTTCCAGCAGGGGCCCCGAACTGATCTTGATGGACGATCCCATTTCGTTCGCAAGAATTTGCGCGAGCGTCGTCTTGCCGAGCCCGGGCGGCCCGTACAGCAACACGTGGTCCAGTGCTTCGCCGCGATTGCGCGCGGCCTGCACCGCGATCTGCAAATTTTCCTTTACGCGGTCTTGTCCGATGTAATCCGCGAAACTGTCCGGACGGACGCTCGCGTCGATGCGCGCGTCGTCGCCGGAAGGCCGTCCGGAAACGATTCGATTTTGTCTGTCTGTCATCGGGCCATGCACGCATCACCCAGCGTTTTGTCATCCCGAGTCCGCCGCAGCGGACGAGGGACCTGCTTTTTCCTTGATCTCTATTCCTCGCCGCCTGCGCGCGCGCTTTTTTGCATCGCGGAGTTCCCGAGGATTTGCAGCGCCGCGCGCAGCAAAGCTTCGAAGTTACCGTTCCCCGATACACGCGATTTCTCCACGGCCTTCTCGACCGAGCGAACATCGTAGCCAAGATTCACGAGCGCGGAAGCCACATCCGATTCGAGTTGCGAACGCGTCGCGGGCTTCCCGGTCTCGGCGACGTCGACTACTGCGAGTTTGTCGCGCAGTTCGACCACGATTCGCTCGGCTGTCTTGCGTCCGACGCCTGGAATGCGCACCAGCTGCACTAGATCGCCCTTTCGAATCGCAGGAATCAGCTGCTCGAGGCCCATGCCCGAGAGGATCTTCAGCGCCAGAGACGGCCCTACGCCCGAGGCGGATATCAGCAGCTCGAAGCACTGCTTTTCGCGCGCGGTGAGGAATCCGTAAAGCGCGAGCTGGTCTTCGCGAACGTGCGTGTGGATCAGGAGCGTCGCTTCGTCGTGCAGCGCGCCGAGATTCGTGAACGTCGAAAGCGGAATCTGCACCTGATAGCCCACGCCGCCCACGTCGAGCAGGATCAGGTTCGGGCGTTTTTCGGTGAGCTTGCCGCGGAGCGAGCCGATCATGTCCAGCGATTATTGATTAGCCGCGCCGGAGTGTCAAACGAGCGCCCGCGCGTGCTGTGTCTCAGTGGCGCAAACTGAGACGCTGCTGCAGCCCGCGTCTCCGTCTGCGCCACGAAATGTTACGCCGTACGAATTGTGAAACCGCGGCTCTACGGAAATTCGTATGCCGGGAAAGTTTGGCGCGGATTCCGGATAGCGTGCAAAAGTTCAATCGAATAAAACGTCTCGCAGAAGTAAACATGCGCGCAAATCGGGAACAATTTTTCGGGCTCGCGCGTATCTATGCTTTCCGAGCCAGCGCTGCAACGTCTAAGCGCAGTGCAAGCCGGGAATTCGATTCGAGGAGGAGTCCCATGAAGTCACGCCGTTCGCTTGGTTTTGTTTTGTGCGCACTCGCCACGCTGGCCGTGGCAGTGCCCATGATGGCCCGCAACGCTGCCGCGAAGAATTCGAAAGGGACCACCGCAACGATGGATGTTCTGAGCCCCGCAACCCTGGGCGGCAAGGATATCAAACCGGGAACCTACACCTTCCAGGCCGATGAATCGACGCTCACGGTTTTGCATAACGGCAAGATGGTGGCCGAGGTCCCCGTGCAATGGAAGGATGAAACCAACAAACCCAACGACTCGAATATCGTCGTCCAGAACAACGCGATCAAGGAAGTTCACTTCGCCGGCAAAATGAAGTACGTCGAAGTGATGGAGTAGCAGTGCAGCAAGCGAACTACCGGCGGG
>JBAPOM010000330.1:0-8013 GCA_049279635.1 Candidatus Acidiferrales bacterium
CCCCACGGAAAGTTCCACGTATTTCCCTTGCGTCATAGACACCACCTCGGAAGGAAAGATTCATATCAGGTGGTGTTGCATCGACCTATTGAATGCACCGCGTTAATCGGGACCTATGCCTCGACACCGGTTCCACGGAGAAAGATCGGAGCTACTTTCCTGAGCTGATGATGCGCGCACGGCATTCGCCGAAGCCGACAGAGACATACCCTTCTCGGTTGGCGCGCGCCTTGAAGATTACTTCGTCGCCGTCCTCCAGATACCGACGGCTCTCTCCATGCGGCAGGCGAAAAGGCTCGGTATGTTCCATGAGGCAAGCCCTGCTCTCGTCCGTTGGACCCGATACAGTCCCGCTGCCCAGGAGGTCGCCGGGCTGCAAGTTGCAGCCGTTGCTGGTGTGGTGCGCGATCATTTGGGCGAAGCTCCAAAAGGCGTACTTGAAATTCGTTGTGACGATGCGAACCGGTGCTTCGCCAGATTCGCACATCCCTGAAGTCGACAGGTGCGCTTCCAACTCGATGTCGATTCCACCTTCAGCTCGATCGCTTTCCGAATCGAGATACGTAAGCGGCGAAGGCCAGTCCGGTTGCGCAGGGCGGAAAACGTCTGTGCGAAACGGCGCAAGTGCTTCCGGGCTGACAATCCACGGAGAAATCGTGGTGGACAAGCTCTTGCTGAGGAACGGTCCCAGCATGCTCTCCCAAAATTGGACATCGCGTGCCGACCAATCGTTGAGCAAGCAGTAGCCAAAGATGTGCGACGCCGCCGACTCGATGGGAATCGATGACCCGAGTAGATTGCCGGTGGAAACAAATGCGCCCACTTCCAGTTCAAAATCGAGCGCCTTCGACGGGCCGAACAGCACAACGCCCTTGGAATCCTTGAACTGGCCCTGCGAGCGGCGAATGTCCTCGCCGCTGACTCGTATCGAGCTGGCCCGCCCGTGATACGCCACCGGCATGTAGGTGAGAACGGGCGCCAAGGGCGAATCCAGGGACTTTCGTACAGCTCTCTGGGCGTGGAATGTCGAACACACGAAATCTGTAAAGTTGCCGATCTTCGCAGGAAGCAGCATCTCCGCGGAAGACATGGGCACGAGCAGGCGGTTGGCGTGTGACTCTACACGCCTTCGCTCCGGACCTTCGGCGCGTAGCAGGTCGGATAGCCGCGCGCGCAGGGCGGACGCAGGCCGCGATCCGAGAGCCATCAAAGGATTGAGAGTGTCCCCCGCCGCCGCGCGGGCTGCATTAGCAGCCTCGCCGGATAAGAAGCCCAGATCCAGGGCGGCAGCGAGATCGAGAATCCGGTCCCCGATCGCGGTTCCGCCTCTCGCAATTCCGCCTTCGCGAAAGATCCCCAGCGGGAGATTTTGGATTGGGAAGTCGGTGTCGGGGTGATTCGCCGACTGCAGCCAACTCCGGCGCGATGGATCGTGCGTCTCGTTCAGGTTCATCCGCGAACTCTGTCCGTTCGGGCCTTACGCTCATTGTGATAGCGGGCCATGCTGCCGAACAAGATCGGCACAGGAAGGCGATCAACATCGCCTTTGAATTCCCGATAACAGGCATAGACGTTGACGACGATTCGCTCGGGATCAGTCCAATCGGCGAAGGCGTCGAGCACAATGTCACGGGCGGCGTCCTCGTAGCCCATTCCGGCGTCGAAGCGTTTTCGCGATTCGTCACGCACGAATTCGAGGTAGCGCTTTAGCGCGCGGACGCCGCTTTTGTCGGTGATAGGACCGTGACCCGGCACGACAGTCTCCACATCCCATTCGAGGATCGTGTCGCACGCTCGAATCCAGTTGCCAACGGGGCCAGCCCAGATCACTGGATGACCACCCGCGAAGAGAATATCTCCGGTGAATACGGTTTTGTCTGCGGGGACGTGAATGACGATGTCGCCGCGGGTGTGCGCCGGGCCCATCTCCAGAAGGCACACTTCTTTGCTCCCGACGCGCAGCGTCAGCTCGCGATCAAACGTGCGGGACGGAAGCACGGCGCGGATGTTACTGAAGTCGAATCGGCTGCCGAGCACTTCCTGAAAGAAAGCGCCCGCATCGCCGGTCATCGGATAGCGCGGGGCGGAGCTTTGTTCCTTCATCTCCTCGAGACATGCGGTCGACGATATGATTTGCGCGCCCGCGACCAGCTGATTTCCATTCGTGTGGTCGGGATTGGAATGCGTGTTCACAAGCGTCCCTATTTTTTCGGAGACCGGCACGGCGGCGCGCATCCGATCGAGCATTTCGCGCGTCAGCTTGAGATCCATGAGCGTGTCGACAAGCAGCGCTTCGCCGCCGTCGACCACGAGACCGGAATTGCTGTAGCCCCAGGTGCCATCCGGCTGAAGATACGCATAGCAGCCATTCCCGAGGTCGTGGAGCCCTTTTGTGTACGGCCACTTCTTCATGAGGAATCGCCTTTTCGTCTCGATCCAAATCCTCTCACTGGTCTGGCCTCTGCCGCTCGAAGGCGATTTCAGAGCGGCTGCACAACCGTCTGAGCAACGCGGCCCATCAGGGTTCCCACATCTGCTTTGGGATCCGGATGCATCTCCCATTCACCGATCTGGAGCGAGGCTTCCAGGATGAATTTGCAGCGCTCGAAGCGGCGGCGCATGAAGGATTGCAGCGAATCGTGCAGCGGCCCGTTCTTTTGCAGCTCCTCCGCCAGCACGACCGCGTCTTCAACGGCCTGTGCCGCTCCCTGCCCGAGGTGCGGCGTAATCGAATGGGCTGCGTCGCCGATCAACGCCACGCGCCCGCGATACCAAGGCGAAGGCACCAGAACCGATTCGAGAGGGCGGTAGACGACCAACGCCGGATCTATGATGCCGCGAGCCAACTCGCCGATCGTGCCGCCGAATGGCTTCAATCGCTCGCGCATGATATCGGCCAATTCATTTTTCGGGAAGCGGGGATTGCCCGGTTCCGGGCCGATCTGGAATATGTAAGCCGTTTCGCGCGTAAGAGGGATCAGCCCCGCCTTCGGTCCATCACTCGTGGCATAGATCGAGCCGTAATCGATTTCCGGCGGGCGAGGAACGTTGTAGCGCCAGACGCCCTCTCCGGTAAATCGAGGCTGAAGATGATTCCCGAACAGCATCGTGCGAAGCTGGGAATGTACGCCGTCCCCGCCAACGACGAAGTCGTACTCTCGGCCGCTGCCATCGGTGAATCTCACCGCGACTTTGCTCTCGGATTGCCGGAGCTCTGCGACACTCACACCGAGATGAACCTGGGCGCCAGCCTTCTTCGATGCGGAAAACAGCACGTCGTGCAAGGCAGGACGGGTCAAACCGAGAAATGCGGGATAGTTGGGTCCGGCCAGCTTCACGCCGGGGGTTTCATTCATCACGTTGCCGTTGGCGTCGCAAAAGCGGAGACCCTGGTAGGGAAACCCGGCGGCCACACAATCGTCCGCGATGCCGAGACCGACCATCGCCCGGACCAGGTTGCTCTGCGCGATGATCCCCACGTGGTAGACGGTCCATTGCTGTTTGATCTCGGCGATCTCAACATCGATTCCGGCTCTGCGCAACCCGATGGACAGGGCCAGACCGCCGATCCCGCCGCCTACGATGAGCACTTTGCTGACGTTCGGCATTCCGTTCTCCCCAAACCTCACACTCTCGAAGTTGCGCCGGCGTCGATGCCCAGCAGGCGCGCCGCGTTTCCTCCGAGGATTTGCTCGCGCTGCTGTTCCGTCAAACCCGGCACCGCCGCGAGGAATTTGTGGGGCTCGTACGCGCCCATGTCGAAGGGGTAGTCCGTGCCGAGCAGAATGTGCGCTGCCCCGACTTCTTCGATCAAATGCCGCAACCCTTCGGGTGTGTAAACCAGACTGTCGAAATAGATGCGCTTCAAATACTCGCTCGGCTTGTGCTTGATCTTCGCCGCTTCCGGGCGCACGGCGAACCCGTGGTCCGATCGGCCCACGTAGGAAGGCAAGTAACCGCCGCCATGAGCCGCGCAGATCTTCAATCCCGGATGGCGGTCCAGGACGCCTCCGAAGATCAAATGCGAAAGCGCAATCGTCGTCTCGATCGGCTGGCCGATGATGTTGCCGAGGTAATGGCAGTTCACGCGTTCGGCCAGTGAGGTGCCGAGCGGATGAATGAAGACAAGGCAGCCGAGCTCCTCGGCTTTCGACCAAAAGCGGTCGAAGCGGCTGTCGGAGAATTCTTGCCCGTTGCAGGCGGATGAGATTTCGACGCCGTGCAGCCCGTACTTCCCCATGCAGTCTTTCAATTGCTCGACCGATAGCTCCGGATGCTGAAGCGCCACGTTGCCGAGCCCGCGCAGACGGTCCGAATGGGCGGCGCACAGAGATGCAATCTGCTCGTTCTGCGTGGCCACGATCTGCTTCGCCAGATCGGCATCGGCCCAGTAGTAATACTGGTTCGGTGAAGGGCTGATCACCTGCACATCCACGCCCGTGGCGTCCATCCGTCGCAGGCGCTCGCCGATGTCCGTAAGCTGAGGCATCAGGTCGGCGAAAAGCTTGCGGTTATATTCGACCGATTCGGCTCCATACATTCGCAGCTGTGCCGCGGGTTCGGCCTGTTTTTCCGGCCGGTCTGCGACGAGGCGTTCGACTTGCACCGTCAGAACGTGGCAATGAATGTCCACGGTGAGAGACCTGCGGCCGCTCTCCGATCGAACTACGCGAGCGGACATTTCACCGGGCGGCATGAGCGTCGCCCTCCTCCGAGATGCACGGATTACGCTGCGTGCCAAGACCCGTAATCGAGCCTTCCATGACGTCTCCGGGCTTTAGGAAGCGGTTGTAGTGCGTGCCGTTTCCGGCAGGCGACCCGGTCGCGATCAGATCGCCGGGCCAGAGCTGCACGTGCCTTGAAAGGAACTCGATGATCCGAGCCACGCCGAAGATCATGTCGGCGGTGCTCTCATCCTGCATCGTCTGGCCATTGAGCTTGAGCGTAATTTGCAGGCTCTGCGGATCCGCAACGAATGCGGCGGGTACGAGATAGGGACCTGTCGGCAAGTAGCCAGGCGAAGCTTTGGCCGCGAGCCAATCCGCTCCCAATGCACCGGCGTCTTTGCGAAAAACGAGATCGCGGTTGGTAATGTCATTGACGATCGTGTAGCCGGCAACGTATTCGAGGGCATTCTCCCGGCGTACATGGCGCGCGGGTTTGCCGATGATCACGGCGAGTTCAAGTTCCCAGTCCGGTTGTGTGGCGTGACGAGCCAGAATGACCTGATCGTAGGGGCCCGTCACAGCGGACACCGGCTTCGTGAACACGAAGGGGGCTCCGTGCGCGGCGCGATCGTCGATCATCTTCGCGGCTTGCGCTCTGCGCTCTTCCGGGCTTTGATCGCGGGATGCGCCCGAGGCTTGATCGACGATGAGGTCGATCACATGTTTTCGATAGTTCGCGCCGGCGCAGAAAACCTGCCGCGGCAAATCAACCGGCGGTCGGAACGCCAGCTGATCGCGCGGTAGGAAGACGTTTCGCCACACGTCACTTTTGGCTTCGGCGACTTGCAGGAATTCTCCCGCCTGCAGCAATGCCCCGAAGCTCGTCTCCCATTTTTCCAGGAGTGCGAGGACGGAAGAGGAATCTGGCGGCGCGCATCCGATCTGTTCGAATACCGGCTTCAAGGCGTGAACCGGCGCCACTCGGTCGCCCAGCACCAGCGCCGAGACCGGCGCTCCGCCGCTCGCCGAGATGGTCGCAAGCGCAAAATGCGGCCCTGGCGGTGTCATGAGAGGTGGCCTCGAGCAGACATTGGGATTATTCCTGCCTTGGACCTCGATTACGAGCTCCTGCCGGAACCTGTGCCATGTCGGGCTCCGGAATCGCAGGTTCGGGCGCCGGAGGCATCGCTTCCATGAAAGATTTGGGGCCGTAGTCGAGATTGCGGAACATCACGTGGGATCCCTGCGAGGGTTTCCAGACGGTGGGCTGCCAATCGGGTATGTAGTTGCGGTATCCGCCGGTATTGAGCTCCACGCGTAAACCGGCCGGGTCTCGAAAATACAGGTAACCCTGTTCGCCGATTCCGTGTTTGCCCGGGCCGAACTCGATCGGCGTACGTGACTCGAGCAGCAGGTCGGCCGCGCGCAAGAGCTCCTCGTAGGATGGGATCCAGAAGGCCACGTGATGGAATCGTCCGGGCACCTTCGAGAAGTCGCCGCCAAAGCCCAGATCGTGCGACTTTTCGTTCGTGGTGAGAACGCCGAATACGGTGACCTTTGGGTCGTGGTCGAGAACCGTGTAGCCCATGAGGCGAAAGCCCAGAGTGTCGCGATACCATTCGCACGTCTTCATGACGTCTTGGGTGTTCAAGGTAACGTGGTCGATCTGCCGCGGGGCGACGGCCCGGCCGACGAATCGCTGCGGGCGATCCGGATACGTTGACTTCAGCTCGGCAGGTGCATCGAAACGCTCGACCTCCCAGAAAACTTCGTGGAAGTGCCCTCCGGGGCCGCTAAATCGGTACGCGCGGCCGTGCCCGACCGATTTCTCGCGCCATTCGCCGCGGATACCGCTTGCTTCAATCCTTGCGGCCGCCTCATTGAGTTCGTCCGGGCCTTCCGTGCGCCATGCCGCGTGGCCAAGCCCGGGCTGTTCCGCCGCGGTAAGCACGATGCTGTGATGGTAGTGCTCGCCCCAACACCGAAGATAGACGGACTTGCCGAAGCGGGCGCTTTCGACCAGCCCGAGGGCGTTCGTGAAAAACGCGACCGAGTCTTCCAGCCTCGGCGTGAAGAGTTCCACGTGCGCGAGATGGGACAGGATGCGTCTGGGCATACGAGCCTCGTTTCGATGAGTAAGACTTGCGTACGCGGCCACGATAGACGGATGATCCAGTATTCACCAAATCGTTTTTGAGCATACGCTGTATCCATTGAACAGATACCGGGGAACACCGATGAAGCTCTCTCAATTCGATCTCAATCTCTTGGTGGCACTGGACGCCCTGTTGACCGAAAAGAACGTGACCCGCGCCGGTATGCGCATCCATCTGAGTCAGTCCGCTACAAGCGCCGCGCTCGCGCGATTGCGGAATTTCTTTCAAGACCAGCTGCTGGTTCCGGTGGGCGGCAAGATGGTTTTGACGCCGGTGGCTCAGGGCCTCGTCAAACCCGTGCGAAATCTCTTGCTTCAGGCACAAGCAACGATCGCTACACGGGCCCGCTTCGACCCCCAGACTTCACGCCGGCGTTTCTCCGTGGCAGTGTCCGACTATGCGATCACGGTATTCATGGCGGATGCTCTGAGGAATGTTCAGCGGCTGGCGCCCCATCTTACTTTCGAACTCCTACCCACCAGTGAGCGGGCAGTGGAAGCTCTGGAAGCAGGCACCCTCGACTTTCTTGTAGCTCCCGACGTTTTCGCGACCAGAACGCATCCGAAGATGCCTCTCTTTGAAGATACGCATACGGTGATCGCCTGGATTCGGAACCCAAGCGTAGGAAACAGAATGTCCCTCGAGGAATACCTGAATCTCGGTCACGTCGCTATCCACGTCGGCGAAGGAGCCGCACCGAATTTCGATGAGCTGTTTCTGAGACGCCTAAAGTACAAGAGAAGAGCCGAAGTCGTTACGCACAGTTTCGATGTTGTGCCGCACCTGGTCGTGGGGACAAATCGAATCGCTACCGTCGCCACGCGCCTCGCAACGAAATACGCAAGATTCCTGCCGCTAAAACTCCTCCCACTTCCCGTTGATGTTCCGCCCATGATCGAAGCACTGCAATGGCACAAGTACCACGACAATGACCCAGCGTATGTTTGGCTTCGAGGAGTGTTGAAAAGGGAGGCCGCGAGGTTGCCGGGGCCCAAGATTCCTTCGAATTGACCTGGGACCAAGAAACCGAGGCTAACTCCTGATTAGTCGGGTGCATTCAATGGGTCGATGCAACACCACCTGATATGAATCTTTCCTTCCGAGGTGGTGTCTATGACGCAAGGGAAATACGTGGAACTTTCCGTGGGGCAGCGGACTGACGTGTGGCGCCGCTGGAAGGCGGGAGAGTC
>JBAPOM010000331.1:0-7354 GCA_049279635.1 Candidatus Acidiferrales bacterium
GGGCTACGATGCCGTCGATAAGCGCGTCCTCGTGGAAACTTTGCTTGGCCTGGTGGTGTTGTTTGACCTATATGTGGCCTTTCAGCAGCTGCAGATCTATCGCGTTCGACGCCAGATTGCCGCCCGAGAAGAACTTTTCGAGCTGATTAGTGAAAACGCCGCGGACATGATCGCCGTCGTGAATGCCGACGGCACGCGAGCCTACAACAGCCCGTCCTATGAGCGGCTGCTGGGCTACTCCCCCGAAGAGATGCGCGGCACCGTTGCGTTTGAGGAAATCCATCCGGATGATCGCGCGAAAGTCATCGAAGCGGCGGAGGAAGCGAAACGCTCAGGGCATGGCAGGCGCGTGGAATACCGCATGCGGCACAAGGAAGGAAGCTGGGTCTTACTGGAATCTACTGCCAGCGTCGTCCGCGATAGCAAAGGCCAAGTGCAGAAGCTCGTCATCGTCAACCGGGACATCACCGAACGCAAACAGCTCGAGCAGCAGCTTCAGATGGCGCAGAAAGTCGAAGCAATCGGCAGGCTCTCGGGGGGAATCGCCCACGATTTCAACAACATTTTGGGAGTGATCATCGGCTACACCGAAGCGCTGCAGAAGCGCATGCCGCCCGAGAATGCGTTCCGCGACGCAATCGACGAAATCCAACGCGCCGCAAAGCGAGCTGCCTCGCTAACGCAACAGCTTCTGGCGTTCAGCCGCAACCAGGTCCTCGAACCAAAGATTCTCGATCTAAACGCCGTTATCCGCGACACGCAAAAAATGTTGGCCAGTTTGATGGGCGAGCACATCGAGATTGCTCTCGCGCTGTCCGATTCGCTCGGCATGGTGAAAGCCGATCGCACGCAGCTTGAGCAAGTCATTCTGAACCTAAACCTGAACGCGCGCGACGCCATGCCGGAAGGCGGAAAACTCACCATCGAAACCTCGAACGCCGATCTGGAAGAAAGCAACCCCGCGCGTCCCGCGTATATGCTGCCCGGCAGTTACGTACTTCTGAAAGTCACGGATACGGGTTGCGGCATGACGCGCGAGGTGCAAGCGCACATCTTCGAACCGTTCTTCACCACTAAAGAGACAGGCAAGGGAACCGGCCTCGGACTGGCCACGGTATACGGCGTCGTGAAACAAACCGGCGGCTACATCCTCGTTGACAGCGAACCCGGAAAGGGCGCTGCGTTTGGGATCTACCTGCCCCTGATCGAAGCCCCTGCGGAAATCACCAAGGAGTCTCGGGCTCCGGCAAAGCGGGCGCGAAAGAATGGGGCAACCGTCTTGCTGGTGGAAGACGAAGCCTCATTGCGGAAATTGACGCGTGAAGTGTTGGAGGAAATGGGCTACGTGGTGCACGAGGCTGCCGATGCAACCGAAGGTCTTACAATCGCGAAAAAATCCCGAGCGATCGACCTTTTGCTGACTGACGTTGTAATGCCCGGAATGAGTGGCCGCGCCCTCGCCGATGCGCTCGCCATTTCGCACCCCGACACGCGAGTCCTCTTTATGTCTGGCTATACGCATGGCGAGATCGCCAAGCGAGGAGTGCTCGAAGCTGGAAGGGCCATCCTTCACAAGCCATTCACGCGAGAGGAATTGATTCGTAGAGTGGAAGAAGCATTTATGGGCGTAACCACGTGACTCCCGCCGTACAACAACAGCGTATGAAACTCGTCATCATCGATGACGATTCCCAGAATTTGAAGATGGTGCAGTTCGTCTTGGCGGACGAGTATCTGGAAATCCATACCTCATCCGACGCGCAGCGCGGCCTCGACCTGATCCGCCGCACGCATCCGCAAGTTGTGCTTCTCGACCTCGTCATGCCCGGCGTTCAGGGAATGGAAATGCTCGAAAAGATTCTCGATTTCGATCCGGGCATCGACGTGATCCTGATGACCGGCTACTACTCGACCGAATCCGCCGTTGAAGCGATTCAAAAAGGTGCGTCCGATTATTTGCCGAAGCCGCTATCGACGGAAAAGCTCCAGCAAAGAATTCACCAAATCGCCGACGAAGCCAAGCGTCGCCAACGGAGCCTCCGCCTCGATAACGACCTTCTCGAAAATTTCGCATTTGAAGGCATGGTCGGCCGCAGCCCGCTCATGCTCGACCTCTTTTCGAAGATTCGCCGCATCGCCCCGCATTTTCGTATCGTGCTCGTGACGGGTGCCACGGGAGCCGGTAAAGAGCTGGTGGCTAAAGCCCTTCACACGTTGTCCAACGCGAAGGGTGGCCCGTTCGTGGCGCTCAACTGCTCCTCCATCTCCGAAACATTGGCCGAAAGCGAACTCTTCGGCCATGTGAAAGGCGCCTTTACTGGCGCCGACCAGAACAAGGTTGGCGTCTTCGAATACGCCGATGGCGGCACGGCCGTTTTGGACGAAATTGGCGAAATGCCGCTACCCATGCAGACAAAGTTGCTGCGCGTTCTTCAGAATCAGGAGCTTCAACGCGTTGGCTCGCCGGCGCCAATTAAGGTCGACGTTCGCGTCGTGGGTGTGACGAACCGCGACCTGGTTGCCTTGGTCAAACAGGGAAAATTTCGCGAGGATCTCTATTTCCGTCTGTGTATGGTCGAACTGCGCGTCCCCTCATTGACGGAGCGGCTGGAGGATTTGCCTCTCCTGCAACGCCATTTTCTGCAACACTTCGCCGCCGAGTACAACAAGCCGATCTCCGGCCTGACTCGCCGCGCCCAGGCCGCTCTCGCTCAATACCGTTGGCCGGGAAACGTTCGCGAACTCCAGAACGTGATCGGCCACGCCTGTATGATGACCGAATCCAAATTCATCGATATTCGTGACCTGCCCGACACAATGATCGCGGACAAAGCTGATCGCAGCACGGGTTCTGACGCGCTACTTTCCATACGCGAACTAGATCGCCTCCACGCCCGCCACGTTGTCGAGCGCGTTGGCGGAAACAAGGTCAAGGCCGCCGAAATCCTCGGCATCAGCCGCACCCACCTTTACGAACTTCTAAAGGACGCGCGCGAAGAATCCACAGAACCGCTCGACGCCACCGTCACTGACGAGACCGCCTGACCTGCTACGCTCCGGTTCCCGCTGTAATCTCCGCGTACACCTGTTAACGTCGTGAACACCCCGCGCCTAGGGCCAAACACATAAGCTACTATGAATCTGTAACTTAGCCGGCCAGGCCAAAGGGCCCCAGCCGTGCTCTCTTACCGGCTGGAGTGAGGAGACACCCATGATGAGCGCAGCTGAGATTACGATAGGGACTTCGGCGGAACCCAGGCGATTCGAGCGTCGCCGCAACCCACGCTACCCCTTCATGGCCGACGTCGAAATCATCGACCTGGAATCGGCGACGACAATCACCGCACGTACCTCAGACTTTAGCCGCGGCGGTTGCTACGTGGATATGCTCAACCCGCTGCCGGAGGATACTCTCGTAAGGCTCCGGGTTACAAAATCGCAGCAGACGTTCGAGACGCAGGCCAAGGTCGTGTATTCGTCGGTTGGCATGGGAATGGGGCTCATGTTCGGTGCCCTCGACATGACGCAGCGAGTAGTTCTTGAACGCTGGCTTACTCAGCTTTGTGGAGCGCAGGCATGATGAACTGCTCTGCAGTACAGGAATACTCAGGAGGCCATTCCATGACCACCCAAGAAGAGCGCCGCAGTTCCGAAAGGAGACGCGGCCCAAACCTTGGAGCCCGGCTGGACGCCATGGTTACCGCTCTATCCGAAGCGCAGAATCTGGCCGATACGAGCGACTTGGACGCGCGCGTCCAGGTCGAATTTCGCCACGCACTCGACCACACCCGGCACACGGCGTCGGCTGTTCGACAGTGGTTTGATGCGCACGCGAAATCCGGCGATGCCTACGCGGTTTTGCCTGTTATCGCGACCCAGCGCGTCCACCGCGCGGCTGAGCTTGCCAGGGATTTGTCACTTGACCTGGAAAATATGGACGTCACTGTCGAAACTGAGGGCTTGCAAGATCTGTATGAGGCTATCGGGCAACTGCATCGCCAGCTGGAAGTTCTTTGCAAGAGCGCAAAGTAACTTCTCGACAATACGGCATTGTCAAAGGCTGGTCGCCAGATCGTGCATGCATCGGCAGCCTTCCATCGCATCACTCGAAGTAATTCTGCTTGCCTGATTAGTCGTGCCGGTTCAGACGGTCGACGCAGCACTCTCTTAATCAGTACGTCCGAGGAATATTCGCGCGCCGTCTCGGATACAACGGCGGCTGCGCTTCAAGACGGGCGTCACTCAAAAGGAAAATTTCCCGCCGAGCTGAACAACGCGCGCCGGGAGGGAGCCGGTAATCTGTCCAAAACTAGTGCTACCGGCGTTATTTACGGTGGGATTGGTCCAATTTGTCTGGTTGAAGGCGTTATACGCATCCCCCTGAAGTTGTTGCTTAGGCCTTCTCTCCACGGCAAAGCGATGGTCTTCCTCAGTGAGAGATCCCACTGGTAAAAGTGAGGTCCAATGAGGTTGTTGACGGGTGTATCGCCCGCGCCGAGTTCAGATGCAGGCCCAAAAGCGTTCGGATTGAACCAGCATATCGCTTTTGGATTCGAGCATGCGCCTGTAAACGAAAGCGTCGCACCTGGCACCATATTCGCACGTCGAGCAGCGCTTACGCCGCTATTGCCAATGTTGACGGAGTCTGTTGCAGTCAGGGGCGCACCAGACTGGAAGTGCATTATGCCGCTCATCGACCACCCTTTCACGAGAACACCCTCGACGCCGGTCATGCCCTTGCCCCAGGGCGATTCGATGGTGAAACTCATGGCCAAGATATGCGTTGCGTCAAAGCTCGCCTTGCCGTAGTAATATTGCTTCCAACCTTCCACCACACCGCCGGTTTGCACCCCGGTCCCGTTGACCACCGGAACAGTTCCGCCGTTTACCAGAACAGGATTGGCGGCTGTGCTGACGAGGCAAGTGTATGGACATTCCGGTTCGCCATTCTCGTTATAAGCATCGCCCGCGCCATCGCCCATTGTCATGACCTTCGAATACGTGTAGGCGACGGAGGAAGTGAGGATGCCCCTGCGCTTCGTCAGGCTCACCTGCAGACCATTGTAGTTGGAATCGACATCACTCGCCGCCATGCCAATGGTCGTGTATCCCAAGAACGGGCGAATCTGGTCCTTCGACTCGGCGGCAGGTGCAAAGCCCCCCACGCAACCGAACGCAGCGCTCGTTCCAGCAGGGCAGGCGTTCGTGTTGGGATTCGGCGAGGGAGGTATGAATGCCCGCTGCGTCCAGGTGGGGTCGTTGATCGTGGGTCCCCGCAAGATGTGCCGTCCCTGGTTGCCGACGAATGATACCTGGAGCAACATGCCTTGCGGCAGTTCGTGCTGCACGCTCAGGCTATATTGGTAGCTGCGCGCGACCACCAGCCGAGGATCAATGTCGTTCAGGCCTTGAGTGGTTAGAGCTGGCGGCGTGCCGGCAGCCGGAGCTGCGTCGAACTGCCACAACGCGCTCTGAGAACCAGCAGCCAACGCAGTGATCGTGACCGCCTGTGACCACGGCATGTAGCCCTGGCAGTTAATGCCGCCACACAACGCGTTGCCTTCCGGATGGTCGTAGAAAATGCCAAAGCCGCCGCGAATGACGGTCTTATCGTTAAACGGCGCGAAGGAAAAACCGAAGCGCGGCGCCCACAGATTTTCCGGATTGTAGAATCCGCGCGCCGCCGTCGCAGGTATGGCCGCAAGCAACGTGGCATCCACATAGGTTACAGGCACCCTGCCGGCCTGATCGAAAGGCACAGCTCCGGGCCGTTCCAACCCGTTGCACTCAATCGTATATGTTGGTGTCCCTATAACGTTAAGCAGAGGGCCGCTGCAAAGACCGGGCGAAGAAGGAGTGAGAATACTACCGCCCCCGACGGCAGTAAAGGTTGGTTCGAGACCGGGGTTAAATGCAAACGGGTTGAACTCCGTCATGTTGTTGCCCTGGGTATAGGTCGGCGTCATGTATAAGTACCGAACGCCCATCACCAAACTCAACCTGTGCGTGACTTTCCACGTATCTTCGAGATATCTTTGCCGGTCAGGAGTGGAAGAGATTTCGCGGGTCAGCAGCAGGATTACCACCAATTGCGCTGGCGTTCAAGTCATCCTCATTATTCTGAAGGTACGTTTCGATGTCCGGCCGGTTCGAGCCCCGATAGCGTTCAGGGCACGCGATCAGCACACGCCAAGTCCGTGGTTCTGAGAACGTGCTAAATTGCAATCAATGGTCACGGCAACGGGCTCCCTTATGAGCCAGGCGAAGGCCTCAGCGGCGCCAAAGATCAAGGGCGCCATCGTGTGTGATTCGCTGAATTCTGTCCGCGCACGGGGAGGCGACGCGGAACTCACGCGCATCATCAACCATCTCGACGGAGACGCGAAGAAGGTCTTCGAAGGTTCGATCCATCCGTGGGAGTGGTATTCGCTCGATGCGTTCACCGATTTCCTCGAAGCGGATATTCGCGAGACGGCGGGCGGTAATGCCGAGGTTCTGATTGCCCGCGCCGAGAAAGTGATCGAATCGCAGCTGCGCGGAGTCTATCGAATTTTTGTGAGGCTCGGCTCACCGGGATACGTGGTGAAGCGCATCGCCTCGGTGCACCAGACTTATTTCGACGGCACCCAAATTATTCCTGACGTGGACGGCGACTCGCGAGCGACAATCAAGTACATCGGGTTCAAGGCGCGGCACCGCATCTTGGAGTACACGATCATAGGTTTTTATCGCAAAGCACTCGAGATTTGTGGTGCGAAGAAGCTTGACGTGCACTTTAGCGTTCCCATGTCCGACCACCAGGACTACTCTGAAATCACCATCAGCTGGGCCTGACGCGAAGACCCGAAGCATCCTTCTTTATCCGATCAATATCACAGACGTCGCATTTCGATCTAGCGCAGTCTGGCCTTTTCAAACAAAACTTACGCGGGCGCGATGCGCCGTGGCGATCAAAGTGGTTCGCCCCGGGATGATGGCCGAGTCCGACGCGCTCAAGCGATTCAAGCAAGAGCTGCTCCTCGCCAGTAAAGTCTCGCAGAAAACCATCCTGCGCATTCACGACCTCGGCGAAGTGGGTGATACCAAGTTCATTCGTTCGACTCGACCCTCAGCGCACGAGCCTCCTGCTGCTGTGAAAATTCCTATTGCATAGCGAGCCACGCGCGCGCCTCTTGTTCTTCACGGAAGGGTTTTACGTCACAAGCATCCTCGACGAGTACTTCAAGCATACGAATCACCCCGAAGGCAACGTCATTGGAGACCAGGACGGCCGTCGGGCCGAGTTTCGACTCTCGTCCTAAGTTTTGGAGTAACTCGACGATCTGGCGGCTTTCGGCTGGCGTGAATGATATTC
>JBAPOM010000332.1:0-3974 GCA_049279635.1 Candidatus Acidiferrales bacterium
GCTCTGGACTGGTGCTGGAATAGACGATGAACAAATCGCAGCCCGACTAACTTCGCGAACATGTACAGACATTTCTTCGCACTGCGCGACAACCCCTTCAATATCAACCCGGATCCTCGATACTTGTTCTTAACTGCGCAGACGCAGGAATCGTTGGACCAACTGACATACGGGATCCACGCCCGCAAGGGCCTCATCCTGCTTACGGGCGATGTCGGAACCGGCAAGACGACCCTCGTCTACCGCCTGCTGGACTGGCTGCGTCAGCAGCAGACACCTACGGCGTTTATTTTCAATTCACATCTTGAGGTCAACCACCTCTTTGATTTCATGCTGGCAGATTTCGGATTGCCGTTCGACCCGGGGTCGAAACGCAGCCCGATAATGCGCCTGAATCAGTGGCTATTGGAACGCTATCGCGCGGGCGAAACCCCCGTGCTGATCGTCGACGAGGCGCAAGGTTTGGCAACGCACGTTCTCGAGGAAATTCGAATGCTTCTGAATCTGGAGACCTCACGCGAGAAGCTGCTACAGATCGTGCTCGTCGGTCAGCCGGAGCTTGAAGAGCGATTCAAACGGCCCGAGCTGCGTCAGGTCAAGCAGCGGATTGCTGTTCGATGCAAAACCGCCGCTCTTACCCTCGAGGAGACTCGCAATTATATTCAGGCGCGCTTGCATATCGCCGGTGCCAACGGCAATCCAATCTTTGCGTCTGAGGCCATGGACGCCGTGAATTTGTATTCCCAAGGAATCCCGCGCGTCATAAACCTGCTCTGCGAGAACGCACTGATCAGTGCATATGTGGAGAACGTTCAGCCAGTGCCAGAGAACATCGTCGCTGAAGTGGCGCGGGAGTTTCAGTTTGACGATTTGAAACCCGTCGCTGGACCCAGAAATCCCAGCGACGGGCAGGGTTTCTATCTGATCTCTATGCAATCTACTTCGCGAATGGACGTACCGGCTTCTCCGGATGCGACGGCCGAACCACCTTGGCAGGAACACACCCGCACTTTGAGAACCCATGTTTCAGCTCCATCTTCCGTCGCAGACGACGCGCTCAACCCTGTCAAAGAATCTGCTTTACCACCTGTGGATCGCGAGAATATTCCGGATCTTCGGGGAAACGCTGGAGCGTGCAGACCATCGGACGTTCAGCCGTTCGCATCCGGGCCGGCGCAGGTAAAGCCCAATAGGCCCTCGGAATTGACCGCGTTCTTTTCTGATCTCTGCGCCCAATTCAATTCTGAATCGGAGATGAGAGCAGTGCCGCTTGCGTTTTATCCTTCCCCTCACGCGCTTGAAGCGAAGAAGAAGGTTGAGCTATCGCCACCCTCTGGCCGTCGCCAGGTTTCCATTGATCAAAAGCCCTCGCACAATCGGACCAAAGTTGAGGCAACGAAATCAGATCTTCTCTGGCCGAGCCTAACGAAGATAATTTCCCTGCGCCGAGTTCTGGTCCGTTGGAACGAGAGATGGATAGGTAACTTCTTATCCACCATCACGTCGCTGGCTCGGACTCAATGGACCGAGATTTTGCTCCAGCGACTGAAACGATCACTTGATCCCGTCCGAACGTTGTACGAAAGGTGCCTTGGATGGAAGGGCAGAATTCTCACTATGGCCGGCTCATTAGATTCGCAGCGAATGGGGGTGTCTGTAGTTCGATGGTTATCGCAACCGTGGAGTCCGACCCAGTGGCGCTTGCCAGGTTGGCGGCTGTTCGAAGCGCGACGTAGGTTCAGTTACAAGAAAATGTAATTCTTGGGGGCGAGAGATGAGGCGATGGCAATCCTTGCGAGGGAAATCAGTCCCACAGCTATGTATATGGCTAGTTTGGATCCCACGTCGGCTATATTCCGTCTTTCAACTTTCTTATCTGCCACGAAGTCACGCCTTAAGGCCATTGACGCAGAATAAAGCTATCCCGGTCGAACTTACCCCACCTCACCCCCCGGCCCTAAGACCGCCACGGTGTGGATCCAGCCCCGCCGTCCTACGATCAGCCTACGAGCTGCTTACGGCGAGGGTGGTCAGGCGGGCGCAGCCGGCGTAGGTCACGTTGCCGTCGGGGACCTGACTAATGAACGCCGGTTTAAGCAGCGCATCCATTAGGCCGTGCTTTCGTACCACCTGATAGATCGTTTCAGAGGTTGTCTTCCGTGTAGTTGGTGGATACGGGTACTGAACCTGTTGCATGCGCCAGCGAAGTTGACGCCTGATAGTGTCCGCTGCCACCGTTTTGGCATTGAGTCTCTGAGCGATAGGGTCCGCTGCCAATTTGTAGGGCCACATGAAACCGGGATTCAATGGAACCGCTACGGCGGGGAATTTCTTCCTGAGCTTGTCCTGTTCCGCGTACCATGCTCAATTCAACAAGTTGGTCCCAGTACTTGACTTGTCCGGTTTCGGCGTTAATCAGGATTTAGCCCCATTTATCGGAATCCAGGCTCGAACTCTCCGGTCCCTGGGGGGTTAAAGCGCCTCATGTCTTCGGCCTGCGAAGCGGCACGCCCCAAAGATAGACTATTTCATTTGAAGTGCAGTAATTGTGTTGACAATAAGGAAGGATGAGCGCACTGTGACTATGGACTTGGGATCCTTCAGTTTACCTCAATACAACGGAAGCTATCTGAATCACCCCTCGCCTTAAGGGAACCAGCAAGACATCCAAGGAGACTTATGAACACGATCACACGTCGGGACCCGTCCCGCGGTTTTACGCTACAGGAACAAGTCAATCGTCTCTTCGACGACAACTTTACTCGTGACCGTTCGGCCCAGTCGGACCTTGCAACGTGGGCCCCAGCCGTAGACATCTACGAAACCGAAAATGAATTGGTCGTAAAGGCCGACCTGCCAGACCTTCAAGACAAAGACATTGACGTCCGCGTGGAAAACAACACCCTGACCATCCGGGGAGAGCGCAAGTTCGAGAAGGACGTCAAGGAAGATAACTACCTCCGGATTGAACGCGCGTACGGCTCATTCATGCGCAGCTTTTCGCTGCCGAATACGGTCAGCTCGGAGAATATTCGTGCCGACTATCGCAACGGAGTCCTGACACTGCATATGGCCAAGCGTGAGGAATCCAAGCCGAAGCAGATCAAGATCAGCGTCACAGCAAACGGCAAGTAGTCCATGTCCATCCCGTGCGAGGGGCGAGTACCGCCCCTCGTAGCGACAACCAAGGAGGTTGCCATGATCGAGCACAAAGAACTATCGAAAGAGAATGTCGCTCATCGGGCGTACGAACTCTACGTTCAACGCGGCAGCGAGCCTGGGAATGATGTCGAGGACTGGCTCAGAGCTGAAAAAGAGCTAGGTGCCGAGCCAATCGTCACGCCAGCAAGAACGAAAGCCGCCCAAATGGGCCAAAGCAATTGACGTTGCGAAAGTAAAGGGGCGAGTCATTTCGCCCCTTAACGTGGGACGTCTCAGTGCCATAGACCCACAGTGAAAATCCAGCATCTAACAGTCAGAGGGCTGACCATATGACATCGGGGAAAAAGTGCAAGGTGAAAGACAATCTCGTGAATCAGCTCACCGCTTTGAACAACAAACTGAATGCTCTCAGTCCCGAGTTGTTACACAGTGAGCAAGCGCGAGCGGAAGTACAGGAACGACGAGAGAGCCTATATGTCGAACTTAAGCGCCACAGGGCCAAAGGACACGAAGGCAAACCCTGTCCTGCCATCCAACGATTCGTTTCTTGATCCCTACGGCTGGTAGTTGTCAAGTGTCGGATTTAAGCGCACATCTTGGTCCCAGTACCAACTTTTCCGGTTAATCAGGCGCTGCGCAGTTCGCTGGCTGCCTGTTCGAGATAAACTTCCGAGCACGAGCCCATAAGGACAGACCCGGCGTTTGTCGTGGACCGAGGATTCACGAGAGAGAGGTGCCACTCGCCTACGACAAGCGCTCTGCTTTTCGACAATTGCGACGGGGTAGGTTTCGCTTGCGTTGCTCGAACTACG
>JBAPOM010000333.1:0-37456 GCA_049279635.1 Candidatus Acidiferrales bacterium
GTACAGCACGGGGTTGATCCAATGCTCGTGCATCAGCGGCCGGAAGCGGTTCTCCCAGCGGGTGCCGGTAAATACGGTGCTGTCGCCGAATGTCGTCTGCGAGTCGATGTAGAACTCCGTGGTCCACCAGGCCGTCACGCCATACTCAAGCTCCATCCACGGCGCGATGAAATCGCCGTGGCCCTGCTGCGTTCCGTAGATCGAATACGTCTCGATCTCGAGGTTGCCGGGCTCTTCCAGGTGATGCGAATAGGCGACGAAATACGGAGTCTCCTGCGCCCGTGCGAGCGGTGCGAAGCCTACCGTCAGTAAGACCGCCCCAAGGAGGGCGACTAAAGCCCACGCGCGAAGTGGGCGGTCAGCACGGGCGGGATGTAATGGAGGTCGAGCAATCACAAAATGGGGGCTCCTTATTCAGTTGCAAATAAGTATCAACTGCGGGACGGGGGAGTCTATCCCCAGTTGCAATATGTTATCAAGAAGGAAATCGAATTAACATTGCGGCCGGAAAAAAAACGGCGGGCCCGAAAGCCCGCCGTCATCACGCAAGCGTGTGTTGGTCTTAGAAGTGGAAGCCGATCTCGGCTGTCACGGTTCGCGGAGTCACGTAGTGCGTGCCGCTGAATGTCGAGAGGAAGTTATAGAGCACATAGTTGTCCGCGATGTTGATCACGGTCACCCGAGCGCTCCACTTGTAGCGGTCGCCGTGGAAGAGGTTGTCGTCCCCGATCGCGACGTCAAACAGGTTGCGCCCTCGGATTCGTGGCGGGTTGTGGTCGTCGTTTTCCGCGCCTGGCGCCGGCACTTGTATCAGCGTTGAGCCAAACTCGGATGCTGGGCAGTTGTAGGGCAGCGGCGTGGTAGGCGTCGCATGTACACCGTTGCAGGTGAACCCCGCCTCGAACTCCTGATCGGCAGAAAGAGGCACTCCACCTACGTTGCTGGCGAGCATGCTCACGTTTGGCACGCCGCCTATGAGCACCGAACCCGGGCATGTGTTCGTGAGAGCAAGGCCAAAACATGGCGTTGCGCCCGCCACAAGCCCGCTATCGTACCGCCAGTTGAAGCCGAGCCACGGCCAGCGCGCCGATGGCTGGTATTGGAGGTGGGTGGTTTGGTTGAACTTCTCATCGTGGTCGATGCGGAATACGCCGCTCGGCGCGGAAGGGACTGCGCCGGCTCCGGCGACCTGCGGCAGGAAGAATCGCGCCGCGACGCTGGACATGATCACATAGGCCGTAATTCCGTGGAAGTTGGTGACGTTCACGCGCCCCGTGAATCCCGGGATCTTAGACCGCGCCCATTCGATCGGGAACGTAATGGGCGTATTGCCGAGCACGCTGAAGTCGTAGCCATTGTGCGTGTATTTCCAAATGTACTCGCCGTCGAATACCACGTGCTTCCCGAACGCCTGCTGAAGGCCCGCGTGAAATTCGTTGCGGAAGCCCGGGGCCACCGGTGTCAACGAACTCGACGAGCAAGCGAGAAGCGGATCCAGCACAGGAGAGCTGCATCCGATGCTGGATAGCACGAGGTTTTCGTTGAAGGGCGTCTCGAGTGTCCGCGCGTAGGAAACCTTAAGGACGGTGTTGCTCTGTTTGACGTTGTACGCCACACCCAGGCGAGGTTCCGCCTGGCCGGCGCTGGTCAGGCCGTTGTACAGATCGCCCCGCATGCCGACACTGAACGTCCAGTTGTTCATCGTGATCGAGTCCTGGACGTAAAGAGCGAGCTCTTTCACGTCCGTATGCAGCGGAAAGATTTGGCGCGTGGCGAACAAACTTCCACCCCGCGTCAGGTCGTAGGGCAGCAAATCCGGATTGAACAATGGGAATTGAGGGTTATTGGGTGCATCAGCGTTCGATGCGACGTTCTCTTCGTATCCGTGAGCCCCGCACTGGGAAGGATCGGTGAAGCCCTGTACGGGGATGAACGGGTCGGAAATGGTGTATTGGTTAGGAGTGGTGTTAGCCGTTATGCAAGGTGCATTCAGCGTTGGATCGACGATTCCCAGCTTGTCATTCTCGGTCAGGAACGTTTGTTCGTAACTGATCCCCGCCTTGATGTTGTTGATTCCCTTTACATACGAAACGCTCGCGCGAGCCCCGGCATTCGTAAGAAACCGGAGTTGGGAGACCGTTTCTCTTTGAAGGCTTGGCGGGCCCAGATCCGCAAACGGATTATCGCTCGGGTAGTAGTTGTATTGGTCGTGCCGGACCCACGCCCCGACGTTCAGCACGGTGTTATTGTTGATCACTCGCGTCCATGTCGGCGCAATGTTGTACGTGAGGATTTGCGATCGCTGATCCGTCGGGCCCACGGCAAGGCCGTTGGGTCCAAGGCCCGCGTTGTTGACCACAAGGCCGGACCACGGAGTCGCATTCTGGGCGTCGTAGGAATTGGGCGTTTGGAACCACGACCGTGAAAATTCCAGGTTGACGTGAAGCGAGTCCGCTTGCGTCAGTTGGTAGTCCAGCCGATCGAAAACGTTCTGTTCGTTTCCTTTGTCGTGCATCACCACAAATTCCGGCGGGTCGAGGAACCGGCTGGTGTTCATCCCGTTGGCGGAAATGAAATTGCCCCACTTCTCCCCGCCGTAACCGAAGTTGAAGCCGAGGTTCGAGCTTCCGAATGATCCGTACGAGCCCGTCACGTCCCCATGGGGCGTCGTCATTCCCTGGCCCGAGCGCGTTGTAACGTCGATCACCACGCTCGTCTTGTCGCCGTACTCTGCTGGCGGCGCGCCGTCGATCACCTCAAGCGATTGCACCGCATCCACCGGGACCTGATTCGAGAAGACTTTGCTCTGTTGATCCGTGATCGGCTGGCCATCGACCGAGAAAGAATTTTCCGCGTGATCGCCGAGCCCGTGGAAGAGGCCGTTGGAATCCGCGGCGATGCCCGGCGATGCCAGCGTCACGAGCGAACTGAGCGACGAGGACTGGCTCTCGAGCGGCAAATCGTTGATTAAATTGCGGTCGATGTCTGTGTGCGCCGTCGAGTCGTTTTCGATCAGGTCGTTTCCGCCTTCCACCGTCACCGTCTGCGTCGTGCCGGCGAGCTGCAGGCTGATCTTCAGTGCCAGCGGCACTGCCGACCTCACGTCCACGTCCTGCACATACTCGGAGAAACCTTTTGCGTTCACCGTCATGTGATACGGGTTGAACGGCACGTTCGGAACCGAAAAGTTTCCGGAGGCGTCCGTCGTGGCGCTCTCCTGAAAGCCGCTGACCGGATTGTGCAGTGTAACCGTAGCGCCCGGTATCACAGCGCCTGATTGGTCCGTGACCGTGCCTCCCACGTTGACGGAGTTTCCGCCCTGGGCCTTCGACCCAGGCGCCATGCTCCATGTGGCAGCCAGCAAAAGCAGAATTCCAAGAACCGCTCTCGCGAATCTCATTAGGTTTTCTCCCATCAGGAATGCAGCCCCGGCCGTTTTCCGGAGCAGCGCAAAATGTGAATGTGGATATCAGCACGCGCCGCGCAAGCGCCGCGTGCCGGGAGAATTCGATTTTCTTAGAATTGCGAGATTAAGCGGGTGGACCGCGGGGATTACTCGGCGTGTAAACAGGATCGATGCTTGGAACGAAATGCTCGGCGGCCACGAACCTCGCCACCGGAACCGGAACTTGTACCGCTACCGGCGCTGAGGCTTGCGGTGTGGCGGCGTGCCCAACCTGGCAAATCTGGCAGTGCTGCTCGTTCGAGGCTTGCGCGTGCCAGTGTGCGAGCGCGTGCGTGGTCAGCGCGCTCAACGTCAGGATGAGCGCGACCGCCAGCACCCCTCGGGTTATTCGCTTCGCCATGCGCAAACTCGACCCGGCCCCCGGCGCCTATTGTAGCTAAGTCTGATGCCCCGGGGGCAACAATGGTTCTTGATTTGTTGTACTGATTGGCACCACCTTGCTGCAACACCTCGGTCACGGACGTAAGGGCGATTAGAACATCGACGATATGTATCGTTGCAGCGCTCCGTAATCGAGGCGCGTCAACCCGACAGCCAAAGCCATGATAGACACTCCAACAATCGTCAGAATTGTGACCGAAGGGCTCGGTGAACGCTTGTGCGCCTCCGGCAGTAAATCCGATGTCGCCGTGTACAGAAAGAACCCCGATGCCAGAGCCAGAAAAACCGCAAGCCACTTCGGCGATGGCAAGAACTGCACAGCCAGGAACGCGCCGATCAATGGCGCGATTGCGTCCATTCCAAGGAATATGAAATCCGCTGGGCGGGCCGCTTCGCCCCGAGTAACCAACAGCATCGTATTGAGCCCATCACTCAAATCATGTGCGACGATCGCCAGGGCGACGACAATAGCCACGCGCAGATTCACCAGGCTTGCGGCCCCGATGGCGGCCCCGTCGAGAGTGCTGTGCGCGATGAGCCCCATCACGCTCATCCGGCCGAGGCGGCGATGCGCTTCATTGGTGCAGTCGCCTTCCGCGCATGAATGAAGGATCAACACGCGTTCCGCCACATAAAATCCCAGGAAACCGATTACCAATACCACGAACATCGCCCGGGCGCCCCAGCCTTGCGATTGTGCTGCTTCAATGGACTCCGGCAGCAGGTCAAAGAAAGTTGCGCCAAGGAGCATTCCGGCCCCCGCTCCCAGCAACAAATGAACCCGTTTTTGTCCCCGAACCGCAACTACGCCTCCGCATATTGTGGAGACCGTTGCGAACGCGCTGAGAAGCACGGCGATACAATTGACGTTGGCCACGTCCGTCTTCACGTGCTCCCCCAACACCGCTAAGAACTCTTCGCAAGCACAAGCTGCCGACGGATTGATCGACGCCGTTCGAGCCTATTGGAAGTGACCGGCGAAAGTCCAGTTGCCTCGGCGCGAATTAAGCATGAGGTCCAATGCGGTCAGCCTATCCGTTAGCGCTCATGGCAGTGTCCTCGTTCCCACCGCTTCGCGTAACTGCTCCAGCGACAGCAGGTACGACGCGAGCGCCTGCCGGTAAGCAAGCTGTGTGGCGCGGTAGCTCCGCTCCGCATCGAGAAAGTCCAGCAAGCTGGCGGCGCCGCGCCTATACGCGTACTCGCTGATGTCGCGATCCTGTTGCGCCTCGTCGAGGTAGCCCGAGCGGTAGAGCTGAATCACCTGATCGTTCGTCCGCAGCCCCTCGTAGGCGTCCTTCACGTCCGTCAGCACCTGATCGCTCGCGAACTTTTCCTGCTCCTGCGCCTGCGTGATGGCGTAGCGCGCGCGGCCGATTTCACCCTGGTTGCGGTTGAAGATCGGAAGCGGGATGCTGCCGTAGAACGATGCTCCGTTGATGCCATTCACGTGCGTGTAGTTAGCCTGCAGCGTCAGGTCTTGCTTGCCATTCGCCTTCTGGAGCCGAAGTTGGCTGTTCGCTGCGGTGATCCCCTGCTGCGCCGCTCGCAAGTCGGGACGCGTTGCGAGCGCTTTCATCTGCAGATCCTCCAGGTTCCCGGCGATCGGCTGGTATTCGAATGGACCGGCGACGTCGTAATCGGCCGAGACCGACTCGTATCCGAGCAACTGTCGCAAATCCGAGAGCGCCTGCACCTTCGCGAGCTGCGCCTGCGACGCATCCGTCTGAAACTGCAGCATCTGCAGCTTGATCTTCAGGTAGTCGTCTTCGCTGATATCGCCGGCCTTGTAGCGGTCCTGGCTGATGTCGACCGTGTTCTGAAAGCTTTTCAGGTCCTGATTCGCGAGGTCCAGCGCCGATTCTGCAAGTTCGACGCCGACGTACGCCGAAGCCACCTCAAACGTTAGATTTCGCTCGTTGTCCGCTAGCAGCGAGCGCGTCACGGCCGTCTGGTCGTGCGCCGCTTCGAAACGGTAATGTCGTTTTCCGCCATGCTCGAAGAGATAGCCGAGGCCCATGTCGGCTTCGGTCGCATCATGCAGGTAAGTCGAGTTTTGCTCGCTCGGCGCAAACAGCGGCAAGTAATCCCAATCGGTGAAAAAAACAGGATTGGGCCGCAGGTTCGCAGTAATTTCCTCGTCCTCGCTTTGCTGGACCGTCGTGCGCGCCGCCAGCAAGGCATGATTGTGCGCGAGCGCCATCTGAATGGCGTCGTCGAGCGTAATCTTCACCGGCCCCTGCACTGACGAAGGTGCCGGCGAAGTGGCCTGCGCGAAGGTTGGCGGCCCGCCGATGGCTCCAGCAAAGCAAATGAAAAGAGTCAAGACCGGGCACAGCAGGCATCGTGTACGCATGGCTTTGTCCTCACGAATCAGACGGATATGGATCGATGTCCGCGAATTTCGACCGCAAAAACTTGATGTCGCTGTCGCGCGTTGGGTTGCGTCCGGAGATGTTTTGGGGCTCAACGTGAAGATGCGAGGCCCTGAGGAAAGTTGGTTTCGCGTATCGTACGACGGTCGGGATCAATTCGACGCTTCGAGCGCCTTCTCGACCAGCGCCACGCACTTTTCCACGCGCTTGCGCAGCGGCCCTTCGATCGCCTGGTGCCGCGTGCGGTAGGCGAACATCTCGTCGGCGATGTTAAGCGCCGCCAGCACCGCCACCTTCACCGAATCGACCATGTGCGTCGCCTCGGCCACCTCGCGCATCTTGCCATCGACATACGACGCGAGCTCGCGCAGGTGCTCCTCGTTCTGCCCGTCCGCATTCACGTTGTACATCTGGTCATAAATCTCAATTTTCATGGTGAGACCCTCGCGCCGTCCCCGGCTGAGGAAGCAAATGTAGCTCACCAGGCACCCCGGGCGTGAGTCTTTTTGCGCCGAGGCGACCTCGCGTGGGTAACTTTCGTGCCAGCGCGGGACGCGCGACAGAAGTTAGCTGTGAGATTTCAACAGGTTGTCTATTCGAGCAAACCGGAGAACTGATTGTGTCAGCCTCTTGAGACTCCACAGTCAGCCCAGGCCGGAAGGCTTGGGAATTTGTGGAGGTGGAATCGCAAGCGCCGTAGGCGCGACACAATCCTCGACTGCGGCTGACTTCACGCGCTTGGTCCAGCCGACGAGCCACGACGCGGTCACGTACATCGCGAAACATTCGAGCGCGAAAGGCAGAAATCCGAGAAACCCCGGCGCGGGCATCTCGAAAATCCTCCACTGCCGGGCCATCGGAAACGTGTAGTGCCACTTCGCCGCGGCCCAGTTGTTCCAGAACTCCCATAGCCAGCCGCAAATCCAGCCCGAAAGAAAAAATCCATAGATGCGCCGCAGAAATCCCTCGGACAGATCGCCAATGAATGAGGGTAGCCCGAGCCGGCGATTCAGAGGATCGAGCAGCAGAACGAATCCGATCCAAACCAGCACGAATAGATACGCGGCCGCGCGCTGCGGCAAAACCAGCGGAAGAATCAAGCAAGCCGCGCCGCAGAAGATCAGCGCGCGTTCCGCGACGACCGAAATTTTGCGCGGCCGGGCGGGCAGCGGCGGCAGCAGCGCCTGCGCCAGGTCTGACGTCGGGCCAGCCCGCGGGGACGCCGACATACGTCCAGTTGCGGAGGCGGAGATTATACGCCTCGAAGATCAGCCACAGCGGAATCGAGAGGCCGGCCATGCGCGCGAGTGTAATCGGCGCGTCGTTGAGGCGCGAGCGGCCGGTGATGGCGAGGACGGCCGCATCCGCGGTCAAAATCCAAGCGCTCCAGGCGATCGGCGTGAAATACGTCGCTACGGGCTCGACGCCGCGAAACATTAGCAGCTCCGCGGCCGCGAGTGCGACGATCCCGAGCCAGCCGTGCGGAGGAAAAGGAAGGCTGCGGCGCACGCGAAAGAATCCGATGACGAGAGTCGCAACCGTCGCTGCGGTGATGGCGATGCCGATTGTGGTCGAGATCATGCGTGGCGCGGTTCCTCGTTCGTGCGGGACCGACGCGCCGATATCGTAGCGCAGTTCGGCAGTTCGTTGACTGCGGGGTTGATTTGAACGCCTCACTTAACACAGAGATCACAGAGGAGGCACCGAATACACGAAGGCCTCAGGATAGGATTCTCCGTGTCCTCTTGATTTGCTCTGTGTTCTCCGTGTTAGACCAGCCGCCGATCTAGGCCTGGCATGCGCAATTCGGCCAAATCACGCGATTGGCCGCGCGCTTTCTTGCTATGCTTTGCGCTGCTTTTTTGCGCCACATGAGCGAACCGCAAAAACTCGAACGCGGCCTCGGCCTGATCGAAGCGACCTCGCTCAACATGACGTTCATGGTGGGCATCGGGCCGTTCGTGGTGATTCCGTTCGTGATTCAGGCGATGCACGGCGGGACGGAAAGCCTGCTGGCGTGGGCCGCGGGCGCGTTGCTGGCGGCTTGCGACGGCTGCATCTGGGCCGAGCTCGGCGCGGCGATGCCGGAGGCGGGCGGAAGCTACGTCTTCTTGCGCGAAGCATATGGCCCGGCGCGCTGGGGGCACCTGCTCGCGTTCCTTTACATCTGGCAGACGCTGTTTCAAGGGCCGCTGAGCATCGCATCGGGCGCGCTGGGCTTCGCGGACTATTCGGCTTACCTCGTGGACAAATCAAGCTGGCTCGCGCGGGTCGTCGCCGGCATCGCGCACGTGATCCACACGCACGACGACAATATCATCGCGGCGCTGATCGTGGCGTTCGTAATCCTGCTGCTCTACCGGCGCATCACGGAGATCGGCAAAATCTCGGTCGCCTTCAGCGTGGTGGTGATCGGGACGATTCTGTGGATCGTGTGGGGCGGCTTGCGGCATCTCGATGTTCACCGGGTGTTCGATTTTTCCGGCGGCGACTGGAACCTTTCCTGGCTGCTCTTCGCGGCGCTCGGCCATGGCACGGTCCAGACGATCTACAGCTATCTCGGCTATTACAACGTCTGCAACCTCGGCGGCGAGATGAAAAATCCCGAGCGCAACATCCCCCGCGCGATCTTCATTTCGATTCTCGGCATTTCGGCGCTCTACCTGGCGATGCAGGCGAGCATCCTTAGCGTGATTCCGTGGCGCGAGGCCGAGCGGTCCACATACATCGTGAGCACGTTCATCGAGCGTGCCTACGGAAGCCAGTGGGCCACGCTCGCGACGGTGCTGATCCTGATCACGGCGCTGGGTTCGGTGTTTGCGGCGATGCTCGGCTATTCGCGCGTGCCCTACGCCGCGGCACTCGACGGTAACTTCCTCTCCGTTTTCGCCCGCGTGCATCCGAAGAAGCATTTCCCTGCGGTCTCGCTCGTGGCGCTGGGCGCGGCCGCGATGGTTTTCAGCCTGGCATTCAGCCTGATTTCCGTGATTCGCGCCATCCTGGCGATGCGCTGCCTCATCCAATTCGTCGGCCAGGGCGTGGGGTTGATCGTGCTGCATCGCCGGTGGAAGAACGAGCCCCAGCGGCTGCCCTTCCACATGTGGTTCTACCCGATGCCGGTGATTGTGGCGATCGTGGGATGGCTCGGCATTTTCGTAGCAACGGGGCGCAGGCCGATGCTCGCTTCGCTTGGAGCCGCGGGAGCAGGTATTCTTGTATATTTGGGGCGCGCGTTGTGGTCGCGCCAATGGCCATTTGAGGAGGCCCGGTGAATCGCCGAACAAAAGTCTTCATAAATCGCTTCACGATGCGATCGATCGCGATGGTAGTAGCTGCTGTTGTGGCAGTGGCCGCGCTGCTCGCGCCGCAAACCGAGCGCGTGTTGGCGCAATCCCTCCCGGATACGGTCGAGGCGATCAACCAGGCGCGCGTCGCAACGCGGATTCTCTACACCACGGCGCACCCCGACGACGAGACGGCCGGGCTGATCGCCTATCTAGCGCGCGGGATCGATGCGGATGTTGCGATGCTGCAGATCACCCGCGGCCAGGGCGGGCAAAACGCGATCGGGCCCGAGCAGGATGGCGCACTCGGCGTAATCCGCACCACGGAATTGCTGGCGGCGGATCAGCACTACGGCGCGAAGCAGTTTTTCACGCGCGCGGTCGATACCGGATTCTCGAAGAGCGCCGAAGAGACCATGAAAGCCTGGGGCGACCTGCCGGTCGAGGACATGGTCCGCGTGATCCGCACCTTCCGGCCCGATGTCGTGATCAACGGATGGGGCGGCGTCCATTTCGGCCACGGGCAGCATCAGGCCAGCGGAATCTACACTCCTGAGGCTGTAGCCGACGCAGCCGATCCGACGAAATTTCCCCAGCAGATCGCGGAGGGCCTGAAGCCGTGGAAGGTGGGACTGGAGCTGCGTCCCACAGGATTTGGTTTTGGTCCCGCGTCGCCGCCGGCGCCCAAGGATGCGGTCACACTGCCGATCAACGATGTTTCGCCGCTGTGGGGCAAAAGCTACGTCGAAATGGGCATGGAAGGCCACGCCCAGCACAGGTCCCAGGGCACGCCCTCGTTTTCCGGCAACCCGTTCTTCCGCCGGCCGACATCGCTGATTATGGAACACGGGCAGGAGGCGGGAGGCGGCTTCGATCCCAAGCTGCTCGCGCAGCCGATCACCTCGCTTGCGGCGCGCTTCCCGAGCTTCCAGGCTGAAATGGCGCCCGCGCTTGCGTCGGTGGACCAGGATCTCGCGGCGGCGGCACAGCAGGCGCTGGAGCTCAATCGCGCCGCATCCTCGAGTTCCTTGGCGCAGGCGGGCAAAGAGATCGCGGCGTTGCGGGCGAAGGTGGCGAGCGCTGGCGGAGACGAAAGCGCCCCAGCGCTGTGGGAACTCGATCAAGTGCGCCACAGAATTGACGCGGCGCTCGTAAAAGACATCGCGCTCCCGATCGATACGCAAGCCGATCGCCACGAACTCGTCGCGGGCGAAAGCTTTGGCGTCACCGTCAGCTTCCTCGATCAGCCGGCCGCGCCGGTGAAGTGGGCTGCGGACCAATCAAGCCTCGTCGTGCCAGAAGGATGGAGCGTGACGCTGACTCCCGGGAAAGGCGCCACGAAGACCTATCAATTCAATGTCGCGGTGCCCGCGGGCGCCACGCCGCCGGATTCGCCCGAGGACGCAATCCTGCCATTCCCGCCGCCGCTCGTCACGCTGGCGCTGAACGCCGACGTCGACGGCTACGATTTCAAGATCCCCCAGACGGTCCAATCCGCCGTCGCAAATACCACCGGAATCGACATCTATCCGCTGGAGCTGATTCCCGCCGTCACTCTGACGGTCGAGCCGAGACAACTGATGGTCCCGGCAAAGCGGGCGTCCGAGGGCGTGGCGCTGCTCGCGCGCGTGCGCTATCACGCGACAAAACCCACAACAGTTTCGGTCGGGCTCGACGCGCCCCCCGGATGGAATGTAAAACCGATCGCGCCACTCAGTTTCTCCGAGCCGGGCGATCGCCTGATCCGATTCATGGCGACGCCGCCCGCCAAGACCGCGCTGGGTGCCTACGCGCTCAATCCCTACGCGAAGCTGGGCGATGAGACGTTCCGCACGTCGCTCGAGCCAATCCCGACGCTCCCGACGCGCGACTGGAGCGAATCCGCCGACGCCACCGCGCACGTCCTCGATCTCACCGTGCCCGCGGGCCTGCGCGTCGGATACATCGCGGGCGACAACGACGTCGTCCCCGATTCGCTCCGGCAAATCGGCATCCAGGTCGATTTGCTCGACGATGTCGCCCTCGCCTTCGGCAATCTGAGCCAATACGACGCGATCATCGTCGGCATTCGCGCCTACGAGCTGCGCCCGGACGTGATGGCCGCGAATCCGCGCCTGCTTGATTACGTGAAAAACGGCGGAACGCTGCTCGTCCAGTACGAGCGAGATTTCGCGTGGGCCAAGCTGTTGCCCGCGCCCTTCAAGGCCGAGATTCCGCCGCAGGGCATTCGCGTCACGAATCCGGATTCTCCGGTGGATTTTCTCGCGCCCGAAAGCCCGCTGCTCAACTCGCCGAACAAAATCACGATGGCCGATTTCCAGGGCTGGGTCCAGGAGCGGGGCATCTATTTTTGGGGCACGTGGGACCCGCAGTATCACCCGGTCATCGGATTCACCGACACGGGCGAGCCGGAAGCCAAGGGCGGCCTCGTCTACGCGCGCGACGGCAAAGGCCTTTACATCTACACGGGAATTTCATTCTTTCGCGAATTGCCCGCGGGAGTGCCCGGCGCCTACCGCCTGTTCGTGAACTTGATTAGCCAGACGCGCCATTCTGCGACGAAGTAGCGCCCGGCAGTTTGCAGCTGGTTCAACTCGGGTCGCGAAACGGCGTGTTGGCGATCCGTGCAACGTACCGCGAGTTCGCCCGGTCCGCTCGTTTTCCGTTCGTGCTATGCTCCGAGCCGCTGAGGAGGGAAGCGCAATGAGGGAGCATTCCCGTAATTTTCCATTTCTGCGAGGTTGCGCCTGCCTGTTGGCCGCGGCCCTGATCCTGCCTGCTTCGCCGAGTTGGGCGGGCCAGAAGAACAAAAAACAAAAGAATACAAACGACGCCTCCAGCGATTCCACGACGGTCCCCTTGCCGAACACTCCGCAGGTCGAGGCAAACACAATCAACGAGGACATCGGAGAGATGCTCGGCGCGTTTCAAATCGGCGACACTGAGACGATGCACAAATATTATTCGGACGATTGCACGTTCGTGCAGAGCACGTTCGACCCGCCGATCGCGGGCTGGCAGAACTACGTTGCGCTATACGACCGGGAAAAGGCCGCGTTCCAGGGCATGCAGCTGATCCGGCGCAACACGAATATCTTCGTGCGCGGAGATGTGGCGTGGGCGTCGTACCAGTGGGAATTCGATTCGTCGTGGGAAGGCAAACCGTACATCACGCAGGGCCAGACCACTCTCGTTTTCACCAAGACAAACGGCAACTGGCTGATCGTGCACAACCACACGAACCAGGTGATGGCCGAACCAAAGCCGCAAACCACCGCGGAGACGGCGCCGCCCCCCCAGCCGGCGCCAGCGGTCGCCAAGCCCTAAACCGGCAGAAACTCCAAAGACGATTTATTTTTTCAGCGTGCGGATGAAAGCGATGATATTCGCAACGTCTTTCTTGGTGACGCCATGCACCGGCTGCATTTTCCCTTTGCCTTCGGCGACGACCTTGGCGATTTCAGTGTCGGAGAGCGATTGGACTTCTTTCCCGCCGAGCGGAGGGAACGTGACTTTCAGGGCTTGCGCGATCGCCGGCTTGCCGTTTCCATCGGCGCCGTGGCACACGGCACAATGCTGCATGAACGCTTGCTTGCCTTCCGCGGCGTCGCCCTTGGCTTGCGCGAAAGCGGCGGGCGCGGCAGAGAAAATCACGATCACTGCGAGGAGAGCGCATGTTTTCATTTCCTAGCCTCCCTGGCTATTCCTGCGGATGCGATTCAATCCTGCGAATCAGGAGCGCGATCCCCAGCAAAACAATCAGCGATATGGCGAGGGAAATAAAAAGCCCCTTGCGGCGATAGGTAGCCTCGCCAAGAGCATCCTGACCCGCTTTATACGTGGCTTCCGTGACTTTCAACCCGGCATTAACATTTTCGTCCACAGGCTTCAATTCGACGCTGTGAATGGAAACGCGCGCCTTCGTGAGGTCATCTCGCGCCTGATCGAGGTCCAACGTCGCCGGGCCGACTTCGACACCGGCTTGCTCGGCTCGGTCCAGGATGTCTCGCGAGCGCGCGATGGACGTGTCGAGCTTGACGAGTTGCGCGTGAATTTGCGAGGCGGCATCGTAGCCGGGTTCGCCCGTGGAATGGCATTTAATGCACACGGCGCCCTGGCCGACGCCGATGAATGCGTCGGTGGGATGCTGAATTCCGTGATTCGTGTGGCAAGTCACGCATCCCGGAAGGCCCAGGGAATTGAAAGCGTCGTGATGCGGACCCGAATCGAAAAGCTGCGCCTGGAATACGTGGCACGTGGAGCAAACGTTGACCACCGATTGGACTCCCGGCGGCGCCGCGCCATGGCTGCCGTGGCACGTGGAGCACGTGGGCGCACTCAGATCGCCTTTGTCGACCAGCTCGGCGTGATGCACGCTCGTGTTGTAAAGCGCGAGTTGATTGGTGGGGATTTTGTAAGGCTTCATGTAATCGGCGTCAGCGTGGCATTTGCCGCAGGTTTGCGCCACGTTGGCCGGATAAACGCTCGAGCGCGGGTCATCGGGCGGCAGAATGCCGTGAACGCCATGGCAGTTAATGCAAACGGCGACTTTCTCGTCGCCTTTCGCGAGCAACTGGCCGTGGACGCTCGTGAGATATTGCGAATACTGATCCGTGCGCAGCGAAGGATTGAAGCCGCGCATATAAGCCGCGTCGGCGTGGCATTTGCCGCAGAACGCCGGGATCTGCGCGCGCGCCGGGATGCCCTTGAAACCCTTCGCCGGACTCATGGCCTTAACCATGTCGTCAGAAGTCGAATCACCGCCGTGGCAGCTTACGCAGGCGATGCCCTTCTGTGCGTGAATGCTTTGCTCGAATTCGCCGGGATCGACGTGGAACGGATCGGGGAGTTGGGAATGGCAAGCGAGGCAACTATTCTTCGTCTGCGCGGGAAGCGGCGCGGCGGAGAACAAAAGCAAGATGCCGCTGAACAAAAACGCAAAGGAAATTGCCGCGCGCCGCGCGCGCTCTCTGCCGGCGAATTTTCTTTTGCCGCCGGATTCAACTTTCGATTGCAAGCTGAACCGTCTGCCGTCTTTGTTCATTCAAAATCCGCCATATTCATTTCGCCAGATAAGCGTACGCCGTCATTCCAATAAAGTAAGCCAGCGCGAAGACGCCCGCGCCCGTAATCCAGCGCTTCCCGCGGCCGCCCTTGTCATCGTCGAAGAAGGGCAAACACGTCCACACGGCGGCGGCGGCGCCGAATAACAGCACCCCGATCAGATCGCCCGCAAATGGCCCGACTTTTGCCGGCAAGAAGCGCAACGTTTGGAACATGAACATGAAATACCATTCCGGTCGGATCCCCGCCGGCGCGGACCCGAAAAGATCCGCCTTCTGTCCCAATTCCCAGGGCTTGAACGCGGAAAGACATCCCAGAACCGCCAAAACGACGTACCACGCCATCAATTCGCGGAGGAAAAAATTGGGGAAAAAGCGGAGTTCGCGCGCTCTTTCAGGATGAGCCTTCCAGTCGGCCTCGACGCTGGGAGGAACGCTCATGCCGAAGCGCTGCACCAAGAGCAGATGAAAGCCGATGAGCAAAGTGGCGAGGCCCGGCAAGATGGCGACATGAATCGCGAAGAAGCGCGTCAGCGTGGCTCCGGTCACATCATCTCCGCCGCGCAGGAAAACCAGCATCCAGTGCCCGATAAACGGAGCTTGCGCCGTCATGTTGGTGCCTACTTTGGTCGCGAAGAGGGAAAGCATGTTCCAGGGCAGCAGATATCCGCTGAAACCGAAACCTAGAACGAGGAAAAGCAAAATCATCCCGCTCAACCAGGTGAGTTCGCGCGGCTTGCGGTAGGATTTCAGGAAGAAGACGCTGAACATGTGGGCGATGGCCGTCAAAATCATGACGTTGGCGCCCCAGGAATGTATCGAGCGGATCAGCCAGCCGAATGGCACCTTCGTCATGATGTACTGCACGCTTTCGAAGGCTCCGTCCGGCGTGGGCCGGTAGTAGAGGAGCAATAAAATTCCGGTGACCACTTGAGTGCCAAACAAAAACAGCGTCATGCCGCCGAGAAAATAAAAATAGGAGAAGCGATGCGTCGGAACTGTCTTATGGCGGACGAACGCCATCAGTTCGTCCCATCCAAAACGCTCGTCGAGCCAATTTCGGATGTTGGCAAGCGCGCTCATCAGCTGTTTTGCGTCCTCTGCACGTAGATGTTGTTGTCTTTTAGAATCACATCGAATTCGTCCAGGGGGCGCGGCGGAGGGCCGCTGATGTTGGCGCCATCCACCGAATACTTGCCGTTGTGGCACGGGCACCAGACCTCGTGCACATCGGGGAGATACTGGACCGTGCATCCAAGATGGGTACAAACAGCGGACAAGGCGTGGTATTTGCCGTCCGAAGTGAGGACCAGGATCGCAGGGCGGCTTCCGAATGGGAAGATCTTTCCGGAGTTCGGCTTCAAGTCGCCCACGTGGGCGGCCACAACCAAATCCGAGCCAAGTTCGGTCTGCTGCGGGGGAATGATATAGCGCAGAACGGGATAGATAAAGGCAACGAGCGAAGCAAAGATGCCCGATCCCAAAAAGAGCTCTAGAAAATGCCTTCGCTCCGGCTTAGCGTTCTCTTGTAGGCTGGGATTCTGCAAGATAACTGTCCGTCGCTTTCGGAGCCCGTGCGGGCAAAGTCAGCTTTTCAAGCCCAGGCTCATGTGGAGGGGCCACAACCAGGAAAGGCCCTATCATCGCGCCACCGCGGTACGAAATTACCAAATATGCCGCCGGCATTATACAGCTACTCTAAAAGCTCTGGTAGCCCTGATAGAGCCACAAGCCGGCAACAGCAATGAGGAGTACGCCCGAAATGATCCAGAGCGCCACGATCGGGCGGCTGAGTTTTTCGATTCGCGTGACGATCCCGCGCTGTTCGGAAGCCGTGATCTCCTGAGCGGAATCGAGGAAGAGCTGATCTTCCTCTCGATTCTCGAGCGTGCTGCGGTAGATCAAGGCGCAGACCAAAACGGCCGTCACCGTGCCCCAGGCGGCCAGCAGCATTCCAAGAGTTCCCATGGTTACCTCCCCTTCCCGCAACCGTGAAAACGGCGCCCCGTGCGAGCGCCTTGGCACGGGCTCCTTTGGGTCCATCCCGACCTAGGTGTCAATTTTGGCGGGATTATAGCACCACCCGGGAGGGAAGGTGTCAAGCAGGACTGGGGCCGTGTCGGGCTGGGTCAGGCGGTGCGTTCGCCGGGAAACTTCACTCCCCAGAAATTCTTGGCGGGGTGATAGATCTCGACGCCGAGTTCGAAGAGGCCGTCCTTGCGCAGCTCTCTCGCGGAAATCACGCGGAATTCGCGGACCTCGTTCGACACGCCGTGCAGAATTTCGATGCGGGAACCAACAGGTGGGCGAAACGGAGCGCGAAGCAGCGCGCCATAGCGGCTTACGGAAACAGCCTCCGCCGCGGCCTCCTGGCCTTCGGCCTCGCCGGTGAGAACTTTCACGGAAACACGGATCGGAACGCGGCTGGAACGGCGACGCTCAAGCATCGCGCGGGCGCTTGCCATAGTGGTATCCCTCCTCCCCCGCGACCCCTCGACACGTCACTCTAGGTGATTCTTGCGGGCGGGGTCAATGGGCCGCAGGAGTCATTTTGCACAGGATGACGCGTGTCCGTCATCGACCTCCGCTCTGTCGGTTTCCGGTCGCCGACCAAGACAGGCGGTGGCGCGACCTACCCGAAGGATCGGACTCCTGCGATTCCGCAACAATCTGTCACAATTCGCGGTCGGGAGGCGTTGTTAGAGTGTGCATGCGCCAAGTGAAGTCGTCCCGCGGATCGTACTCCGCAAGCCCCGGGCGAAAAGGCGGGAGCCTGGCTCTATCGCACTGCCGTGCGAAGGGGCTTGGACGAGCTCCGGCGCCGAACCCACCGCACCCGGTATGAGCTTTTGTTCGGATTCGTTCGCGGCGCGCCTACAACTCCCGAGGCCTCTAGTGCGGCGGCGGAACATTGCGCCCACCTGCCGGCTTCCGCATGATGAACGCCAATGGGATCAAGCAGAGCACGACAATCACCAGCTCCGCGATTACATCCTTGAACGCCAGTGCGGCAGCCTGCTGTTCCAGCATCCCTGCCAGCCTGCCGATCGCCAGATGGTTCGCATCCGCCATGTTCATCCCGTTCTTATGCAGAGTCGCCGCCAAGCCTCCGACCATCTGCCGGAACATCGGATTGCCATTCTGCATGCGGCCTGCGAGATAAGTTTGCCGCGTCTGTGTCTCTCGCGTGACCATCGTGCTCACCACCGCAATTCCAATGCTCCCGCCGATGTTGCGCACGAAATTCATCATGCTCGATACCTGGTTGTTCTTTTCGCGCGGTATGCCCGCGTAGCACAGCACGTTCGACGGAATGAAAATGAACGCCAGTCCGGCCACCTGGTACGTGCGCAGCATGGCCGCGGTCCCGAAATCCATCTGCAGGGTCAAATGCATCGCCACGTAGTACAGCCCCGCGGCCGTGGCCATGTATCCGAACGCCAGCAGATATCGCGGATCCATTTTTCCGCTCAGCGCGCCGGATATCGGCATCGTCAGCATCATCAGAAAACCGCCCAACGCCATGCATTCGCCCGCCTGAGCCGCCGTGTAGCCCATCAGGTTCTGCAGAAACTCGGGAAGCAATACCGTCAGCCCGTAGAGGACCATGCCAAGCGCGGCCATCGAAGTCATCGCCGTCGCGAAATTGCGCCTCTTCAGGAGCTTGAGCTCCACGATCGGATGCGGATTCCGCCACTCCCACCAGATACACACGATCAAAACCACAACCGCCACCAGGAGGCCCATCGTGATCAAGCGCGAACCGAACCAGTCCAGCTCCTGCCCCTTGTCCATCACCATCTGCAGGCAACCGATGCCAAGCGCCACGAGACCCAGGCCGATGTAATCGATCCCGCCCTTTTTCGCTTTGATGCGCTCCTCCGCCAAGTAAGGCGGATCTTCGACCACGCGGTAAGAAAGGAAGAGCGACACGATGCTGATCGGCACGTTGATGTAGAAAATCCACCGCCAGCTGTAGTTGTCCGTGATCCATCCGCCGATGGTGGGGCCGATCGCAGGCGCCAGCACCACTGCCATCGCATAAATCGAAAACGCCATGCCCCTCTGCTCGGGCGAAAACGTATCTGCGAGGATGGATTGTTCGCTCGGCTGCAGCCCTCCTCCGCCGATTCCCTGGAGAACGCGGAAAAATACCAGCAGCCCGAGCGTCGGCGCCAGGCCGCAGAGAAAACTGCTCGCGGCGAACAGAACCACGCAAAACATGTAGTAGCGCTTGCGGCCGTAGCGCGTCGCGAGCCACGCGCTCACCGGCAGCACGATTGCATTCGATACGAGATAGCTCGTCAGCACCCACGTCGACTCGTTCGTGCTCGCACCGAAACTGCCCGCGATGTGCGGCAGCGCGATATTGGCGATGGATGTGTCGAGCACTTCCATGAACGTCGCGAGCGTCACCGTGAACGCCACAACCCAGGGGTTGTGGCGCGGGCGCCAGGCGGCGTGATCGATCGCGATGGAAGCGGCTGCCATGGATTCCTGTTGCAAAATCTTTTCGTGTGGTCAAATATACATACACGCATGTATGCTGTAAAGCTCGGGAAAGCTGCTGCTGATGATTCAGTCAAGATCACCCCGCCGGGGAGCGGGAGTCCGTCGAAAAGCGGCGCGTAGCCCGTCGAGGCAGGAGGCTCGCACCGCGGCCACCCGGCAGCGCCTGCTCGCCGCCGCCGAAACCATCTTCGCCCGCGATGGCTTCGAAGCCGCGCGCCTCGAGGACATCGCAGCGCATGCCGGCTACACCCGCGGCGCCTTCTACGCCAATTTCGAGAGCAAGGAAGATATTTTCGTCGCGCTGCTCGAACAGTGGGTGGCCGCGCGCATCGCCGAAGTGAACGCGTCGCTCGAAAAGCAGAAGAGCCCCGAAGCGCGCCTGCGCGCCTTGCGCGACCACTACGCGCACAGCCGCAAGGACCGCCGCCTCGTACTCCTCTCGCTCGAATTCAAGCTCTTCGCCATCCGCCATCCCGAAATTCACGCGCGCCTGCGCGCCCGCCACGAACGCCTGCGCGTCTCCGGCGGAGATTTCGTGCGCCGCGTGGCGCAGGCTCTCGGCCGCACGCTCCCGATTCCCAGCGGCGCCGCAGCCACCGGCCTCGGCGCGCTCTCCAACGCGCTCGTCGTCGAGCACCTCTTCGATCAAACGGCCATCACCGACCAAGACATTCGCCACCTCCTCGGCGTCGTCTTCGATGCCATCCTCGGCGCCAAATCCGCGCAGTAAGTCCGCCGCCTCTCTTTCGCGCGCCTCGTGCGAATTCTCGTTTTGTGGCACACTCGACGTTCGATGGCCACCGCTTCCGGGACGACCTCCAGGCCCACTGGACGCATCGCCTTCACCTATCCGTCCTTCACGCTGTACCAGATCGCGCGATCCCTCATCGTTCTCGCCACCGAGATGCAGTCCGTCGCCGTAATGTGGCAGATCTACGAAATCACCAACAGCAAGCTGGACCTTGGCTTCGTCGGCCTCGCGCAGTTCCTGCCCGGAATCATTTTCCTGCCGCTCTCGGGCCACACCGCCGACCGCTGCAATCGCTCGCGAGTCCTCAGCGTCGGCTACGTCGGCCTCGGGATGTGCTCGGCGCTGCTGCTCGCGATCACTCTTCGCGGCGCGCACACGGTGTATCCAATTTATGTTGTCATCGGGCTCGTGGGCGTCGCGCGCGCCTTCACCGGCCCAGCCAGCCGCGCGATCCTGCCACTCATCGTTCCTGAAGAGCATTTCGAACACGCGTTCGCCTGGGGCGCCACATTCTTCGAGATCGCCACGATCCTCGGCCCCGCCGTCGGCGGTCTGGTCTATACGATCTTTCGCGGGCCCGCGGCGGTATATGCGGCCGCGGTGGCGGCCGGTGTGTGCGGCGCCACCGTGATGTCGCGCGTCAAGCTCACGCCGCGCAAAAAGAAACTTGAAATCCTCGACTGGAAAACCGTTTTCGCGGGATTGCACTACATCTGGCGCGAGAAAATCGTTCTGGGATCGATTTCGCTCGATCTGTTCGCGATGTTGCTCGGCGGCGCCGTCGCGCTGCTGCCGGTCTACGCGCGCGACATTCTGCATACCGGGCCGTGGGGACTCGGCCTCTTGCGCTGCGCTCCCGCGGTGGGCGCGGGAATCATGGCGCTGTTTCTGGCGCATCGCCCGCTCGGCAAGCGCGCCGGGATGAAAATGCTATGGTGCGTCGCCGGCTTTGGCGTCTGCACCATTCTCTTCGGCATCTCGCGCAGCTTCGTTCTTTCGCTGATCGCGCTGGTGTTCGTCGGCGCCACCGACATGGTGAGCGTCGTGGTGCGCGGCATCCTGATCCAGTTGCGCACGCCCGACGAAATGCGCGGCCGCGTCAACGCCGTCGACATGGTCTTCATCGGCGCGTCCAACGAACTCGGCGCGTTCGAATCGGGCGCGACGGCGTGGCTGCTCGGCACCGTGCCCGCCGTCGTGCTCGGCGGCGTCGGCGCGCTCGTCGTCACCGCGCTGTGGGCCTGGATGTTCCCCGACTTGCGCAACGCCGACGAGCTCGTCCCGCTCGGCCGCAAACGCTAATCCGCGGCCTGCTTCTTCTCTTCGACGATCGCGCCGTGGTACACCGCGGCCGGGCGCCACGCCTGGACGTTCGTGCCCCCGCTCACGCGCGTCTGCATGGTCGAGTTGTAGAAGTTATACGGATGGACCGCCTCGATCGCGCTGGCGTCGTCGAGCTTTTTGTAAAGCTCGGCGGGCAGCGTCCACTCGATCGCGGCGAGATTATCGTCGAGCTGCGCCACCTTCGTCGCGCCCAAAATGATCGACGTCACGCCCGGCTTCGCGCTCAGCCAATTCAGCGCCACCTGCGCCGGCGGCTTGCCCGCTTGCTTCGCGACGTCGAGCAGCACGTCGAGAATCTTCCAATTGCGCTCCGTGAAGCGATTGAAAAGCCCGCCCGACGGCAACGCGAGCCGCCCTTCGCCCTTGCCCTTGTCGCCCTCGCGCTTGTACTTGCCCGCGAGGAATCCGCCGGCCAGCGGACTCCACGGGCACAGCCCGATCCCCAGCTCCTGCGCGACGGGAATATGCTCGCGCTCGATATTGCGCTCGGTGAGCGCATACTCGAGCTGCAGCGTCGCCATCGGCTCCCAGCCGTGGTGCTGCGCGATGGTTTGCGCGCGCGCCACGTACCACGCCGGCGTATCCGAAAGCCCCCAGTAGCGGATTTTCCCTTCTTGGACAAGGTGATTCATCGTCGACGCCACTTCTTCCACCGGCGTCATCGTGTCCCAGGCGTGAACGTAATAGAGGTCGATGTAATCCGTTTTCAGCCGCCGCAGCGAGCCTTCGAGCGCGCGATAGAGATTCTTGCGTCCGTTGCCGCCGGCATTCGGATTGCCCGATTGCGCGAAATTGAACGTGTACTTCGTCGCGATCGCCACTTTGTCGCGCAGCCCGCGCTCGCCGACGAATTTCCCGGTCAGCTCCTCGGCCTGGCCGTTCGTGTAGCCGTCGGCGGTGTCGAGAAAATTTCCGCCCGCATCGATGAAGCGGTCGAACATCTCCTTCGAAGGTTTTTCCTCGGCGCCGAACCCCCACCCGGTGCCAAACGTCATCGTGCCCATGCACAGCGGGCTCACGCGCAGCCCGGTGCGCCCCAAAGTCGTGTAGTCCGTCAATTTCATGCGCTTCCTCCAGCCTTGAGATTTGAATGTAGCGCCGCGGACTTTAGCGCGGCAGCCTTTGAATTTCTCGTTGCCGTTCCGGCCGTTTTTCTTCGTCGTGCGCCCTCCGCCAGGCTCCCGTAACCGTGTCGATTAGAATGCATCGCCATCCTGTGTTTTCATCGAGTTGCAGCCAATTCTAATCGCCGCAGTGTCGATTAGAAAAGCGGTGAATTGTGAGTAGTGACTGGTGATTCGTGGGGCGAAAAGCCGGGCCGCTGCCCCGCCCTGCCTGCCCTGAGCCGCACCGAAGGGAGCGACCAGCGGGAGTCGAAGGGTACGCCCGCCCGCTCTCCTGACTCTCGACTCTCAACTTTCAACTCCTGAACTGCCTTCCAAACTGCCCTTCCGACGCTAGCACATTCCGCCGTCGCGTGGACGCGCCCTTCGTAGAAAAAAAGGGCAAGGCATAGTACTGGCCGAAAGGACAGCAAGGACAGGCGCCGAAATCCCCTCCGCAAATCGACGACGCCGCGCGCGTCACGAATCTTGCGTCATCGGAAGGCTAAACGGCCGCGAAAATAGCCGGAAAATGCCGTTCTCGGCAGGTTTTGCACTGTAGTCGTCGGGTGGGCGGGCCTATGCAGTGGGCTCACGCGGAGACAACCTACTGTTTCGCTACCGCTCCATTGACTGGGAGGGTCGCCAGGATTTTGAGTCTATTCTGGGCGAGACGATAGGACGAATCAGGTATATCCATAGCCCTCGCTGGCTTCGTGACACGAGCGTAGTCAGCCTTCGCAGTTTCCGTCTCGCCATACTGCTCTGCGATGCGGCCAAAGGCGTACCAATAATTCGGGTCGGGCTCGATCAGGTTCAGCCTATCCATCGATTGAATCAGGACCTCGCGGGCTTCCTTCGTCTTTTCCATTTCCGCGTAGATGCAGCCCAGAGTATGCAAAATGTATGGGTCATTCTGGCTCAATTGGACGGCCCTAGTCGCGTTAGCGAGATCCTCCTGGGTCACTTTCCCCGTAAAGAGGGCTGTCCATGCTGCCAGATTCAGATCGTACGCAACCGCTGTGTCGGAAGCGACTATCTTGAGGCTCAGGCCATGGGCCAGATCGTAATCTTCACGGGCAAGCGCAGATGCGAGCAGTTCTCTTTGCGCATCGATATCGTCGGGAATTCGTTTGAGGCGATCCTGGGCAAGCGCATCGGCATCCTGAAAGCGCCCCAGACCGCGCAAGGCAAAACCCTGATCGAGGAACTCGCGCCTCGATTCCGGATATTGCTTCGCGATCTCGGTGGAAAGTTTCAGAATCTCCTGAAAATCGTCGAGATAACGATAGCCTGTGATCAATGCGAGCGAAATGTTCAGCTTGTCGACGTCGCTGGTGGCAGTGCCCCTGGCAGCTTCCAGGACCGAGACGCCCTGCCGCGCGGTTTGTTTCGTTTGAACGAGTATTGCGGCCGCGGAGACCTTCATAATTGCCGCGTCAGCATCTCGCCCCTTGGTCCAAATCCGCGGGAACACATAACCATCGAGAGGATCGTCTCCCCCGGCAAGATGTTGCGCGTCGCGCATCCAATCAAGCAGAGCGCGGGCCCCGGTCAGATTGTTGGCGGCGACGCGGTCCAGCACCTCGAGGCCGATCGCGTCAGTATCTTCGGAATTGCCAAGATACTTGTAATTGTTCCCCTCTTTGACGACATACATAATGAGATTTGTACGCCCTGGAAGTCGAAGCGTCACTCTGTACCCGGAAGCGTCGTCGCCCTCGACTTTCGCGTCCGCCGACTGCATGACAACGTCCAGCATCACGTCGGCAGGAAAACCAGCAGTTCGCGAGAGCTGCCACCAAGCTTGGCGGCGTTGCCTTGCATCAAAGTCGCGCTTTTCCTGATCCCGCTCATTCAAAGCGATTCGGGCGTTCTTGCTGTACAGGCCCAGAAGCGCCTCGGGCGGCAGCTCTGGATCGGTGAGGGCCATTGTCGCCTGCATCGCAATGCCGAGCGGGTCATTGCCGTAGTGAAGATCCTCGTACGGGTGCGCTTTGCGTAGCAGGGATGCAAGGGCCATCGTGTTGGCGGCATTGTCGCCTGAAGCGCCCGCTTCCATGAGGTCGGCGGCGACCGGGTACATCCGGAGGCGCATCAGCATTTCGCCCGCGGTCTTCAGGGCTTTCTTGCGATCGTCCTCCGTGCTGGTTCGCTTGCTAGCTTCGGAAATCGCGGCTTGCGATCCATTCATCCCTGCTTCCGATGCGACAATCACGCCCGGAGGCTGAGGATTCAAACTTTCGGCATACTTCAGCGCTTCTGCGAACTGACCCGAATAGAAGAGCGCATAGGCGGGGTTACCCTTCAGGCCAATCTTGTCCAATCGTTCCGGAGTCAAACTTTGGTAGATCGCGACTGATTCTTTGAGTTTCGCGCCTGGGCCGTAACGTTCACCCCAGGAGTTGTATTCGAGGAAGATGGCGAAGTCGCCCGCAATACTGTCGTCGCCCGGATCGATTTTCCTCGCGGCGCGGAAGGCGGTCTCCGCGCCTGCATAGTCGCTACCGGGCGTCAACTGACGGCCCACGAGATCGCATTCAAGGACTTGCGCAAGCGTCTTTTGCGCCAAGGCTGAATCCGGTTGGAGCATGACGGCGCGGCGAGCCTCGTCACGCGCTGTTTGCCCGAGTCCGGCCGCAAGAAACGCTTGGGCCAGCTGGAGATGATGCAGGGCCTCCGTCGGATGAAGCGCGACCAGATCGCGGTAAGCCTGCAAGGATTTCCGAATCTTCCCCTGGTTCAACAGCGCCTGAGCAATCGGCTCGAAGTAGATAAGGATCGGGGCTCCTTCGCGCAGCTGGACGATCTGGTCGCGCATTTCATGGGCTTCAGAAACGGAGAGGAGGCGCTTCACCGTATCGAAGCGGATCGTGGCTCGCACGACTCCATCCTTATCTGCTGAAAAGTCCTCCGCCAAGGTGGCCGGGCCGAGCGAAAGTTGTTGGTTTGCGGGCAATGGCTTGGGGCGGAAACCTGGAGGCGGAACGATGTTGTATTGCCACTCCGTTACAAAGGGCAACGGCAGCTGGTAGCTCGCCGTACGGACCTTCTTGGGCTTTGCTCCCGCTCCTCCTGCGCTCTTGCTATCGTCCTTCTCGCGCTCCTCGAGTTCATCTGGAAGACGACTGAACAGTGTGTCAAAACGGATCGCGACCACCGCACTATCGAGATCCGTGAGGCCGCGCTTCGCGGCGTCGGACTCCAAAGACAGCGTGAAGTGCTTCGAGATGTCGTTTGGATCGGACGTGTCAACGTGGTCGAGTTTGTCCGCCAGGTATTGAGATTGGACGTAGTCCGTCAGATCCTTACGGGCATCCTTGTCGGCGGGATCGGCATAGCGGGAGCGATAGGCTGATTCGAGGCTTCCATGAGGCTCCGAAATTTCCACGACACGAGCCGGACCATTTTCCGAAAGATAGAATTCCCGCTTTTCGATCAGGAGATTGTCTTGGGAAGAGGTTACCGGCGTAGGCGTCAGCGCATTGCTCTCCGGGCGGACAATCAGAGCCAAGCGTCCCTGGTCACCGGAAGGAAGCTCTCCGAGACGGGCGTACTCATCCGTAGCGTCAATCCACAGGTCCGGACTGCCCGGAACAAATGCGATTGCATGATCGAACGAACCCATGCCCGGCAGGTCAGGTGCAATGTCCTGGTGTTCGCCCACGTTGAGAAGCGCAATGTACGAAGGAATGCCCGTGGCGCGCAGCATGGCCACCAGCAGCGTGGCCTTGTCCTTGCAATCACCGTACTTCGTCTTCAGGGTTTCCCCGGGTGAACGAGGAGTGATCGCGGCATCACCGAATTCGACCCCCGTGTAACGGATTTCGCCATCGAGGTATTGCAGTAGCGCGGTGGCTTTGTCTTCGCGGGATTGTTTCCCTGCAGTGAGCCCTTTAACCAACGGCCCAACATCGGCGAGAGAAATTTGATCGCTCACGATTTTTCCGTAGTTTTCAGCCACCTGATGCCACGAGTTGCCGGTCGAAAATGCGACGTTGGGGAACGCCGGGATGTCGCTCGGAAGGTTTGGTTCAGCTTCATCCATTGGTTCGATCGGACCAGAGTCAAAGACAACTTTGACCCTGCCGTTCTCTTCAGTGCGAACCGACTTTGCGTCGGGCAACAGCTGAGTCTCGTAGTGGAGCGGAAGGCCGGCTGGAGCATCGAGAACCAACCGGCAGTCGTGCACTGGCACACCTATTCGTCCGAAGTAATACCGCCTGACCGTCCCTGCGTCAAACAGGGGCTTGCTTTCGGTCCAGGTATCTTCCTCTTCTACGAGCGATCCTAGCAAAATAGCCGGGAGCGGACCGCGAACCACCCGAGCATCGGTATATATAGCGTTGTCGCTGTCTGCGGCCGGAGCGTCTACGAGAGTCTTCTGGTCGAGAAGATGAACGACGTTATCGGGAGTGATTACTCGCGCCCGAACGGCGGGACGACCTTCGTGCCATGGCTCCCAGTCCAACAAAACCTGGCCCCATCCCTCGACGCCACTCTGCGTCAGCACTTTGTAGAGGAGGTATCTCGTCTGAACCGTTCGTCCTTGAGCGTCGAAGACATAACTGTTTTCTTCGTCCAATACGATTGCGTCGGAACCGGGCGGGAAAGACACGTCCGAAGCGGCTTTGTATAGAGCCGCTACGTCGTCGGAAAAATGCGGGACGCTCCACGTCTGGTTACTGTCCGCGAACAAGCACGGAGCGAAAACTGCGAATAGAGAAACGATCCCGACGAGAGCAAATCTGGATATCCGAGGCATTTACTGACTCCATACTGGAAATGGCAGTAGAAGCTATCGCGGTTTTGACGAATGCGCAAGGACCGATAGTCCAGCGACACGCCTTCCTGGGAAACTGGGGCCACAGGGAGAGGCTGGGTGGGCGATGCTCGCCGGCGATTTTGCGGGCGGCCTGCTGGACAGGCTCAGTGCGAAATCCTGCCAAAATTAGCTTTTCTTGGCCATTTAGGGCATGGATAAGCTCCCGACGGGAGCAAGGTCCTTGCTGCAGTTGCAGCGGTTTGGCGCGGCGGCGAAAAAGCGAAGGAACAACATCGGCCGGGGGCTCCGGCGCACGGAGAAAATCTACGCTACAATAAAAGCTCGTGCTTTCGATTAACAACATTACGATGCGCTTTGGCGCCCGAATCTTGTTCGAGGACGTGACCACCACGTTTCTCGCGGGGCGGCGCTACGCCATTAGCGGGCCGAACGGCGCGGGCAAGACCACGCTGATGAAGATTCTTTCGGGCGAGATGGAGCCCTCGAAAGGCTCGGTGACGCGGCCGAAAAAGCTCGGCATTCTGCGGCAGGATCAGTTCGCGTTCGACGAATATCGCGTGATCGATACCGTCATCATGGGCAATGGGCCGCTGTGGAAGGCGCTCGTCGAGCGCGACGCGCTCTACGCGAAGCCGCACGACCAGCTGACCGACGCGGACGGCATGCGGCTCGGCGAACTCGAAGGAATTGTCGGCGAGGAAGGCGGCTACACCGCGGAGGCCGACGCGGCGCGATTGCTCGACGGGCTCGACGTGACCGAGGCGCTGCACGAGCGCAAGATGAGCGAGCTGCAGGGCGGGCAGAAAGTGCGCGTCCTGCTGGCGCAAGCGCTTTTCGGCAGCCCGCCCGCGCTGCTGCTCGACGAGCCGACGAACTATCTGGACCTCGATTCGGTCCACTGGCTGCAGGATTATCTGTGCGAGTACGAGGGAGTGCTGATCGTGATTTCGCACGACCGCCATTTCCTGAACAGCGTGTCGACGCACACCGCCGACATCGATTACGAAACGGTGATCATGTACAACGGCGGCTACGACGACATGGTGGTGGCGAAGACGGCGATCCGCTCGCGCATCGAATCGGAAAACGCGCAGCGCGAGAAAAAAATCGCGCAGCTGAACGAATTTATCGCGCGCTTTTCGGCCGGCACGCGCTCGGCGCAGGCCACTTCGCGGAAGAAGGAAGTCGAGCGGCTGCAGACGACCGAGCTGGCGCGGTCGAATATCGCGCGGCCGTTCATCCGCTTTCAGATGGATCAGCACTCGGGACGGCATCCGCTCGAGATCAAGAGCGTGGTGAAGGCGTACGACGGCGTCAAAGTGTTCGCGGCGTTTTCGGCGAGCGTGACGCGCGGCGAAAAAATCGCGCTGATGGGGCGCAACGGAACGGGCAAAACCACGCTGCTGAAGTCGCTGCTGCGCAATGCGACCGGCTACATCGAGGATTCGGACAAGGAATTCACGATCGACGGCGGCAGCGTCGCGTGGGGGCACAACGCGCTGGTCGGATATTTCGCGCAGGACCACGCGGAGTCGATCGTGAAGGGCACGACCGCGATCGAGTGGCTGCACCAGTTCAAGCTGCAGGCGACGCAGGAGGAATTGCGCGGGCTGCTCGGGCAGATGCTTTTCAGCGGCGAAGATGCGTTGAAGCAGACGAGTACGCTTTCCGGAGGCGAATCCGCGCGGCTGATTTTCTGCCGTCTGATGCTGCAGAGACCGAATATTCTGGTGCTCGACGAGCCGACCAACCACCTCGATTTGGAGTCGATCAACGCGCTGAATATCGCGCTGCAGAAATACGATGGCACGATCCTCTTGGTGACACACGATCATGACGTGATCGATGAAGTCGCGACGCGCATCTGGCATTTCAAGGGCGGGCGCGTCGAGGACTTCAAGGGACCATACTCGGAGTATCAGATGTACGCGCAGGAAAAAGCTTCGTAGAGTTTGCAAGTTTCCTCTCCTCGAAATTCGCTTGTTGTAGCATCCTCTCAAGCGCCAAACAGCAAATCCCCTTTCGTAGCGCACACATCTTTCCGGAGGGATCATGAGACACAGGCGCAACCCGATTCTGGGGCGGATCATGGATGAGGGGCTGGAGCATCCGGCGCGGACGACTGTGGCGGCGGTGGCGTCGCTGCTCGTCGCCCGCGCGTTCAAATTGCCGGAAGCGTATTGGGCGGCGATCACGACGATCGTGGTGATGCAGTCGACGCTCGGCGCGGCGCTGAAGGTTTCCGGGCAGCGGTTTGCGGGGACGGCGCTGGGGGCCGCGGCGGGCGCGCTGATCGCGATGTATCTGCCGCCGACCGCGATCGTTTTCGGCGGCGGAATATTCGCGCTGGGGCTTGTGTGCGCGGTACTGAACCTCGATCGGCCTGCGTACCGATTCGCTGGCATCACGCTCGCCATCATTTTGCTGACGACACGCGACGGGTCCGCCTGGGTGGCGGCGATTCACCGGTTCGTCGAGGTGTCGATCGGAATCGCGGTGGGACTGGCCGTCACGGCGCTTTGGCCGGAACGCCATGCGCCGCAATCGGCGTGACCGGCGAAGCGCGTTTCCTCGGGAGGCGATGAGCCGGACGACCGCCGCTTGCCCCTAGTAGCGCCACGCTTCGCCTCCTGCGATAATCTCGCATCATGGGCACCGCTCCGAGTTCCGCGAAAGCCGCGCGTCCCCGGCGCCTCCGCAATTTCTGGGCGCGCATCACCGAGGGCCTCGCAATGGAGCAGCTCTGGGGACAATTCAAATCCGAGGCGCGCGCCACCTACAGCCTGTATTCGAAGGACGTCGACTGGGAAGCCATTCACCTCGAAAAGAGAAAATGGAGGCGGCCCTTCCGCGCCGGCTGGGCGCTTTTCCAGGCGATGCTGATGAAGCTCTCGCCCGCGCGGCGCGTGCTGCTGCTCATCGCGGTCGTTTCTTTGGTGGTGCAAGGGGACATCAGCCTGGGACAACGCGACGTCACCGTGAACACCGCATGGTTCGGCTCGTCGATTCTGTTTCTGCTTTTGGCGCTCGAGCTGGCGGACCGCGTCACGATGAAGCGCGACCTCGAAATCGCGCGCGAGATTCAGCAGTGGCTCGTCCCGGATAAACCGCCCGCCATCGCCGGCATCGACATCGCCTTCGCCACGCGCCCGCAAAACACGGTCGCCGGCGATTACTATGACGCGTTCATGCGCCCCGCCTCCGCGGGTGATGCGCTCTCCTACCCGCTGCTCGTGGTCGTCGCCGACGTGGCCGGAAAAAGCGTGCCGGCCGCGCTGCTGATGGCGACGTTTCAGGCGAGCCTGCGCGCGCTTTCGGCCACTCCGTCGTCTCTCGAGGAAATCGTGGTCGGGCTCGACCGCTACGCTCGCGCACACAGCCTGGGCGGCCAGCGCTTTACCACCGCGTTCATTGCCGAGATCGATCCCGCCACGCGCGCGATGCGTTACGTCAACGCCGGGCACAACGCCCCGGTCCTGCGCCGCGCGTCCGACCAGATCGAGCGCCTCGAAGCCGGCGGCCCGCCGCTCGGCATCCCGCTGTTCACCGAAAACGAAATCGCCTACGCCTCCGGCAGCGCGCGGCTCCAGCCCGGCGACCTGCTCTTCATTTTCACGGACGGCGTGGCCGAAGCCGTCAGCGAATCGGGCGACGAGTACGGTGAGCCGCGCCTGATCGCATGCCTGCAGTCCGCCGCATCGGGCACCGCCGCCGAAATCCTCAATCGCGTCATGGCCGACGTCAACGCCTTCGCCGGCTATGCTCGCCAGCACGACGACATCACCTGCCTCGCCCTCCGCGTCTCCTAGCGCGGTGGAGTGCGGCGGCTTGCCGCCACCTTTGTCGCCGAGGCTTGCCGCGGCGTCCGTGCCTTTGCCTTTGTGTTGGGCGGGTGCCTTGGACTCTGATCTCTCTGTTGCGTTTCACCTGTTGGTTCTGATCGAATCACCGAGACATCGCTTGGCATCGAATTGCGCGAAGCCTATTTTGGCTTCAAGGGAGGATAGCAAATGGCCCAAACACTGGGATTCATCGGGCTGGGAAACATGGGCGAGCCGATCGCCGCAAATCTGATGGCGGCGGGCCACGCGTTGCGCGTCTACAATCGCACTGCCTCGAAGGCCGCGGCGCTCGTCGCCAAAGGCGCGACGCTCGCGAAAGCGCCCGCAGATGTCGCATCACCGGGCGGCATTGTTTTCACGATGGTTGCGGATGATCGCGCGATCGACGAACTCTGCCTTGCGCCAGGCTCGTTCGTCGAAAGACTGGGTCCCGACGGAATCCACGTTTCGCTCAGCACGATCTCGCCGGCCACCGCGCGACGCCTCGCCGAGCATCACGCGAAACACAAAGTGGAATACGTCGCGTCGCCCGTCTTCGGACGCCCCGAAGCGGCCGCCGCGAAAAAGCTATGGGTCTGCACCTCGGGCCACGCGGCGGCGAAGGCGCGTGTGCGTCCCTTGCTCGAAGCGATCGGCCAGGGCATTTTCGATTTCGGAGAAGACCCCGGCGCGGCCAACGTCGTCAAACTTTGCGGAAATTTCATGATCGCTTCGGCCATCGAAACGATTTCCGAATCGCTGGCGCTCGCCGAAAAAAATAGCATCGACAAAAATGCCGTCGCCGATCTCTTCGGCAAGACGCTCTTCGCCTGCCCCGTCTACCAAGGCTACGGCAAGTCGATCGCCGCGGAGAAATTCGAGCCGGCCGGATTCCGGCTGGCGCTCGGCTTCAAGGATGTATCTCTGGCGCTCTCAACGGCCACGGCAAGCTCGGTGCCGCTGCCAGTCGGAAGCCTGCTGCACGACCGCTATCTCGCAGCCATCGCCAAAGGCCGCGGCGATTTGGACTGGACCGCCATCGCGCTCGGTGTCGCCGAGGACGCCGGCATCACGCCGCAGTCGCAAACAAAGGTCGCCCGGTGAGCGATCGGTGAGTGAGCGAGCGGTGATGACACCATGAAAGCGTGCCTCCTGCATGCGCCCGCGCCGGTCGCGACCAATCCGCTCGAATTCGCGGACGCGCCCGTCCCGCAGCCCGGCAAAGGCGAAGTTCTTTTGCGCGTGAGTTTCTGCGGCGTCTGCCGTACCGATCTCCATGTCGTCGAAGGCGAACTGCCGCCGCGCAAGTCGCCGGTGATTCCCGGCCACCAGATCGTCGGCATCGTCGAAAAGCTGGGCGAGGGCGCGCAACGCTTCGCGCGGGGCGCGCGCGTTGGCGTGCCGTGGCTTCACAGCGCGGATCTTACTTGCGAATTCTGCCGCTCCGGCCGGGAAAATCTCTGCGATCATCCGACGTTCACCGGCTACACGGTCGACGGCGGCTACGCCGAATACGCCGTCGCGCCCGAGGCGTTCGTCTACCCAATTCCCGAATCGTTTCCCGATGAACAGGCCGCGCCGCTGCTGTGCGCCGGAATCATCGGATTCCGCTGTTTGCGTCTTTCCGGAATCCAGCGCGGGGGGCGGCTCGCTTTCTACGGATTCGGTTCGGCGGCGCACGTCGCGATTCAAGTGGCGCGCCATTGGGGCGCGGAAGTCTACGCGGCTACGCGTGGCGCGAAGCACCAGCAGCTTGCGTTGCAGCTCGGCGCGGTGTGGGCGGGCGAAGCCACGGACGAGCCTCCCGAGAAACTCGACGCCGCCATTGTTTTTGCGCCCGCCGGCGAGCTTGTTCCTCCCGCGCTCAAAGCGCTCAAGAAGGGCGGCGTCCTCGTGCTCGGCGGCATTCACATGAGCCCGATCCCTTCTTTCGATTACAATTTGCTGTATCAGGAGCGCGTGATTCGCAGCGTCGCCAACAACACGCGCCAGGACGGCGAGGATTTCCTCCGCGTCGCCGCGGAAATTCCCATTCGCACACAGGTGACGTCGTACCCGCTGCGCGATGCCAATCGCGCGTTGAACGACCTGAAGAGCGACCGCGTCAACGGCTCCGCCGTCCTCGATTGCAGGCAATCATGAAGATCATTTCGCTCAACGTCGGCAAGCCGCGCACGGTTCCCTACGGCGAAGGAGAGGCGAGGACGAGCATTTTCAAATCGCCGGTGTCGGGACCGCTGCTGCTGCGCCGCCTGAATCTCGATGGCGACGCCCAAGCCGACCTCCAGGTGCATGGCGGGCGGAACAAGGCGGTCTACGCCTACGCCTCCGAGCACTACGAATTCTGGCGTCAGGAATTTCCGGAGCAGGAACTGCCGTGGGGGATGTTCGGCGAGAATCTCACCACCGAGGGGCTGACGGAACAGAGCGCGTGCATCGGCGACCAGTTTCGAATCGGCGAGGCCATCGCGAAAGTCACGCAGCCGCGCATGCCCTGCTACAAACTCGGGATCCGCTTCGGCCGAGCGGACATGGTAAAGCGATTTCTCGCCAGCCGCCGCTCCGGGATCTATTTTTCGGTGGTCGAAGAAGGCATGATCGACGCCGGCGACGCGATTGAGAAAATCCACGAAGACGAGAATCGCCTCAGCATCGCCGATGTCAATCGCGCGTACGCCGATACCAGGAACAACGAGCCGCTCCTGCGCCGCATTGTCAGCCTCGGGATTTTGCCCCAGGGCCTGCACGCCGAGTTCGCCGAAGAGCTCGCGCTGCTCAAGCAATAGCGCGCGTGATGGCAGCGGCTATTTCCTGTAGGTTTTGCTGTAGCCGTTTCGCTGGTTCGTCACGGTGAACACGGCGTTCGGCTCGGCCGACACTTTGATGTAGTAGCCTTCGTCGTTCCCGCCGACATTCGCGATGAACTGGTCCGGCACGTTGTGCTTCTCCGCGCCCGCCATCGAATAGTGCAGCTGCCAGAAATCCTCGAGCCCCGGCGAATCGTGAATGGTCTGCCACGTCAGCGGGTGTCCGCCCTTGATCGCCCCGTTGTTCATCACCGCCACGCGCGGATGGAGCGCGTACACAATCGCGGGCGCGTTCGACATATCGCCCGTGCCCGGATGCGCCGTGCCGTGATGCGTCACAAGGTAAAGGTCAACCGTCCCGATCAGATTGTTCGGACAGACGAGGCCGAGTCCCTTCTGGTCGGTCAGATCGCCTAGATCGATGAAGCGGAACTTGCCGAAGGTGATCAGCATGCCGACCGACTGCGGATTCTCGCCCGTGTCGGGCAGCGGCGCCGGTTGGGATGCGCACCACGGATTCGGTTGGCCTGCGCCCGGCAGCGGCTTGGTGATGTCTTCGCCCGCCGATGTGAGGACCTGCACGCGAATTCCTTTGAGCGGAATTTCGTCGCCCGGCTTCACGATGGTGCGCTTCGACTGCGCCGCTATCTTTTCGTAGATCGCATAATTGCCGCGCGTATCGTCTTCCGTGTTCAGGCCGTGATCGAAAAACGCATTGATCTTGATGCGGCTCGCGAGCTGCGCGACTCCTCCGACGTGATCGGAGTGATAGTGCGTGATCACGAGGTCGTCGATGTGGTCGATGCCGGCATCTTTCGCGGCCGCCAGGATGCGGTTCGCGTCGCGCCCGTGGAAATCGTCCCAGCCGGTGTCGATCAGCAACGACTCGCCCTCGGGATCGACGATCAGCGTCGATTGCCCGCCTTCCACATCGATGAAATAAATTTCGAGCGCTTTCCCCGCGCGAACCGCCAGAACGACGAGCAGTGACACGCAGGCAATCCAAAGAAGAACGAGAGACAAACGCCGCATTCGGAGGCTCCCCGACAATCCGCGGTTCTGATTGTACCGGAACGGCGCTGCAAAACTGTGACGGCGTTTCGCGCCCGGCAACCGCGCATTGCAAACCATCTCGAATCATTGGCACAATTGAGCGGGGAAAGGGGGCAGGCGCAGATGAACCTGCGCAGAGGGAGCGGAGTGTGACCCAGCGAGACAAGATCGGCATTCTCACCGGTGGCGGCGACGTACCGGGCCTGAACGCGGTGATCAAATCGGTGGTCTACGGCGCGAGCGAATTCGGACGCAAAGTGATCGGATTTCGCAAGGGCTGGGAAGGACCTACGCACATGGCGGGGCCCGATGATTCCACATACATCCTGGAGCTCACGCGCGAGAACACGCGAACCATCGACCGCTCGGGCGGCACGATACTCCACACGTCGCGAACCAACCCGCGGCGGATGCTGGCGGAGAAACTTCCGAATCATTTCGCCGCGGCCACCATTGAGAGACTCCCCTTCGACGGCAATCACTACGATCTGACATCGGTCGTCATCGACAACCTGGAACGGCTGGGCATCGGCTGCCTCGTCGCCATCGGCGGCGACGATACGCTGAGCTTCGCCTCCGTGCTTTCCGCCGCCGGATTTCCCGTGATTGCGATACCGAAGACCATGGACAACGACGTTCAGGGCACCGAATATTGCATCGGCTTCTCAACGGCGGTCACACGCGCCAAGCAATCGATCAGCCGCCAGCGCACCACCGTCGGCTCGCACGAGCGCATCGGCATCTTTCGAATCTTCGGCCGCGACGCGGGCTTCACGGCGCTGTACACCGCCTACGTCACTTCCGAGCGCTGCCTGATCCCCGAATACCCGTTCGATCTGGATCGCCTCTGCAAACTCCTGATGGATGACAAAAGGATTAATCCGAGCAACTACGCGCTGATCGTAGTGTCCGAAGGAGCGATCTGGACAGATGGGGAGCTGAAGGAGTTCGGCGAAGCGGACGCCTACGGCCACAGGAAAAAAGCCGACATCGGCCATGCGCTCGCGGAGGAAGTGCACCAGCGCACCGGACAGGAAACGATGGTCAGCGATCTCACGTACGACCTGCGCAGCGGCGAACCCGACTCGATCGATCAGCTCGTGAGCATCACGTTTGCGAACATCGCGGTGGATTTGATTCGCGAAGGCGTCAGCGGGAAGATGATCGCGATTCAAAACGGATGCTACGCGCAGGTTCCCTTGCCGGATTTGTCGCTCGGGGCGCGCAAGGTCAATCTCGAAAAGCTCTACAACACTGCGCGCTACCGGCCCAATTACCGCTCGAAGCTCGGCATGCCCCTTCTTTTCAGTGGATCGTGATGCGTTACAGAAGCAATTTGAGGTCGCGAATCGAAGGCGCCATTTCCCTCATCTAAAAAACACCTAGCCGAGCAGGAGATTCGGATTTCGGGTCTACTGGAGCTTCCCCGCTGGCTTAGCGACGCGAAGGTGCGGCCTGGTCCGGATTTCGAGTTGGGGCCCACATCGCGCAGACCGGCCGGCAGACAGGAGTTGTCCCATGAAAGAAGGAATTCATCCGGATTACCATGCCGTGAAGGTACACTGCGCCTGCGGCAATACATTTGACACGCGATCGACGTTCAAGGGCAATCTGATCCGCGTGGAAATTTGCTCGAACTGCCACCCGTTTTTCACGGGCAAGCAGAAGCTGATCGATACGGCCGGGCGCGTCGAGCGCTTCCAGAAGAAGTACGCGGACAAAGCCGCATCCATCGCCGCCAAGAAATAGCCGCGATTTCACCCACCGAAATTTCTGCTCCGACAGAGGACTCCTGGAGTCCTCTGTCGGGAGCTTAACTGGGCGCCAAAAAGCACGAAAAAGCCAATTTTGGCGGGTTTTTGGTACCCGTCTTTTTGTCGCACCGCGCAACTGCTGATTTGTCAGCAGGTTAGCCGGCGAACTTATCAGTCGCCGCGACCAGGGCGCGGCTGTTTGGCGGGTCGACGGCACTGTGGCCGCTATCGGGAGTGATGATGAGATCGGCCTTGGGCCAAGCGCGATGAAGCGCCCACGCGCTCTCCATCGGGCACACCACGTCGTAGCGGCCCTGCACGATTACGCCGGGAATCTGGCGAATGCGCGCCACATCGCGCAGCAATTGGCCGTCGGATTCGAGGAAGCCTTTGTTGACGAAGTAATGAGCTTCGATCCGGGCGAAAGCCAGCGCGAATTCATCCTGCTCGTAATGGCTGGTGAACTCGGCGTCGGGCAGAAGCTTCGAAGTGGCGCCCTCCCAACCGCTCCAGATTTTCGCAGCTGCAAGCCGCACAGCCGGATCGTCGCTGGTGAGACGACGATAGTAGGCGGAAAGCATGTCGCCGCGCTCGGCCTCGGGAATGTGCTGAAGAAATGGTTCCCAGGCGTCCGGGAATAGCGCTGATGCGCCGCGCTGGTAAAACCAGTCGATCTCCTGCTTGCGCAGGAGAAAGATGCCGCGGAGGACGAGTTCCGTGACGCGATCCGGATGCGTTTCGGAATAGGCTAGAGCGAGCGTCGAGCCCCACGAACCTCCAAAAACTTGCCAGCGCTCGATGCCGAGATGTTCGCGGATTTTTTCGATGTCGGCCACGAGATCCCAGGTCGTATTGGCTTCGAGGGACGCGTAGGGCGTGCTCTTGCCGCAGCCGCGTTGATCGAAGTTGTTGATGCGATATTTTTCGGGATGGAAGAAGCGGCGCTGCTTGGGCTC
>JBAPOM010000334.1:0-13448 GCA_049279635.1 Candidatus Acidiferrales bacterium
GACGAAAGCTTTCCCGTCTGCAGCAGTGTGAGCAACTCCCAAAGCTCGTCCATCGTGCCGAACCCGCCGGGAAAAACGATCAGCGCCTTGGCCATCTGCGCGAACCACAGCTTGCGCATGAAGAAATAATGGAAGCAGAAGTTCAGTTCGGGCGTGATGTAGGGATTCGGCAGCTGCTCGTGCGGCAATTGAATGCTGAGCCCGATCGATGAGCCGCCCGCTTCCGCCGCGCCGCGGTTGGCCGCCTCCATGATCCCGGGCCCGCCGCCCGAGCAGATCACGAAGCGCCTCGGATGCGGGCCGAGCGTCATCGCCCAGGCTGTGATCCGCCGCGAGAGCTCGCGCGCGTCTTCATAGTAGCGCGACATGTCGACCATCGATTTCGCGGCGACGATCTTGGTTTTCCATTCGTGCGTGCGGCGCCCTTTCGCTGCATGCTTCACCTTCTTCAGCGCCGCCAGCGCCTTGTCCCGCGGCTGGATGCGCGCCGAGCCGAACATCACGATGGTGTCGCCCACGCGCGCGCGGCGCAGGCGGTTGATCGGATCGATATACTCCGCCAATATCCGCAGCGGCCGGGCCGGCAGGCTCTCCATGAAAATCGGGTCCTTGTAGGCCAGCTTGGACATGGGCAGATGACTGCCGGAACGCTTCATGATTCCCCCTCGGCGAAATGAACGCGAAACCATTCTAGTATGTTCTGGGCGCGTTCGTAGCGCACGCGGTTGCGCGTTGTCGCGCAAAGCGCACGGTTCGTTCTCGTTTGGGCTTCCCGGAGATTCACTGCGAGGAGCGGGAGGCAGCGGTGTGTGAAGCGGATCCCTCGTTCAGGAGTTCGTGGGCGGTGAAAATCGAACGGTAGTTGTATTTCGCGCGGAGCATTTCGGAGCCGCCCTCTTCGCGGTCCACCAGGCTGATCACGGCAACCACTTCGCAGCCTTCGCGCTCGGCGGCGTCGATGGCTTCCTGCGTCGAGCCGCCCGTGGTGCACACGTCGTCGACGATCGCCACGCGCTTGCCCTGCGTCTGTTCCATTCCTTCGATCTGCTTCTTGCGGCCGTGGCCCTTCGCTTCCTTGCGGACCAGGAATCCCTGCACCGGCTGCTTCCCTGCCCAGCCAACAGGCGGGTCGATCGCGCTCACCACGATCGCGGCGGACACTACCGGATCGGCGCCCATGCTAAGCCCGCCGATTGCGTCCGGCTGGACGCCCATTTCATCGAGGAGTTCGAGCACGCAGTATCCTGTGAGGAGCGCGCCCTGGGGATTGAGCGTCGTCAGCCGGCAGTCGAGGTAATAGTTGCTCTTTTTGCCCGAGGCCAGCGTGAATTCGCCGCGCACCAGCGATTTCGCGCGCAGCAGATTTGCGAGTTGCTCTCGATGACTCATCTGTTCTCCGAACGATTATCCATGCCGCTTAGTGGAACCGGTACACGGGATCGAGCCGGTATATCTCGTAGAACTTCTCTTTCTTCCCGGCAACCTTCCTGGTCTTTTGCGTGTAGAAGGCGTCTTTAAGACTTCCGACAGAGATTTCGGACATTTTCAACTCAGTTTCGGAGCCGTCCCTGCGCTTCACGCGCAATCCTTTCTTCAAAACCCCCGTGAATGTTTGCGTATCACTTCCGGTAATCGCTTCCAGCGTGATCTGGCGCGTCTGGTCGTCGACCGAGATGACGGACTCGGTCCATGTGTCGCATCCGTCCAACGTGCGGTGCTGCCCCTGCAAACAGGTAGCCAGTAACAAGAAGGCTCCCACCGCAAGTGGCGACTTCCGCATGAGTTCTTTTTGACTTCCCGGGCGTTACTTTTTCTCGGGCTCGGCGGCGCCGTTTTCCTCTTCGAGGATGGCGGCGGCAGCGGCGATGCGGTCGCCTTCGTCGAGGCGCAGCAGACGGACGCCCTGCGTCGAGCGGCCGGCCTCGCGAATCTCAGCGGCGTGGACGCGGATCACCTTGCCGTGGCCGGTGATGATCATGACGTCTGAATCCTCGCGCACCTGCAGCGCCGCGACCACCGGGCCGTTGCGATCGGTCGATTTGAGGTTGATCACGCCTTTGCCGCCGCGCGACGTGACGCGGTATTCGGCCAGCGGCGTGCGCTTACCGTAGCCCTTTTCGGCGACAGTCAGCATGAGCGACGTGAGCGACTCGCGAATCTCGTCGCTTTCGAGCTCGTCGAGGTCCTGCGTCTCCTTCTTGTATTCTTTCTGAACGATCCCGAAGTCCACTTGCACGGCGTCCATCGAGACGACGTAATCACCCTTTGCGAGGTCCATGCCGTTGACGCCGCCTGCGGCGCGGCCCATCGAGCGCACTTCGGTCTCGCGGAAGAGGATGGCCTGGCCGTCACGGCTTGCGAGGAAGACCATCTGCTTGCCGTCGGTGAGTTTCGCGCCGATCAGCTCATCTGCCGCGTCGAGGTTGATGGCGATGATGCCCGATGGACGCGGATTCGAGAATTCCGCGAGCTCGGATTTTTTCACGGTGCCGTTTTTCGTGGCGAGGAAAACGTAGCGTCCGGTTTCTTCGAGGTTGCGCGCCGGCACGATTGCTTTGAGCCTTTCGCCTTCCTGGAAGCGCACGAGATTGTTGATCGCCTTCCCGCGCGTGGCTGCCGCGGCCTCGGGAATTTCATAGACCTTGAGCCAGTAAATCCTACCCTTTGACGTGAACAGCAGGATGTAGCTGTGCGCGGACGCAGTGAAGAAATGCTCGACGAAATCGTCCTCGCGCGTTTTCGCGCCGATGCGGCCCTTGCCGCCGCGCGATTGGTGGCGATAGGTATCGACCGAGGTGCGCTTGATGTAGCCGGCGTGGCTCACCGTGATCGCCATCTCCTCGTCCTTGATCAGGTCCTCGAGCTTGATTTCCTCGACGCGATCCACGATCTGCGTGCGGCGGTCGTCGCCGTAGGACTTCATCACTTCGCGCAGCTCGGCGACGATCACCGCTTTCAGCTTTTTCTCGCTCGCGAGGATTTCTTCGAGCTCGGCGATGCGCTCGCGAATCTGCGCCAGTTCCTTCAGGATTTCGTCGACGGAAAGCTGTGTGAGGCGGTGCAACTGCAGTTCGAGGATCGCGTCGATCTGGAGGTAGCTCAAACCGAGCCCCTCGCCGCTCGACGCAACGGTGATCCCGTACTTCTTCGCGTCGAGCTTGACGCCCTTGATCGTGGTTTCCCTGCCGCCCACCAGGACGCGCACCGATTTGTTCTCGAAGAATTCGTGCAAATTCTCGCGGGCGTTCGCGCGGCTCGACGATCCGCGAATGATCTTGATCACTTCGTCGATGTGGTCGAGCGCCACCTGATAGCCGAGCAGGATGTGTTCGCGCTCGCGCGCCTTGCGCAGCTCGTATTGCGTGCGACGCCGCACCACGTCGATGCGGTGCTCGATGAAGAGGCGCAGCAGGTCGAGCAGACCCAGCTCACGCGGCTGCCCGGCGACGATCGCCAGCAGGATCATGCCGAACGATTCCTGCATCTGCGTCATCTTGAAAAGCTTATTGAGGATGATTTCCGGCTCTTCGTCGCGCTTGATTTCGATCACGATGCGCATGCCGTCGCGGTCGCTTTCGTCGCGAATGTCGGCGATGCCTTCGATCTTTTTGTTGTTGATCAGCTCGGCGATGTGCTGGATCAGGTTCTTTTTGTTTACCTGATAAGGCAGCTCGGTAATGACGATATCCTGCCGGTCCTTACCGCGCTGCTCGATGGCCGCTTTCGCGCGGACCTGGAACGAGCCGCGGCCTTTTTCATAGGCTTGCTGAATTCCCTCGCGGCCATAGATATAGCCCGCCGTCGGGAAGTCGGGGCCGGGAACGATTTTCATCACCTGCTTGAGCGTGGCCTCGGGATTTTCGACCAGCAGAATCGCGGCTTCGATCACTTCCTTCAGGTTGTGCGGCGGGATGTTGGTCGCCATGCCGACCGCGATGCCCGAGGAACCGTTGACGAGCAGATTCGGAATGCGCGTGGGAAGAACGACCGGCTCTTTTTCGCTCTCATCGAAATTGGGAATGAAATCGACGGTTTCCTTTTCGATGTCCTCGAGCATTTCCTCGGCGATCTTCGAAAGCCGCGCCTCGGTGTAACGCATCGCCGCGGGCGGATCGCCGTCGACCGAGCCGTAGTTGCCCTGGCCGTCGACGAGCGGATAGCGCATGTTGAAATCCTGCGCCAGGCGGACGAGCGCGTCGTAGACAGGCGAATCGCCGTGCGGATGGTACTTGCCGAGGACTTCGCCGACGATCTTCGCGCATTTGCGATAGGCCTTCGTCGACGTGAGGCCGAGCTCGTACATGCCGAAAAGAATGCGCCGGTGCACCGGCTTCAGGCCGTCGCGCACGTCCGGCAGCGCCCGGCCGATGATTACGCTCATCGCGTAATCGAGGTACGACTTCTTCATTTCCGATTCGATATCGACCGGCGTCATTATCGACTGGTTCTGCTCGTCAGCCATTTAGTCCCCTTCGTGACTTGAAACTAGTGACTCGTGTCCCGCTGTCCAACGCTCTGCAGTAATTTGTACTGGCGCCGCAGCTTGTCTCCGCCAGCGCCACGGCGTCGCTGCGCCAAGCCGGAAGGTGCTTTGTAGGTCGCGGCTTCAGCCGCGACGCAGCCAGCGCAAACAAACGGGCTTTAGCCCCTGAAGCTCCCCTTCTCAAATTCGCACTCATCGAGAAGGAACTGCCCGCTAGCCGACCCGTAAGCATATTCGGCCGGCTTTTCCGCCAGGCGCGCCTTAACGGGATTCTGTTCGATATATTGTTTGCGGATTCGATATTCCGCCGCATCTCGAATCCATCGATCGTGGAATCCGGTTTGCCAGATCGGAAACTTTGAGCCAAGCTCCTTATCGATCCGGAAGGACGAACCGCCTTTGATCATTTGCACGGCCTTCTCAAGCGAGGTCTCGGCACCAGGAGTAATCAGCGCGTGCAAGTGTTCCGGCATAACGACAAAGGCGTGCAACTTGTAAAAGCCTCGCTCCCTGCAATCCAAAAGCTGGTTGATCACGATTCTCGCCACGTCCGCCTTCACGAAAAGCTGTCTGCGCTGCCATGTATCCGTCGTAACGAAGTAAACGCCTGGTTGTTTGACGCGCCTTGCGATCAGGCTCATCTGGGAGCTTCAGGGGCTAAAGCCCCACTCCTGCACCGCTACGTCGCGGCTGAAGCCGCGACCTACAAACCACGGCCCAAATCTCGTTCCTCACCCGAGCCCGACAGCTACCGCTCACTAAATATCGAGGTTGACGACATCGAGAGCATTCTCCTCGATGAATTTGCGGCGCTCCTCGACATTTTCGCCCATGAGCGTGCTGAAAATGGTTTCGGCGGCGACCGCGTCCTCGAGGCGCACCTTGAGGAGCGTGCGCGTATCCGCGTTCATGGTGGTGGCCCAGAGCTGCTCGGGATTCATTTCGCCGAGGCCCTTGAAGCGCGTGATCGTGAATTCCTTCTTCGCGTCCTCGAGAACGTGATTCAGCAGCAGCTGCGCGCTTTCTTTCGTGGCTTTGTCGCCATTGTGCGTGATGGTGAAGGGCGGCTTGTCGTTTTCGGCGATCGCCTGGCGCAGCGTGTGGAGGCGCTTGTATTCAGGCGATGCGGCGAGCGCCCAGTTGATGCGCTTCTCGCCGCCATTTTTCAGGACGAGTTCGTGGAGACTGTGCTCTTCGTCGAATGCGAGCTTGGCCTCGAACTCGAGCTTGGCCTTTTCGATCGCCTTCATCAGCTCCTGCAATTTCTTCTTGTCCGCGAAATCGGCTTTCTTTTCGAGGTCGCTCTCGGCGAGCAGATCGACCAGCTTCGGCTCGCGCAGGCGGCGGCCGATCTTCGCGGCCACCTGATCGTATTCCTGGACGTTCAGGAGGAACTGCGTAAGATCGCCGCCTTCAAGCGTTTTGCCGCCCTTGCTCTTCACCGTGTGCTCTTCGGTGGCGCGTTTCATCAACTCGCGGGAGAATTCGCGCTCGTCGCGAATGTAGCGGTCCATCTTGCCGCGCTTCACGCGATAGAGCGGCGGCTGTGCGATGTAGATGTGCCCCTTCTCGATCAGCTCGCGCATGTGGCGGAAGAAAAAGGTGAGCAGCAGCGTGCGGATGTGGCTGCCGTCCACGTCCGCGTCGGTCATCAGGATCACTTTGTGGTAGCGGAGCTTCGCGGCGTCGAAATCGTCCTTGCCGATGCCGGTGCCGAGCGCGGTGATGATCGCGCGGATTTCCTCGTGGCCGAGCATCTTGTCGTAGCGCGCCTTTTCGACGTTGAGGATTTTGCCCTTGAGCGGCAGGATCGCCTGGTAGCGCCGGTCGCGGCCGCCCTTCGCCGAGCCTCCGGCGGATTCGCCCTCCACTACGAACAGCTCGCAGCGCGCCGGATCGCGCTCCTGGCAATCGGCGAGCTTGCCGGGCAATCCCGAGGAATCGAGCGCGGATTTGCGCCGCGTCAACTCGCGGGCCTTGCGGGCGGCTTCGCGGGCCCGCGCCGCGTCGATGCACTTGCCGATGATTTTGCGCGCGATCGACGAATGCTTGTCAAAATACTCGCCCAGCTTTTCGTTGATCAACGACTCGACGAGACCTTTGATGTCGCTATTCAGCTTGCCCTTGGTCTGCCCTTCGAACTGCGGCTGCGGCAACTTCACAGAAATGACGGCCACCAACCCTTCGCGCACGTCGTCGCCATTGATCGAGACTTCGTCCTTCTGCTCCTTGAGCATGCCGAAGGAATTCGCGTAGTAGTTGATGGTGCGCGTAAGCGCGGAGCGGAAGCCGGAAAGGTGCGTGCCGCCGTCGACGGTATTGATCGTATTGGCGAAGGCAAAAATGTTTTCGGCGTAGCTGTCGTTGTACTGCAGCGCGATTTCCATATCCACCTGCTCGCGCTTGCCTTCCATGTAGATCGGCGAATCGTGCAGGACACCCTTGCCGCGATTGAGGTGCTTCACGAATTCGGCGATGCCGCCCGTAAACCGGAATTCGGTTTTCTTGTCCGAGCGCTCGTCATCGAGCGTGATTTTCAGCCCCTTGTTCAAGAACGCGAGCTCGCGCAGGCGCTGCGAAAGCGTGTCGAAGTTGTACGTGGTGGTCGCAAAAATCGACGGATCGGCGTGGAACGTGATTTTCGTACCGGTCTTTTTCGTCTTGCCGGAAGCTTTCAGCTTCGAGGTTGGGTCGCCCTTCTCGTACGATTGCTCCCACACCTCGCCATCGCGCCAGATTTCCAGATCGAGCCAATCGGAAAGCGCGTTGACCACCGAAACGCCGACGCCGTGCAATCCGCCCGAAACTTTGTAGGTGTCGCTATCGAATTTTCCGCCCGCGTGCAGCACCGTGAGGACAACTTCGGCGGCTGGCTTCTTCTCGGTGGCGTGCATGTCGACGGGAATGCCGCGGCCGTTGTCGACGACGGTGACGCTGTTGTCGTCGTGCACCACCACGTTGATCTCATCGCAGTAGCCCGCCATCGCTTCGTCGACCGAGTTGTCGACCACTTCCCAGACGAGGTGGTGCAGGCCGAGCTCGCCGGTCGAGCCAATGTACATCGCCGGACGCTTGCGAACCGCCTCGAGGCCTCCGAGAACTTTGATCGAAGTAGCGTCGTACTTGTGCCCGCCTGCCGGCGAGCCAGGCCCCGCAGTCTTCGCGGACGGAGTCTCTTTGTCACCCATGGATCGTGCGTCTCCTCAGTGCGTGCGGCAGACTGCGACCGCCAGCGAGCGAATTCACGCTCGGGTCATGCGTCCATCGTGTTTGGGAAGGCTGTCGAGCGGAAGTGCGCGACACTTGCCCGCCTCGCGGGCTTGCCTTGCCCATTGGCCCCGCTCGCGCTCGCAATGCAAACTCGAGCTGGGACTCGAAGGGTGTTTCTCATCTCCATCCCGCCCCACACCGAAATCTCGGAGGGGCGCGGCGGAGATCCTCAATTTCCCCCAGCGGAAGGGGGTGCCCGGCCGCTCTTTCTTGCCGCGCGATTTCAGGCTCGCCCGTTTCTGGTCAGGCGCCCCACGCTAGCAAACCGCAGGCCGAACAAAGTGCCGTTCAGGAGGATTCCGGAACACTTGAATTTTACCGGAAGGAGGGTTAATTGACAAGCCGATTTTGTGGCGAGAAGTGGTTTTATCTATAGTGATTTCAATAAATTACGCGGTGTCTCGTCGTCGTTAAAGATGGATTATGGAGGTCGGGCGGAGGATGCAAGAAACACGGATTTCAGCTCCGCTAAATAAAGGTGAAATTTCTGTCGATTGCCGCCCGCGTGATCAGATGCGCATCGGCATCACGACGTAGCGATAGCGCATCGATTCGTCGCCGAGCGGGCGGAGTTGGCCCGCGGATTGTTCGTCCTTCAACTCAAAGCTGACGGGACCATCAGCCGCGGCACCGAGAAAATCGAGCATGTACTGCGCGTTGAATCCAATGGCGATCGGATCGCCCTTGAATTCCTTGTCGATCGTTTCTTTTGCTTCACCGTATTCCGGGCTGGACGCCGAAATTTCCACGCCTTCCTTCGCGAGCATGAACTTCACGGCATGTGAGCGCTGATCGGCAAGTTGCGAGACGCGGCGCAGCGCGTCCTGCAATTCGCCGCGCTCGAGTACGATCGTTTTGTTCGCGTCGCGCGGCAGCACCGCTTCATAGTTCGGGAATTGGCCAGTGAGTTTGCGGCAGGTCAGCAGGCGGCGGCCAAATTGGAAAAATAGGTGGCTTTCATCCTGTCCGAAATCGACGAGCGCATCGTCGCCCGACTCAGCGGCCAGGCGCTGTACTTCGTTCATCGCTTTTTTGGGGACGAGCACGCGCGTCTCCGACGGGAGCCCATCGAGCTTGTGATCTATCTCGACTATGGCGAGGCGGTGGCCGTCTGTGGCTACCATCGTCACCGATCCCGGCTTCAGCACCAACAGCGCGCCATTCAGCGTATAGCGCGACTCTTCGAGCGAAATTGCGAAGGTGGTCTTCGCGATGAGACTTGCGAGTAGTTTTGAGGGAATCCGTACCAGCGCATGCGGAAAATTCGGTAGCGCCGGAAAATTCTCCTTCGACATACCGATCAGCTTGTAGCTCTTGCGGTCGCACGTCACTTGGACGTAGTGGTTCTCCAGTAGTTTGAACTTGATCTCTTCATCTGGCAGCAGGCGTACGAGCTCCAGTAGCTTCTTCACGGGAATCGTGCCGGCGCCTTCCTTCTTGACCTTTGCCTCACACGACGTGCGGATACTGAGCTCAAGATCCGTCGCGGTGATCGTCAGGCGATTGCCGCTCGCCTCACATAGCAGGTTCGAGAGGATCGGGATGGTCGTCTTGCGCTCAACGACACCCTGTGTAAGATTGAGCTCTTCGAGAAGATCGTATTTCTTTACGCTGAATTCCATTCGCGCACGGTCCTTGTGGTTCGGTGTTGTTTTTTGTTACGGCTACTGTACAGCTATTTTATAAGATTAAGAAAGAATGAGAACCGTAGTAGCCGCCGCAACTGAGAATCTGCGGAAAACAGTCTAACACGTTGTCTCGTATACGTTTCAGCCGCCATGTGTTCTGTGGAAACCTCGGCGGCCTGTGCATGAAATCTCGGGCCCGCCGCCGGGAGCGAAGCTTTTCCGTAGGTATCCACAGCAAGAAGGGGCCTTCGCCGCGCCAGTGGCGTTAACTCTAGCCGAACGAGTCGAGTAGTTTGTTGATTGTTTTGTTCAAATCTTTATCGACCTGGCGGAGGCCCTCGATCTTGTTGATTGAGTGCAGCACGGTTGTGTGGTGCTTGCCACCAAACTGCTTTCCGATTTCAGGCAGTGAAGCGGATGTGAGCCGTTTCACCAAAAACATGGCTACCTGGCGGGGAAAGGCGATCACCTTGGAATTACTGCGTACCTTCAAGTCTTGTGCACGAAGCCCGAAATGTTCGCCGACGCGCTTCTGAATTTGCTCGATCGTGACTTTCTTTTCCTGCGTCTCAATCACGTTCTTGAGCACCTGCTGCGCGGTCGAGAGGTTGATCTCGATGCCGGTGAGCGACGCGTACGCCATCAGGCGAATTAGCGCGCCCTCGAGCTCGCGAATATTCGACTTGATCGAGCGCGCGATGAACTGCGCGACGTCATCCGGCAGGGCGAGCCGCTCGCTATCCGCCTTTTTCTGTAGAATGGCGATCTTGGTTTCGAGGTCGGGCATCTGGATATCGGCGATCAAGCCCCATTCGAATCGCGAGCGCAAGCGTTCCTCGATGGATGAAATGTCTTTTGGCGGGCAGTCCGACGATATCACGATCTGTTTTTGCTGGTCGTAAAGCGCGTTAAACGTGTGGAAGAACTCTTCCTGCGTCCGCTCGGCCCGCGCGATAAACTGGATATCGTCCACCATCAGTACATCCATGTTGCGGAAGCGCTCGCGGAAGCTTGGCATGCGTTCGAAGCGAATCCCGGCGATCACCTCGTTGGTGAATTTCTCGGCGCTGATGTAGGTGAGCCGCACACCGGGATTGCGGCGCCTAAGCTCGTGGCCAATCGCCTGCATCAAGTGCGTCTTGCCAAGCCCCACACCGCCATACAGGAAAAGGGGGTTGTACGATTTCGATGGCTGCTCCGCAACGGCCAGCGCCGCTGCATGCGCGAACTGGTTCGACGCGCCGACGATAAACTTGTCGAACGTATAGCGCGGATTCAGCTGATGTTCCGCAGAATCGAAATCCAGCTTTGCTTGTGCTACAGGAGTAGGATTCGCGGGCGCCGGCTCCGCCTCCACGCAAATGAAATCGACCACCACCTCCGGCCGGCCAACCTCCACTAGAACAGCCTGCAGAAGCTCGCCATAGGTCTGCTTCAAGCGCTTGGAAAAGAGCCGGGTAGGTACCCGGACCACCATGTGTTCGCCTTCCAAACGCTCCTGGCGCGTGGGTCGGAACCAAGTGGCGAAACTGTGGGGATTAACGCGCCGCTCCATGTGCTGGAGGACCTTATCCCAAAGATTCATCAAAAATAGCCCCCATGCAATTTCCACTGGTGTGGAAATACTGTGGAAACCCACCTCCCGCGATAGGAGGCCTTTAAAGGTTTGGTCGATCGGGCTCGGTGCCGCAGACCGCGCCCCGCCTTAACCTGCGGCACGTCAATGTGTGCTCGCGCTCGATTGTGTTCTGCTACTGTACGCGAGGGGGGATTCTGCCTAAACGAAACGCGCGGGGCAAGAGGAAATTGCAGGAAGTTATGCTGCACGCTTCACATAGAATTCACAGTTTTTCCACAGGCCGATTTTCATCTTGCGTCCGACGTAATTTCGTGAGCGCCGCTTCTTTTCGGCATTTCTTGACCTACGAACAGGCCAGCGCTCCGCCGCAAAATAGATTTCCACAGGGAAGCCTTCCGAGCAGTACTGTGAAAAACAGATGCGCGCGTCGCTTTTCTTGCAAGATGAACGCCGCATGACATCGTTCTGCCCTAGGAATCGAGGCGGAAATTCAGGCGTTCGATCGAACGCGCGTGGCCGGTGGATTCGTCGACGTCGATGAGCACGCTATTCATCTGAATATCTCCCTCGGCGACCACGAACCGCGAAGGCATCGTGTTGTCGAAGAAATGCTCGAGAATGCCCTGCTTTTCCATGCCAATCACGGAGTCGTGCGGGCCCGTCATGCCTACGTCGGTGATGTAAGCCGTGCCCTGCGGCAGCACGCGAAAATCGGCCGTCGCGACGTGCGTGTGCGTCCCCAGCACGGCGGAAACTTTGCCGTCGAGATGCCAACCCATGGCGACTTTTTCCGATGTCGCCTCGGCGTGCATGTCCACAACGATCACTTTCACCTCGGGTGGAATTTTCTCGAGTTCGCGTTCAGCCGTGCGAAAAGGATCGTCGATGGGCGTCATGTACGTGCGTCCTTGCAGATCGAGCACCGCGTAGCCCGTGCCGTTTTTCTCTCCCACGTAAAGCCCGCGGCCGGGCGAGCCATTCGGAAAATTCGCGGGACGCAGCAGGCGCGGCTGTGTCGGAAAATATTCGATGATTTCTTTCCGCTTCCAGATGTGGTTGCCGCTGGTGAGCACGTCCGCGCCCTCGGCGAAAAATTCCTCGGCGATCCGCGGCGTGACGCCGAATCCGGAAGCGGAATTCTCGCAATTGATGATGCACAAGTCGACCTGGCGCTGCGCGAGGATGTCCGCCAGCCGCTCGTGAACGATCTTGCGGCCGGGCGAGCCGACGATATCGCCGATGAAAAGGATTTTCATTTCTTAGCGGTTTCTAGAAGCGGAGCGGTCCACTTCGCCGTGCGTTGCTAGGCCCTGAACCCCACAAATAGGTGGGTGCCCCGCGCCCGCTTTCAGGCTTTCCCGCGACGGCAAGCCGCCCGGGACATGCACAAGGGCAGGACGACGCGAGCTCCCTGGGATCCAGTGTTGGTTCAAAAGGCTTTCGCAGCGTCACCTGGTCGCAGGCCAACTCCGCGGTTTATTGTAGCAGCAAACGCGAACTCAGCCGACGAACGAGCCGAGGAATGGACTCCTCAGTGTGTGGGCCGCCCGAGAGTTTTCAGGTAGGTGATGATCTGCCAGCGGCGTTGCTCCGGGATTCCGGCCCACGGCGGCATTCCGCGAGGCAAGTTGCCGTTGCGAAGGAACCACGCGAGCTCGCCTGGCGTCGCGTTCTGCACGCTGGGGGCGCGCAGATTCGCGGCGTGACCGAGGCCAGTGGCGTCGTCCCCGTGGCATTCCGCGCAGTGCTGGCGGAAAAGCTTCTCGCCTGCGAGCACAGCTTCGGGTTGGCCTTCGTACGGATTCTTCCAGGAGTGTGTCTTGACGGGTGCCTCGGCGATCACCAAAAGGACGCCACGCGAGTCCGTTTCCCATCGGTGCGTTGCACCGAACGCCGCTGCGACAGAAGCCAAAAGAAAGCCGAGAATCAGCGCGAACCTCATTTAGAAAAGACTCCTTAGCTTCCGGCCGAAGCCGCCGATTTCGTACGACATTCCCCAGCGCAGCAGGAAACGGTGGCTCACGTCGGTGAGGCCGAAGCCCGGCGAAACGGATAGCGTCACTCCGCTGGGCATCTGCCACGCGGCGATCGGCGCTACGTAGTGAGACGTGCCGGAGAGTGCGAGCAGATCGGTCGTGCCGAGGCCGCCGTACGCTTCGGCGCCGAGGATAAAATTCTCGCGGCAGAAATTGCACGGGCGCGGCGTCGCTGCGAGGCGAAGCGGCCGGCTAATCCCCAGCGCGTAGCCGAATTCCCACGGCTCGTGCCCCAGATTCTTTTCGGAGATGAAGTTCTCCGAGAAATTCCAGCCCTTGTAATCGCTCGAGAGAATGAGTTTCGTTTCGATTTCGTGAGTGTGTGATTGATTCGCGACTGAGTTCGGCTCCGCGGCGTCGAGCTGGTCGTCGAAGCCGACCACTTCTTTCAGCGTTTTGTCCGCGTCCGTCGTGTTTTCGAACTCAACGTACAGCACGGGGTTGATCCAATG
>JBAPOM010000335.1:0-2277 GCA_049279635.1 Candidatus Acidiferrales bacterium
AATTGGAGCCTCTCGAAGGCAGCCTTTTCGTCGTCTGAGAGACCGGACGGCATCGGCGCGCCGGACAAAACCGCTTGATAAATATCCGCAGGAACCGCGCCGGGCATGTTGGTGTGAATACCGAGAAGTTCGGGCGGCGCCTGCACCCCCATCAGATCGCTGATGACCGCGCCCCAATCCCCGCCCTGCGCCACAAATTTTGAGTAGCCGAGTCGCTTCATCAACACGGCCCAGGCACTCGCGATCCGTTCAGGGCCCCAGCCGGTCGTCGGCTTGCCTGAAAACCCGTATCCTGGCATGGACGGAATCACCACATCGAACGCATCTGACGCGCTCCCGCCATGTGCCGTGGGATTGGTTAGCGGATCGATGATCTTCAACTGTTCGGTGATCGAGCCGGGCCATCCGTGCGTGACGATGAGGGGCAGCGCGTTCTCATGTTTCGAACGAACGTGGATGAAATGAATGTCCAGCCCATCGATCTCGGTGATGAATTGCGGCAAGGCATTCAATCTTGCCTCGCACTTACGCCAGTCGTATTCCGTGCCCCAATAGCGCGCGAGTGCTTGAGTCGTCGCAAGCTGTACGCCCTGGGTTGCATCCGTGACCGTTTCCCGTTCCGGCCACTTTGTTGCGTTTACGCGCCTGCGCAATTCGGTAAGTTCTGCTTCGGGAAAAGTCGCGTGAAACGGACGAATTGTATCCTCACTGCGTCGTTGCGTAGCGCCCGTTTGGCTCATCATATCTTCTCCTTTGAAGTTGTCTGGAGTTCTTGGAAGGTTGGCGTGATGTAAGGGAGTGGAAAAAGTTTCTTCCCGAGGGAACTCTTGGGGGCGCCGTGTCTCGGACGACTACGGCAGACTAATCAAGCAGCTTCTTGGGAGGAATACCGTGGTTACTGTATTTCGTCAAGGTGCTTCCATCGAGTCTCTGGATCCCGCTGTAAGATTTTGGTGCACCCTCCGAGGGCAGCCGGCATCTACTTAAATACCAGCCCTACAATTCAATTCATTGAAGGATAGGGAGGGAGCCTATGTACGTCATTACCGGCGTGACAGGAAACACGGGAAGCAAAGTAGCGGAAAAGTTGCTCGCACGAGGGGAACAGGTGCGTGTTGTAGGCCGCAGCGCAAAACGGCTAGAACCATTCGTAAAGAAGGGCGCAGAGGCTTTTGTTGCGGACATCACCGACACGGGGGCGCTCACGAAGGCTTTTTCGGGTGCAAAGGGAGTGTACGCAATGATACCGCCGGACGTGAGCGCCCCGGATGTGCTGGCACACTATCAGCGCGTGGGCGACGCCTTGGCCGCCGCGATTGAGAAGAGCGGAATAAAATATGCCGTCGTGCTGAGCAGTGTCGGAGCGGACAGGCCGGATAAAACAGGCCCGGTAGTCGGGCTCTACAATCTTGAAAAGAGGCTTGACGCGAGCCCTGGATTGAACGTCCTCTACCTGCGAGCCTCCGGCTTCATGGAAAACCTTCTGTCCCAGGTTGGCGTGATCAAGGCCTTCGGAACAATGGCCGGCCCTGTCAGAGGCGATCTGCCGGTACCCATGATCGCAGCGCGCGATATCGGCGACGCAGCCGCCGACGCCCTGTTGGAGGTCGATTTTCAGGGGAAGAGCACGCGCGAACTGCAAGGGCCTCGCGATGTCACGAACACGGAAGCCGCCAAAATAATCGGCGCCGCGATCGGCAAGCCCGACCTGACATATAAGCAGATGCCCGCGGCACAGTTGAAGCCCGGTTTCGTGCAGATGGGCATGTCTTCGAATATGGCGGATCTGCTGTTGGAGTTGGCGGATGCGCAGAATTCGGGCTACTTAAAGGTCCTCGAGCCACGCTCCCCAAGGAACACCACTCCCACAACGCTGGAGACTTTTGTAGCCGAAGTTTTCGCGCCGGCCTATCGGAGAGAAAAAGTGGCCCACGCCTAGCGGGCCGGGTGGCTCATCTTAACCCGATGAATTTGGGCAGTGATCTTGAGAGCGCAGGCCGCGGACACCGCACCGTTATCTGACTACGGAGGTCACTGCCCGTGCGGGGTGCCGCACTCTTCGCGTCGTCCGGGACAGGTGCGCGAGGTAACCGCCTATCGTTCGCGCATGCGCCCCCTCTCAATCGTGATCTCGCGATTCTCTAGCTCTCAACTCTGAACTCTCAACTCTCGACCCCTCGCTCCCATTCGCGCCGTGAGTCGCTTCAACTCATTCGCCGCCGTCTCTCTCACCTCCGCCGCTTCCTGGTCTTCGTCCACCATTCGGATCTCCTGAAG
>JBAPOM010000336.1:0-11897 GCA_049279635.1 Candidatus Acidiferrales bacterium
CCTTCGGTCCGAGCACTGTTGGGGTGAACACCGAACAGTTTACTCAGGCCGTAGCGAGGCCGACGTCGTTATGACATCAATCAGGACTTACCACAGCCCAAATCGTTCAGAATCCTTTGCGCAAGCCATTCTTTATAATCGTGAACCATGCGAGCATTTCAAATATTCTTGAACGGGAAGAAACTTTGTGTCGTAGGAATCGGCAACGATGGCGTTCTATCAACCACAATCACTCATGTACCTTTTCGCCGGAGGCGCGAGACGCGGCTCTACGTTGGAGACCTCGTTTTGCCACAGAACGAACATGTGCGGTGGAAAAAAGCCCTTCTTCGCGTTGGTGACGAAGTTCGATTGAAAGTTGTCGAAGCAGAAACCGTGGATAAGCCTCGCGTCCGTGTTGCGCGTGACCTCGCGTCCGAAGCGGAGGCCGAAAAACGCCATCTTCGGAAGCTGGCCAAGAAATTTGGGTGGAAGATTCGGGAACCTCGCAGATCTAAGTGAACCCATCCTATCGGCGATTTGTATGGTTTTAGTTATAATCCTCGTGATCAAACGACCCGCAAGCGCGAAATGGAAATTCCAGATAAAACATGACGGTGCGCTCGCAGTCTGCCGCGCAACGAGGCCCAGCGACCCAGCGCCGGTGAGGAAACGAAAGACAAGGAGCGAAAATATGTGCGATCGAGATCATGCTGCGGAGGATCAGGAACGATACGAAGCCCTCGGTTTAATCACGCGAAAGCAGTTCGGCATCATGCTGGCAGCAGGCGTCGTCATGCTGCTGCCCAAAGTAGCCAACGCCGTAACGGTCACCGAATCAGACGTGACCGTGAAGACGCCGGACGGCACTGCAGACTGCTACTTCGTCCATCCATCTGCTGGCACCGCGCCCGGCGTATTGGTGTGGCCGGATATCTTCGGGCTGCGGCCGGCATTCCGCCAGATGGGTAGGCGGCTCGCCGAGGCAGGCTATTCGGTGCTGGTAGTGAATCCGTTCTACCGGACCCAGAAAGCTCCGACTGCGGCTCAGGGCGCGGCGACTCCGATCCAGCAGTTGCTGCCGCTTGCGCGAACCCTGAACGCGACCACGCAGGTGACGGATGCGAGGGCATTTGCAGGATGGCTGGACCAGCAATCCTCGGTTGCCAAGAATCGCAAGATGGGGACGCAGGGTTATTGCATGGGAGGGGCGATGGCCTTTCGTACCGCTTACGCAGTGCCGGACCGCGTCGGAGCGGTGGCCTCGTTCCACGGCGGCAACGGGTTGGTGACCACTATGCCGGACAGTCCGCATCTTGAGGCCGCGACGACCAAGGCGCAGTTTCTGGTCGCAATTGCGGAAAATGACGATATGCAAGCCCCCACCGAAAAGACCGTGATGAAGGAAACCTTCGCCAAGGCGGGACTGCCCGCGGAAATCGAAGTGTACGCAGCTCTGCACGGCTGGTGTCCGCCCGATTCGGGCGTCTACAACGAGCCGCTCGCCGAGAAGGCATGGAGCCGTCTGCTGGTACTGTACGGCAAGGCTCTCGCGTAACCTATTTCTGATTGTTGGTTCGGATTACATGTGCCCGCGCGGTACTCGACTCGTCCGGTTACGGCGTTAGTCAGGCACTGGCCCACTACGCAGCGTTTGATTTCCGTTTTTCGGGCGTTCAGTTAGTATCAGACCAAACGACGGAGCGCTGAACCGCGATCTAGCGTAGAATGCCGCACTATGCCAAAAATCACTTTCCTGGGCGCGGCGGGAACAGTCACGGGCTCGAAATATCTGGTGGAGGCGGAAGGCAAGCGGCTGCTGGTGGATTGCGGGCTCTTCGAGGGATCGCGCGAGCTGAAGCAGCGGAACTGGGACAAGCTGACGGTCGATCCGGCGACGATCGACTGGGTGCTCCTCACGCACGCGCACATCGACCACACGGGCTATATTCCGCGGCTGGTGCACAGCGGATACCGCGGCCCAATCTACGCGAATATCGCGACGCACGAACTTTGCACGCTCCTGCTTCCCGATTCCGCCCACCTGCAGGAAGAGGACGCGCGGTATGCGGCGAAGAAAGGCTACGCGAGCCACAAGCCGCCCCTGCCGCTTTACACCGTGGCCGAATCGCAAACGGCGCTGCAGCAATTCCGCGAAATCCCGGGCAATGACGCCTTCAAGATCAGCCCGCAGTTTTCGGTGCTGCCGCACGATGCGGGGCACATCCTGGGCGCGACGTGGCTCGAGCTGACGATCAGCGAAAGCGGCAAGCAGACGCTGGTCGTCTTCTCGGGCGACGTTGGGCGCTACGACCAGCCGATCCTGAAAGACCCGGAATCGCCCACACGCGCGGATTTCCTGCTCTGCGAATCGACCTATGGCGATCGCGAGCATGAAGCGGACCCCGTTACCGACAAGCTTGCTGACGTCGTCAACGACACGATCAAACGCGGAGGCGCGCTGGTGATTCCGGCGTTTGCCGTCGATCGGACGCAACTGCTGCTCTACTACCTCCACGTGCTGTGCGTGCAGCAGCGGATTCCGCGCCTGCCCATTTATCTCGACAGCCCGATGGCCATCAACATCACGGACATCTATGTCCACCACAAGGGGGATCACGATCTAAAGCCGCAAACCGACCTCGACCCGATGAACATCCACGAAATCCACATGACCTGCTCGGTGGAAGATTCGAAGAAGATCAACGATGTGGTCGCGCCGTGCATCATCATTTCGGCGAGCGGCATGATTACGGGCGGGCGCGTGCTGCACCATCTGGCGCACCGCCTGCCGGATTCGCGCAGCACCGTCCTGCTCGTCGGATACCAAGCAGAAGGCTCGGGCGGACGCGCCTTGGCCGATGGCGCAAAGTTCTTGCGAATCCACGGACAGGAAGTTCCGGTGCGGGCGCAGGTGGTCGAACTCGGCCAGCTCTCGGCGCACGCGGGGAAAAGCGAACTGCTGCGATGGCTCTCCGGGATTCAAACGTCGCCGAAGCGCACGTTCATGATCCACGGCGAGCCGAGCGGGCTGACGTCGCTGCGCGACGCCATCGTGGCGCAGCGCGGCTGGCCGGTCACGATCCCAGATTACCTGCAGTCGTTTGATCTCACCTGATCTCCTGGCCCAGCCAACCAGATCGTCGCTGACAGGACGTGTTTTCCTCTGCGTCCTCTGCGTCTCTGCGGTAATCTTTTGTTTCGGTCTCCATCCCTAATCTGAAACTTGAAATCGTAGACTTGAGATTCGCCGAACACATCAAAAGATCACCGCAGAGACGCAGAGTTCGCAGAGTTCGCAGCGAAAGAATACACGCCTAACGTGACGGGCGGAGCTTGGCGAGGCGCTCGGTGGCGGCCTGGAAGGTCGATTCCTTTTTGCAGAATGTGAAGCGGAGGTGCGCGCGGCCGTCGGCGGGATCGCGATAGAAGCTCGATCCGGGGACGGCGGCGACGCCGATTTCCTTCACCAGATATTGCGCGAAGGCTACATCGTCTGGAAATCCAAAAGCGGAGATATCCGTCATGATGTAGTAGGCGCCGCGCGGCTTGAAGCATTTGAATCCGGCGCCGCCGAGGATTCCGAGCATGCGTTCGCGGCGGGCGGCGTATTCGCGCGCGAGCGTGTCGTAGTAGCTCTGCGGAAATTGCATCGCGACGGCGCCCGCCTCCTGCAGCGGCGCGGCCGCGCCCACGGTAAGGAAATCGTGCACCTTGCGGATCGCGGCCGTCACGTCGGGTGGCGCAATCACCCAGCCGACCCGCCAGCCGGTGACGCTATACGTCTTCGACAGCGCGCTGATCGTGAGCGTGCGTTCGCGCATGCCATCGAGCGACGCGAGCGAGATGTGCTCGGCGCCGTCGTAAAGCATGTGCTCGTAAATTTCGTCGGTGATCGCGAACGCGTTCCAGCGGACGCAAAGATCGCGGATGCATTCGAATTCCGCGCGCTCGAAAACTTTCCCCGTGGGATTATTCGGCGTATTGAGAATGATCGCCTTCGTCGCGGGACCAAACGCCGCGGCGAGTTCATCCGGATCAAATGTCCAATCGGGCGGCTGCAGCTTGACGAACCGCGGCGTGGCGCCGGAAAGGATCGCATCCGGGCCATAATTTTCGTAGAACGGCTCGAAGACCACGACCTCGTCGCCCGGATTGATGATCGCCATCATCGACGAAATCATCGCTTCCGTCGAGCCGCAGCAGACGGTGATTTCGCGCTCGGGATCGATCGTCACGCCCTGGGTGCGCTCGAATTTCGCGGCGATGGCGTCGCGAAATTTCTTCGCGCCCCAGGTGATCGCGTATTGATTGATGTCCGCGTCGATGGCCGCCTTGGCCGCATTCTTGATTTCGGCGGGCGCCGGAAAATCGGGAAAGCCCTGCGACAAATTGACGGCGCCGTAGCGCAGCGCCAGGCGCGTCATTTCTCGGATTACGGATTCGGTGAAGCGTTCGGCTTTCGAGGAAAGTTTCGGGCTCGTGCTAGTCGCCGCGGCCCGTTCGGGGTGTGCGGGATTCATTTGCGTTCTGCGCTCCATAGAGCCGGCGATAGATGCTGGCGTTGCGCGTGATGATCTGCACGTACAATCGCGTCTGCGTGAACGGAATCGACTCCACGAACTCGGCCGGCTCGTGATACGTCTGCCCGGTGGTCCACTGCCTGACGCGATCGTCGCCCGCATTGTACGCGGCGAGCGCCGCCTCCACGCTGCCGAGCTGCTTCTCAAGCGACGCCAAATACGCGGTGCCGAGCCTGACATTGTAATCCGGATCGTTGAGCCGCACTCGCGAATAGCGCAGGCGCTGCTCGCGCGCCACTAGCCGCGCCGTCTTGGGAAGAAGCTGCATCAGTCCGACCGCATCCGACACGGACAGCGCGTCCGGATTAAACGCCGATTCCTGCCGCACGAGCCCCGCGACCAGCAGCGGATCAAGGCCGTTCTTCCGCGACCAGCTTCGGATGGTAGATTCATATGGCAGCGCGTAAGCGGTGAGCCAAACCTCGCGCGGAATTTCGGTAAACGCCTCCGATTCAAGTTGCGGAAAAATCTGCCGCACCGTGACAATCGCCGCGCCGTATTGCCCGGCGGCTGCCGCTTCCTGCGCGGCTTCGAATAGGAGCCGCGGCTCGTTCGTCGCTGCGTAGGCCGCGCGCAATTCCAGCTCCGCCGAGGAATCGAAGCCGATCGAACGTAGAGCGTCGGCGCGCGCTTTCAGTCCTGCGACGGCGGGCGGAATCCTGCCGTCGAGCGCGGGCCGATCGGGCGCCGGCGGAATTACGCCGAGCACATCGGAAGCTTGCGTGGGCCCCGGGCCAAGTTCGTGCAGTCGCTCGGCGCCGAGAAGGCCGAAGTAATTCTGCGTGTAGCGGTCGGCCAACTTCTGGTAATAGCTGCGCGCGAGCGGCTGAGCGCCGGATTCTTGGGCGAGGCGGCCAAGCCAGTAGAGCGCGTCCGCCACGTAAGGCGAGCCGGGATAATTCCGCAGGTGCTGCTCGAGCAAATCCGCCGCGTTCGACTGGCGCGCCAGCGTGGCGGTCCAGGCGACGCGCCATTGGGCGTTCGGCGTGTCAGGCCCGTTCGGAAAGCCATCGACAACCCGCCGGTAGTAGCTCGAGGCTTGAGCGCGATCGAGCTGCACCCAGTAGTAATTTCCCGCGAGGAAAAGCGCGGCAGCGGCCCAGGGACTCGTTGGCGCGCGCTTCGCAGCCGCTTCGACCGCGGCGATCATCTCGGGCTCCTGCAGCTGGTCGCGATAAAACCCCGCGAGCGCGAAGGAACGTTCCGCATCGACATCGGGATCGGTCACCTGCAGCTTCGCCACTTCCCAAGGGCCGGCGCCGAGCGACATGCCGCATTCGAGAATCCGCAGCTGCGCCCGCTCGGCCGCTGCGCCGGAAAGCTGCGGCAACGCCTTCGCGTATTCGTCCCGCGCGTCGCTCCAATCCTTTGCAGCGAAGAGAGATTCCGCGTGCGCGACGCGATCTTTCAACGGGATCGGCGGAATCTGCGCGCCCGGAGCGCCGGCCAAAAAGTCGAACCTCACGCCAGCCTCGCGCGCGTGCTCGCTCGTGGGGAAATTCTCGTAGACGCTGCGATAGTCCGCCGCCGCTTCGAGGATCTGCCCGGCCTGCTCGTGCGCCTGGCCGCGCAAAAACAGCAGCGTCGATCGTTGCGTCGTCTGCGGGTAAGCGTCGAGCGCCGCCACCGCGGCGGCTGGCTGCTTCGCGGCGATCGCGGCGTTGCCGAGCGCCTGGAGCGCCTGCTCCGTCATCACGGAGTCGGGATAATCTTTGCGAAATTGCTGCAGCTCGGCGACGGCGGCGGCATCGTTATTTGCAGCGAGATCGTTTTCGGCCCTCCAATAGAGCCCATACTCGCCGATCAGCGGATCTTTCTGCGCGCGCGCGAACCATTTCGCCGCCTGCGTATAGTGCTGGTTGTTGTAGTCGAAGAAGCCTAGCGCCAGGGCTGCGCGCGCCCCGAGTGCACCCGAATATTTCTCCTCGGCGAGCGAGCTGAGCCGCCCATAGGCCCAATCGGATTTCGTGTCCTTGAGCATCCTCGAAAGTTTCTCGAGCTGCTTTTCGGAGAGAGACGACCGGCTCGCTGGCGCGGCCGGCGAGGCGTGGATCCCCACTGACTTTACCTGCGATTTCGGGCTGGCGCCGCCGAAACTCACCGTGCACACGAGCAGCATTGCGCCGGTCGCGCGAAGGAGCGGACCGGAGATTCGCATCGCAGTCCTAGTGCCGCAGAACAGGCGAGGGATACGGGTACTCTCCGAGGGCGTCGTTCTGGCCCTTGGCGAGAATTTCCACCATCCAATGGTGGAAGTAATCCACGGGATGATCCTGAATCGCTCGGAAGCGGCGGTCATATTCCTTACGGGCCTTGTCGAGATCACTGCGCAACCGTTGACAGATGTCGTGGTTTTCGCGGCCCAATTTCACTTCCTCGGGCCGCAATAATTGTATGTCCTGCATGGCGACTTTCGCGTTTCGGCTCGCCCGTCGGTGCAAGTCTCTCAGGTCATCGGGCAGCGCTGCAAGATCGAAAGCGGAGGCCTCGGCGGCGGCCACTTCCTGCGCCGCAGCTTCCTCAACGGCGGCTTCCGCGAGCGCTTCCTGTTCCTGAGCCCATTTGGGATCGACCGGCGGAGGTGCGTGAACCGCGGCGTGGGCGGGCGCCCTGGCAGGCTCCTGTTCTGGCGTTTCGATTTCGGGTTCGGCGGTGGCGACGGCTGCGTAGTCTTCGTCGGAACTGCGATCGCGCGGGTTGAGAGCGACGGCAACGAAATTCGAGAGGACGGAAAGTCCCGCGGCGAGTGCGGATGCCGCCGTTTGCGCGCGCAGCATGGCAGGAAGCGCATTGCTCGGGCGGCTGGACGAACAGGCCGCCACCAGATCGGAGTAGGCCTGATGCAATTCGTCCGCTGTCCGCTGCAGCGGAGCGAGATTGTCGCGCAATGCCCGCGAAACAGCCTGCTCGAGAGCATGCTCGAGTGATTTGGAACGTTCTGCCAAGGCACTTCCCTGCCTTTTGCGATTATGGAAACGCTCTTTGGGGGTGTCAACTGGCATTCCCGAAGCGCGTTCCTGGGCCGTGCAGTTGATGAGAAGCGGTTTCGCCTAGTGTTGTCTTACGAGCCGTTGTAGGGGCGCGGCTTCCCGCCTCGGATCTTCGCCTCTGAACTTCCGGGTGCCCCATCTTCGGTTTGTGAGGGTGAGGCCTTTTCCGATTTCAAACGCTCGCTACACGGGTTGCCGGTGGAAGCGTGGGCCTTTTTACCCTGAGCGAGGTCGAAGGGCAGGCCCTCGAAAAGCGCTGCCAAAAGGGGGCTTCAGCCCCGGGCTTCGATCTCTGGGAGGTCGAACCTTTCAGGTCCGACAATCAGGCGCGCGCGAAGCGCGTTCCCTTCCTGTTCTGACGAAGGAAGGGGTGCGCCGCTTCATCCACAGCATGTGCCGTTTTGCGACCAACGTCGATCGCACCTGGTCCGCTGGCAGGTTTCGCTTGCCTTCCCCGCCCCTCGTTCGTATCTTCAACGCCATGCTCACCCCCGAACAGATCGGCGACCTGCTCAAGATGAAGCCTCTGCCCGTCGAAGGCGGATATTTTGCCGAGACCTATCGCGCGAAGGATGCCGTGCCCGTGAGCGCGCTGCCCGGTTCCTATCCGGGCGAACGCGCGATTTCTACCGCGATCTACTATATGCTCACGCCGGACACTTTTTCGGCGCTGCACCGCCTGCGCGGCGATGAGATCTACCACTTCTATCTGGGCGATCCGGTCGAGATGCTGCAGCTCAAGCCCGGCGGCGCCGGCGAGGCGGTTCTACTCGGGCAGGATGTCACAGCAGGCATGCGCCTCCAGCACGTCGTCCCGGGAGGAACGTGGCAAGGCTCGCGCCTCGCCCCCGGCGGAAAATTCGCGCTGATGGGCACCACCATGGCCCCCGGCTTCGACCCGCAGGATTACGAAGCCGGCAATCGCGCCGAATTGGCCGCGCAGTACCCGCAGTATTCGGCCCTGATCACCTGGCTCACGCGCTAGACGCGCGGCGATTGCCTATAGGTTCTTCGGCGGAGTTCACTCGAGCTCAGCAACGCAACGATCATCCGCCCCGACCAGCCGCTATAAGGCTTCAACGCTCTTACGGCTGCGGCATTTATTTTTGTGGAGACTGCGCCGCTCCGAAGATCGGTCCGGTTCCGCTCGGAGGCAGCAGCTTTTGCAAGTCTTTCAAGTGCGCGTCCACTTTGTCCGCGTCGTCCGTTTTTCCCAGATGGCGTAACGCATGGCTCTCGAATTCCAGCAGATGAATCAAGTTCGGACTGTCCGGTCCAAATTGTTTTTCGATGATGCTCACAGCTTCCTGGTCGCAAGCCAGCCCCTTCTGCCAGTTTGCGGATTCATCGTAGAACTGGCAGAGCGGTCCCAAACTCATTAAGTTGTATATGCTGCCCTTCCCGTTCATTGATTCATCGATCTGCAGCGCACGCGTCAAATAGGGTTCAGCTTCGTCGTACTTTTTCTGCTTAAAGGCGACTTGTGCAGCCGCAACGAGCGCCTGGGATACCTGCTTGCTCTCCGGTCCATAGGTCTTTTCGTTTAAGTCGATCACGCGACCGAAGTATTTGTCGGCAGAAACATAGTCACCTTGCATCAGCGCGATGAGCCCCAGATCGTGCAGCGGGATCGCCAGATTCGGCGATTCCTTGCCATACAGATTCGTCGCGACCCCCAGCTCCCGATCGAACGCCGCTTGGGCATCCGGAAAATCTTTCCGTGAAAAATAGCAGTTCCCCAGGTGCCACAAAGACATCATCACGCGCACATCCGGGGGCTGGAGTTTCAGAGCGATGTCGACCGCGTCCTTATAATCCTTTTCCGCCTCGTCGATCTGACCTTTCTGCTCCACATCTGATGCCTTGGCCATTGCCGCGTCGAGTTGATCGGAAATATTTGTGGTGGCAATGGTCGCCTGAACGCGCTTATCGAGGTCTGCCGCTTCGGCGCTTTTACCGGCCGCGCGGAGCTCAACCAAATGGGCGGCGTAGCGGCCCTTGGCTGCATCATAGGCTTCTCGGGGCTTACCGGCAGTTTCCAATAGGCGAACTGTTGAATCAGGCTTTTGGACTCGAACGTAACTTGTTCAGCGACGGCGCGCCGGTACTGGTCCATAGCATTGACCCAATCGCCATTCTTTTCATACTCGGCGGCCAACTCGTCCATGACTCTGGGTTGATGGTCGAGTGAATAGGATTGGGCGAATTCCGAAATCGCAGCCGGGACGTTTCCGGACGCGTCGAGGGCTTGCGCATACAGCTCATGCGCGCTCGCGTTTGCCGGGCGCACCTCGACGGCCTCTTTCAGCATGGCGCACGCGTCCTGATATTTCTTCTGAATGAGCAGCACTCGACCCGCTCCAACGCGTGCATTCAAAGCCGTGGGGTCCAGCTCGGCGCCGTGCTCGTAATCCTGCAGCGCAGCGTCGTAGTTCTTCTTCTGTTCCTCGATGCCGCCCAACCCCGCATAGGCGTCCGAATCCGATGGGTCGATGGATACAGCTTCTTTGAATTCCTTCTCCGCTGCGTCGAATTCGTAGTCGTTAAACAGGGCGTAGGCGAAACACCGGTGGCACACCTCCGAATCTGGAGCCATCGCTTCGAGCTCGCGGTATTCGTTGATGGCTTCCTTCACTGATTGAGCGCGGAGGAGTGCATTCGCCAGATTCATTCGCGGTTCGATCCTTCGCGGGGCAAGCTCCTTTGCTTTTCGCCACTCCTGGATGGCTCCAGGAAGGTTTCCCGTCTCGTCGAGCATGTTGCCCAAGTTGAGGTGGGAGTTGACGAAGGTGGGATCAAGCGCGATCGCCTTGCGATACTCGACGATGGCCTGGGGAAACGCTCCTCGATGATCATAAGAGTATCCGATATCGTAATGGACGACCGCATAGTCGGGCTTGATGTGCAGTGCTTCGTTATACTCGGCGAGCTCCGCCTGGGTATTCCCCATATCGTCGTACGCCACGCCCGCGAACCGGTGAGCTTCGGCGTCATCGGCATATTCGTCGAGTGCCTCTTTCGCCTGCGAGAGTGCGCCGGTGAAATCTCCCGTCTTGTCCAGCGCGTAGCTGTATTTCGCGTGGGCTTCGGGGTAGTGCGCGTCGTCATCGAGTATCTGATCATAGATTCGGCCCGCAGCCTCCCATTCTTCCTGTTGACTCAACACCCCCGCCATGACAAAGCCGACGTCGGATTTGTCGAAGCTGTCCCGCAGGGCGGCCGTCAGTACGACGGTCGCCTCTGCGTATTTCTCGTCCCTTTTCAGCGTCGCCGCACTGACCAGATCGTTCAGGAATTCAGGGCTGGCATCGTGTTCGGGGGCATTCGGTGGAATCACTTTGGCTGTCTTTAGCGCATCGATCACGGGGGGAGCAGCGCCAGCAGTTTTGAGCTCCGTCAGGTAGGATTCGCCTGGGTGAAAAGTGAGGCCCCGAACGGAAACGAAATGCACGATGTCTTCCGGCAGCGCGTCTCCGGCGACGAGCGCGAGGATTTGGGCTTCGCCGATGGGCCAGGCGGGGCCTGACTGCTCCTTCGCCCTCAGCCAGACTGCTCCCGCGAGAAGAAGACACACCGCGAGTCCCGAAATGACGATTTTCATGACCCGGCCCCCATATTGAATCTGTCAATAAGACTACAGATAAAATTCGGGGCCGCACTCTGGTACTTTGGTACCGATTAAAGCTCCCAGATGCGAAAGAGTCATTCGTGGACCATGCACAATGATCGAAAACGGGTGCCGGGTGCCCCGCCCTCGGTTTGTGAGGGCGGGGCCTTTGGCGCGAGCGATGCAAGCGGGCTCCGAAATGCAATTCCGCTTCGGCCGCCGCCAGCATCGCCTCGTTGTGACAGCATTCCAGCCCTGTACGAATCCTGTACTCGCGGACAGCTGACGCACGCGCCGCAATGTGCCAGCCTAGTCTGGACGACAAAAGTCGCCCGCTCTCTCGACGAGAGCCGAACGCTCTTTGAAAATTTGGGTTCGGAAGACGATGCGAAACGATTTTGATTAGCTCACCCCGCTTTCCCGGGGTGAGGCTTTTCGGCCAGGTGGAAGCGTGGGGCTTCCAGCCCCGCGAAAAGACGCGAGCGCAGCGAGCATTCCTTTGCGCAGATTCAACTGCAGCATGTTCTCGAGGTACTGCCCGCGAGCCACGAACCGCAATTCACGAGCCACCACTCACCAATCACTACTCACGAATCACGCTTTCCTAATCGACACTGCGGCGATTAGAAACGCTCGCAACTCATTGCAAACACACGAGGACGACCACTTCTAATCGACACAGCTACGGGACCCAGGCGCGTGCGAATCAGGCGTTTTGCCGGAACGAAAAAGCGGCTA
>JBAPOM010000337.1:0-13213 GCA_049279635.1 Candidatus Acidiferrales bacterium
CAGTTCCCGTTCGCATACGGATAGCAGTACGGCACGATCGTGTTCCCGTTTGCATCCGTCCCGTAGTTGAAGAACGTGGAGAACCGGCAATCGAAATCGTTCAGGACCGTGTTCCCTACCTCGCACAGACCATCCGCCTGCGACGGTGGTACTTCCGTCGCCGTCACCGTTACCGTGAAAGAGCTATTCACCTGCGGCAACTGCAACTGCAGAACGTGCGCGTTCGGATCCGTGCATGGATTTGTGGGGCTTGGATTCGGATTCGACGGGCAATTGAACACCGCCTGCTGCGGTGGAGGGTTCACTCCCGCCGGGAACGTCAAGTTGACCGATGCAGGCGGCGGCAGGAAGTTGGCGCTCGCCGTGAGATTCGACGTGATCGTCAAGGTGCACGATGTTCCAGTCCCTGACGACGCGCAGGCTCCTCCCCATTCGGCAAATGTGCTCGGAGACGAAGGCGTCTCCGTCAGAATCACCTCTGTCCCGCTCGCATAGCTTCCGGAGCAGGCCCCTGTTACCACTCCACTGGCCTCGCTGCAATTGATCTGCCCCGTGTTATCGGTTACGGCGCCCGTCCCTGTCCCCAGATCCGATATGGTGAGCGTGTAGTTCGTCACGAGCGCATTCACGGTCAGGCTCGTGCTCGAGTCGGAAGCGGAAGTAAAGGTCGCGTCTCCGCCGTAGCTATAAGTGATGGCGTACGGCGTCGTGGATGCGGGAATGGTGGAGGTCGCAAATGTGGCGCTGAATGCGCCAGCGGTTCCGATAGCGGCGGATTGCGTGACGCCATTGATTGTGATCGAAACAGTTTCTCCGGCGCTTGGGAATGTTGTTCCGTGGCCGATCACGCCTGCCAGGCTGATCGAAGCGGTGCCAGCAGTGATTGACTGGGATGGAGTCAGCTTACTGAAAGCGGTGGGAGTGGCGCCAGTGCCGGTGCCGGTGATAGGCGCGGTTTGCGTGATGCTGGCAAGGCCATTGGTGCTGGTGATGGTCACGAACGCGGTGCGGGCGCCGGTTGCCTTTGGGGTGAAAGTGAACTGGAGGCCGCACGTGCCTGCGGCAGCCAAAGTTGCGCTTGGCGCCGGGCAACTGTTGACCCATGGGAAGTCAGCTACATTCGGGCCGGTGAGCGCGATGCTGGTAAGCGTGACCGCAGCCGCACCGGGATTGGTCACGCTGATGGTTTGCGGCCCGCTTGTGGTTCCAGACACCTGCGGGTTGAAGATCAGATTGGGAGGTTTCAGCGCAAGCACCGTAGCCGCGGAAGCCGCCGGCGGAGCGGCGATAACGATGCCAAAAGGAGTTGTAATCGGAATAGTTGCGCTGACGGTGTTCGTGGAAATCTCGATGACGGACACGGTATTGCTCGCCGCATTCAAAACATAGACCGATGTGCCGTCTGGAGTGACGGCGAGGGTTTGGGGGGCCGTCCCGACAGGCACGGTTGCGATGACCGTGTTGGTGGCAGTGTCAATCACAGAAACGGTGTTCGAAAAAGTGTTCGAGACGTAGAGGCGAGCCCCATCCGGGGTGACGGCCGACCAAATCGGTTCGATACCAACGGGGATAGCGGCGACAAGGGAGTTCGTGGGTACAGAGACAACGTCAAGGAATCCAGTTGTGGTCGGCGGGAAAGTTGAGCACGAGGTCTGCTCGGTGATAAAGGCCAGCGTACCGGAGGGATTGAAGGTCGGTCCCGCGACGCAACTTGTAGACGCGCCAACGGTGAAACTGGAAGCTGTATTGGTGGAGGTGTTGATCACGGCAAACGTGTTATCCAATGCACTCGCGGCATAGACCCATGCCCCATCAGGCGAGGCGGTAAGGGTGGCCGTTGGGAATCCTACGGAGACGTTGGTCACCAAGGCGTTGGTGGCAACATTAAACACGGGGACGTTGTTGTCTCCCAAGTCGGCCACATATCCGTACAAACCGTTAGGCGTGATGGCGACCGCCGTGGGCGCAACGCCGATCGGGATGGTGGTCATCAGCGTATTCGTCGTCGTGTCCACCACGTTCAGAAGATTGTTGACGTTGTCAGCTATATAAATGCGGCTCTGATCGGGGGTGATGCCAAAGGGCGCGTTGAAATTGGTGATGGGAATCGTGGCCACGACAAGGTTGGTGGAAGTATTCAGGACGTCGAGGCAGCAATTTGCGGAAGTAACACTGCCCATGTAGGCGTAGGGTTGCGCCACTACCGTCAATACGGTCGAGCCGACAACACTGCCCGAGGTCGCCGAGATCGTAGAGGTTCCAGCGGCGACGGCGGTGGCGAAACCGGTTGTGGAGATGGTGGCCACGATCGTCGTGCCAGAACTCCAAGTCACCGTACCGGTCAAGTTCTGCGTGCTGCCGTCACTGTAGGCGCCAATCGCCAGGAACGTCTGTGTGGAGTTCACTCCAAGGGTTGGGTTGGCGGGAGTGACGGTGATTGTCTTAAGAGTGACCGCAACGGCAAATGTCGCCGTCACGGTCTGATTGCTCGTCATCGTAACGGCGCACGTGCCTGTTCCCGCGCAGGTGCTCCAGCTGCCGAATGTGCTGCCCGTGCCGGCGGTCGCGGTCAGAACCACAACGTCTCCGCCGGCGTACGAAGCCGAACAGGCGCCGCTGAGAACACCGGCGGTCGACGTGCAATCGATCTGTCCGAAACTGTCGGTGATTGTTCCGTTTCCGAGACCGCTCGCCGCGACGGATAGGGTGTACGAAGTCACGGCGGGAGTGAAAAAGACTTCCGCAATTTGAGGGCTGGTGCCGATCTCCACGGTACACGTCCCGCTGCCGGTGCATGGATACCAACCGGAAAGGACGCTTTCGGCGCTCGGCGTGCCCGTGAGTGTGACCTCCGTTCCAGTCGCGTAGGTGGCGAGGCACGTCCCGGCAAGGACGCCGGCGGTGTCGACGCAATCGATTTGACCGAGGTTGTCCGTGACGGTTCCACTGCCAGTGAAGGGCGCAAGGATTTGCAAGGTAGACGCGGGCAAGACCGTTGTCGTGGTAGTCGCTTCGTTGTTGGCGGGGTTGGGATCGGGCGTCGTGGTGGTCGCGTTCGCAGCGTTGAACACCGTCCCTGCAAGAGAGGACGTGGCTACGACCGTGATCGTGGCCGTCTGGCCGCTGGTCATCGTCCCGAGCGTGCAGGTGACGGTCGCCAAAACTTGGCATGCACCCACCGACGGCACGGCGGACACAACAGTAATGCCGGATGGAAACGGATCGGTGACAGCAACGTTCGCGGCGGTGGACGGGCCGTTGTTCCTAACCGTGATCGTATACGTGAACTGCAAATTCTGAAGCACGGCGGATGCCGGTCCCGTCATGGTTACCGAAACGTCCGCGGCGCCCGATGCGACCGATCCGAGAACAGCAATTCCGAAGATGGTGGGGTTTCCCGTCTGGGCGAAGGTTAAGCCGGTGTTGACTGTGTCCAGCACGGCCCCGTCGGAAATCCGTATCTGATATACAGTGCCCGTTATGCCGTCTCCGGTCCAGAACGAAAGGCCGTCCGGATTCAGCGCCAAGGCGTAGAAAGTGCCCGAGCCGCCGGGCGTGTAGGTCTGAATTATGCTGCCCGTGGGGCTCAGCCGCACGACTTCCGTCGTAACCGCGACAAGCACGCTCTTGTCGCTCAGTTCGCGGATTTGATAGGCGCCGGTGCCGGGCAAATTGTCCGCGAAATCGGGATTCTGGTGGTTGTACAGAACATCGAAATTCCCAACCCAGTTGCCCCCCGCCGTGTAAAGCATGCTCTCGTTGTCATCGAGCAGGTCGATATAAGCTCCGTTGTTGCCGGTGCTCGATTCGTACGCCGGATATAGGAGGCTTGTCGGCGCCGCGTTCTGGCCGCCGGCGAATTCCGAAATCGTAAGCGCCGTGCCGCTACCTCCCCCGGTGAACACGTTTCCCGATGGATCGATCAGCACATCGGTCGGCTCGCCAGTCGTATAGGTGCCGAACGTGGTGGGACCCGAGCCGTCATTTCCGAAAAACTCGACGGTACCGTCCGTTACACCAGAGGCTCGCGGACTTGCTGCGTACAGGTTGCCGGCGCTGTCGAAATTCATGCCGTAAATCGGCGAGTTGGGGCTCAAGTTGCCCGAGCTGAGCACCTGCGCGAGGGTGCCGTTGGGGTTGTAGACGAGAATCGTCCCGGCATAGCTCCCGACGAAAATCTGCCCCGGAGTGAACGCCTGCGGCGCCCCGCTGAAAACGGCCGTGACTTGCGGGGGACTTGCGATGCTGGCGTAAGCGAGATTGAACTGGCAGGGTCCCGAAGTGTCACTGAGCGGGAGCAAACCGCAGAGCGTTGTCAACCATCCCGCGAATTTCGAGCCGGCGGTTGCGGCCGCACGCAAACTAACGACTGTCGCGCCCGCCGCAAATCCAGAGAAGGAGCAGGTGCCGCTCGCGGTACCATCCGTGATCGTGCAATCGATCCCGGCTGGGACGCTTGTAATTGTGCCGCTGCCGTTGCCAGCCGCCGCGACCGTCAGTGTTGGTGGAGGCGACGACGAACCGGTATTGAATGTCGCCACCACGCTCGTAGCCGCGCTCATCGTAATGGTGCACAAGGCGGTTGCGCCGGGACAGGTCGTGGACGAGCCGTTGACCGTCCATCCGGCGAATGAGTTGCCCGTATTCGGGGCGGCCTCAAGCGTTACCTGCGCGTTCACCGGGAGGTTTTCCGAACAGGTGCCGGTTGTGCCTGCGCAATCGATTCCCGAAGGGCTGCTCAGTATGCTGCCGCTTCCCACTCCGCTCACGCTCAACGTCACACCGGGCGTCGCACCGACCACGCCGGTCAGCGGAAAAGTAAACGACGGGTTCGCGGGGTCATTTGTCGTGAACGTGAGGTTCCCGGTCACAGTTCCCGGCGGCGTGCCCGCGGCCGGCGAGAAAGCAACTGTAATGGAGCAGCCATTGCTGAAGCTTGGCGGGACGGCAAACGAGTTTATCGCCCCATTGCAAGTCGTGACGACGAAGCCGGTCGATGCGGTGACGTTGTTGACCTGCAGATCATCGAGCCCCGTGTTTCCAAACTCCACAACTCCCGTAGCGCTGCTGGAGCTTCCAGCGAAAACGGGTCCGAACTGCGCGGGAAGGACTGGTGTGACAACCGCGACCGGCGCCAAATGCACCTTGCGAATGCGGTCGTTTCCAGTATCGGCAATGTAAAGATTTTCGTTCCCATCAACCGCGACACCGAAGTTATCGAGCAGGGCTTGCGTCGAAGGCCCACCATCTCCGAAGAAGCCGCCGTCGAGGTTTTGCACGTCGCCTGCGACGGTGATGACGCTCAGCTCGCTGCTGCCTTCGCCATTGTCGATCCGCCGAACCACATTGTCGTACCCGCCGCTGACGAACACGTTCCCGTTCGAATCGACTGCAACCTGTAGCGGTTCTTGCATACTGGCCGAAAGGGCCGGGCCGCCATCGCCACCAAACGTCGGAAGTCCGTTGAAGGCGTATGTGGTGATGTTGTGCGCGGGCGTGTTGTCGATCTTACGGATTACGTTATTGCCTGCATCGGCGACGTATAGGTTGTCCTCAGAATCGAAAGCCAATCCATACGGAAAGGACAGCGTGGCGGAAGTCGCCGGTCCGCCGTCGCCGGAATGCCCTGCCGCGCCCGTTCCCGCGTAGTTTGTGATGATCCCAGTAGCGACGTCCACACGGCGTATCCGGTTGAGTCCCGCATCGCTAATGTATAGATTTCCCGCTGAATCGGTCGCGATGCCAGCGATGTCGACGAACGTCGCGCTGGTGGCCGCTCCTCCGTCACCGCACGCGGGGGTCACAACCGCATTGCACACCGGCCCCGTGCCTGCATAGGTTGTGATGGTTTTGGTGATGGCATCCACGCGGCGAACCCACTGATAGAAGTCTCCTATGTATAGGTTCCCGGAACTGTCTAGAGCCAATGCGAACGGCTCGAAGAGCGTCGCCTGACTTGCAGCACCGCCGTCGCCGTTACCGGGTCCAATGTTTATTCCCTCAAGCCCATTGCCGGCGTATGCGCCGAGCGTTTGCGAGCCGGAGTCGTATCGATTGACACTAAATCGATCCAGGAAAAACAAGTTCCCCGAACCATCGCTCACAATCGTGTAGGGGAGTGACAGAACGGCGCTCGTTGCTAGCCCACCCAAGCCTCCGTTTCCACCGCCCGCAAACGTGGAAATGATTGAGCTGGGACTCGGTGACACAACCCGAACCGTGCTGGTTCCGAAATCACTTATAAACAGATTCGCAGCAGCGTCGACGAACAGGGCAAAAGGGCGATTCAAGAACGCGCTGGCTGGCGCGCCTCCGTCGCCGCAGCCAGTCGCGAAGCTGATGCATGCCCCGCCTCCTCCTACGACGGTTGTTATGATGTGACTGGGCGTCGTGTCCACCTCGCGGACTTGCCCGTTAAAGGTGTCCGCGATAAAAAGGTCGCCTGAAGCGTCGAAGGCAAGTCCCTCCGGGGTATTCAGGCCCGCCTCGTTGGCGGGGCCGCCGTTGCCTGAAAATGTGAAGGTGTGGCTGGGACTGCCCGCATAAGTAGTAATGATGTGACTCGCTGAGGTGTCAACCTTTCGGATGACAGAATCTCCCGAATCCGCTATGTAAAGGTTTCCGCTTGCGTCCGTCGCCACATCCAGGAGCTCCCCGACGTAAGCATTCAGTTGGGCGCTGGTTGCGGGGCCGCCATCGCCGTTGGCCGTTCCAGGAACTCCCAACTTTCCATTGCCCGCATAGGTGGTAATGATGTGCCCGGTTGTGTTATCGATTTTCCGAACGACCTCATTACTCGCATCACCGACGAAGAGATCGCCGCTTGCGTCAAATGCCAGGCCGGACGGGAAGTTCATCATGGCGCTAGCAGCCGGGCCACCATCGCCGCCGTAACCGCCGAAAAAGCCGGTGCCATTATATTGATCGCCGGAGCCGGCATACGTGGTGATCACGCCCGTGGACGCATCGACGCGCCGGATTCGATTGTTCAGGCTGTCGGCTATATAGAGGTCTCCTGTGCTGTCGAGGGCGAGGCCCAGAGGAAAATTCAGCTGTGCTGTGTTCGCGGGACCACCGTCCCCCGAAAATCCCGCTATTCCAGTGCCGGCGTAAATCGACAGCTGCCCGCCAGCACTAACCTTGTAAACCACCTCAAGCCCGGGCGTTGCAATGTAAACATTGTTTGACGCGTCGCGCACGACGGCGCTGGGGAAGCCGAGATATGCGGCGGTCGGCGACGTCGGATTGGTCCCGCCGCCAGCGATGGTGTTAATGGTGTTTGGAGCCTGGGCCGGCGTCCAGAGGGCAGCCGAGAGGATCAGAATAGAGAGACCTAGGACCTGCGGTACGGCGCCCTGCCTGAACTTCAGCTCGCCCATCTGTTAGCTCTCCATTTGCGGACGACCGCTGATCGAACGGCCCGATATCGGCAGACTGCTTGGACGTTAACGCGCCATGAATGCAAACTTTTGCACATAGTTGGCATGGGACCGCCCGACACCGGCTCGTCGGTAGCCACGACCAGCGAACACTATTTACCGCCTAGAAAGCGACTTACACCTCACGAGATCAACTTAGCGACCAAAGGACCCCGATCCTGGGATCGCACGGGAGCAATCCAAGGCCCAATTGTATTGCTGACTCTGATCGGCTGAGGAGCATCGCGTTGGACGTCGGCGCAGGGGAGTCTCGCCGATCATGCGAGTCTTACTGTTTCCCAGTCAGACCGATTGACTCTCCGCTGATCGACTCGAAAGCCGCGAAGCCCTTGATTTATCAGTTCGGAAGACTTAATTTAACTTTCACTTCGTCGTGTACCCGTTGGTCGTGTACCCGGCGCCGGGCTACCACATGATCGAATGCCCGCAATGCCAGTCAAGCAATTCCCCCACCGCGGCTCGTTGCGCGACGTGCGGCGTTTCATTCGACTTCAACGCAGCCACAATAGCAGCCACCGCGGTTGTGACGCCTCCTCCGAACGCAGCGACGGAAGCCTTCGCGAAGAATTGGTCTTTGCCTTCGCCAGTGGGAATAGCCATAGGTGCATCTTTTGCGCCCGGCACCATTCTCGGGGCGCGCTACGAGATTCTGCAGCTACTCGGGCAAGGCGGCATGGGGGCCGTCTACAAAGCGAAGGATCTGGAGCTGGATCGCGCCGTTGCCCTAAAAGTGATCCGCCCCGAATTAGCGATTCATCCGGAAATTCTTCAGCGCTTCAAGCAGGAGTTGATTCTCGCCCGCCAGATCACGCATCGCAACGTGATTCGGATCTTCGATCTCAGCGAAGCAAGCGGAATCAAGTTCATCACCATGGAGTTCATCGAGGGGCAGGACCTCAAATCCCTCCTCAATGACAAGGGTAGGCTGAGTCCCGAGGAGGCCGTAAGGATCCTCGAACAAGTTTGCCTGGCGCTCGAAGTAGCTCACAGCGAAGGCGTGGTGCACCGCGACCTGAAACCGCAGAACATCATGATCGACAGGCACGGCCGAGTGGCCGTGATGGATTTCGGAATCGCGCGCTCGATCGAGACCGGCGGAATGACGCAAACCGGAATGCTGGTAGGCACGCCCGACTACATGTCTCCCGAGCAGGTGATGGGAGAGCGCGTCGATGCGCGATCGGACCTTTTCGCCATCGGAGTGATCCTGTACGAATTGCTGGCTGGTTCCCTGCCGTACAAGGCCGACACGGGGCAGGCGGCGATGTACAAACGAACACGGGAGACGCCCAGACCGCTGACCGTAGTGGAACCGAGCGTTCCTCCCCTGCTTAGCGATGTCGTCGCCAAATGCCTTCAAATCGATCCCAAGCTGCGTTATCAGTCAGCGCACGAGATTCTGAGCGACCTCAAAGCGTGGCGCCACGGTGCAGCGCCCGGGAGCGCCACAGTTCTGGCGCAGCGGCCCGCGCGCGTCTGGCCGGCATTGCAGAAATGGGCTATCGCGGGCGGCGTTGCGGCGCTTGCCGTGGCCGGGTGGGTCGTCGTCCGAGCGCGACACTCTTCTTCCCCGTCCTCCCAGGCTTCAGCGACTCCGCCTGTCTCGCTCGCGATCCTCCCATTCCGCAATCAATCTGGTGACGCGACGCTTGATTGGCTGGGCTCGAGCGTCGCAGAAACACTGAGCACCGATGTGGGCCAGTCGTCTCATCTCCGCGTCGTATCCTCGGAACGCGTAGGCGAGATCTTTCGCGACTTGCGCCTGCCTTCTGACACGTCACTCGACCCGGCAACCATCCAGCGGCTCGCCGATTTTAGTAACGCCGATAACGTGGTCTGGGGAAGCTATGCCCGCTTCGGCGACAAAATCAGGATTGACGGCACGCTTCAAGATGTAAAGACAGGCCGCACGACCTCTCTCGCCGAGTCCGCAACGGAAAACAATATTCTGAGCGCCATCGATCACTTGGCAGGGGATATTCGATCGAACCTTTCGCTTTCAACCAGTATCGTCAAGGAGCTCGAGGGGCGCTCCTTCAAGCCGTCGACGAATTCAGTTTCGGCGCTGCGCGACTACAACGTGGGCTTGCAGGATATGCGGCGCGGAAACTATCTCGACGCGGTTCAACACCTTCAGACTTCGACCAAGGAGGATTCAAATTTCGCGCTGGCCTACTCCGAGTTGAGCCGGACTTATGCGCACCTCGGGCAGGACAACGACGCCGAGGAAGCCTCCCGAAGAGCGGTTGAGCTAAGCGATCAGCTTCCCGAACAAGAGAAATATTTGATTCAGGCAACGCACTACCAGATTTTGCGTGATTTCCCGAAGGCGATTGAGGCGTACGAGAACCTCGCTCAGGCTGAGCCGACTAACTCGGACGTGCTCTTTAACCTCGGGACCCTGTATGAAAACGCGGGCCAGTACGATAAGGCTCGGCAAGAACTTTCCAAAATGCTGGCGTTCGACCCCAATAGCTCGACCGGCCTGCTCGAAAGCGGCCGCGTCGAAATATTCAGCGGGGACCCACAGAAAGGTCTCGAATATCTGGCCCGCGCTCAGGCGTTAGCGATCGAATCGGGAAATGAAGAGCAAGAATCCGAGATTCTGCAAGCCACGGGCGGAGGCTATGCCGATTTGAGCAAGAACGACGACGCAATCCGCAATTATCAGGAGTCGCTCAAGATCAAGCAAAAGCTTGGGCTCAAGAAAGGAATCGCCGAAAGCCTGCAGGCGATCGCAACATCGCAGGCCGCCATTGGTCAGCCCGAGCAGGCCCTCAAGAACTACAATGCCGCCCTCGATCTGCGGCGCGAAATCGGCGACCGAGCGGGCACGGGCGATTTGCTTAACGACCTTGGCCAATTCTATAGCGACCGCGGGCAGTATGACCAGGCGTTGAAGCTTTTCAAGGAATCGCTGCAGGACGAGATCGATACCGGGAATGAAAATAATCAAGGTCTGGTCTTAGCCAATATCGGAAACCAGTATTCCTTCAAGGGCGATTACCAAAACGCTCGCACTTATTACGAACAAGCCTTGCAGGTCCGGGAGAAGTTGAAGGTTTCCGGAGACATCGCAGACACGCTTCACAATCTGGGCGACACGCTGTGCAGTTTGGCTCAGTACGATCAAGCCCTGAATTACTACGAACGAGCTCTTGATCTTAGGCGGAGCGCAGGCGACAAACGCGGCGCGGCGATCGAATCGTCGTCGCTGGGGGCCCTTTTCTCTGATCAAGGGCGATACGGCGCGGCGCTCAGTTCGCAGGAGGACGCCCTCAAAACCATGCGCGACATTCAGGAGCACGGTTTCTGGCTTGCCGAGGTCCTCGGCTTTTACGGCGAAGCTCTTGCGCAGGTGGGCAGAAGCGACGACGCGGAGAAAAGCCTTCAGGAAGCCTTGTCCATTGCTCGAGAACTGAAGGACGGAGGTCAGCTCGCGGAATTGCTCGGCTTTGATGGAGACAACGCCTTCTACCGGGGTGACTACAAATCGGCGGCTGCTCTTTACCGTCAAGCTCTCGAACAGGCTTCACATACAAAGGATCCACAAATGGTCTTGACGTCAAAGATAAACGCGGCAAAAGTTGCCGTCAAAGAGGGCCATTTTCAAGCTGCCGCCGACTCCTTGCCTGCTCTTGCGCAAGAAGCTGACAATATGGGGCTCCAGTATGCCTCTACAGAATGCTCGATTTACCTCGCCGAAGCGTTGATGGGCATGAAAAGCTACGCCATGGCGCAAAGCAAACTGGAGAATGCTTTGAACAATAGCGAGAGGCTGGGAATGCAGGGCCTGCTGGCGCAAGGCCACTTCTTCCTGGGACGCACGCTCGAAGCGTCGGGCCATTCTGCGGAGGCCCCGGACCAATACAGGCAAGCTCGGCAAATCGCGGACGGCATTCAAAAAGAGGCGCACACCGACACCATTGCAAGGCGCAGTGATCTAAGTGCGATCTACGCCCATCCGGCTTCGTGAGCTTGCAGGATCCCTCCTTCCGGTAAGACTGAACCACGTCCGTAAGTGAAACTGGATGTCGAGCTTGATGTACTTGTACGGCGGGAACTTGGACTGAGCCATAAGAATCTCCCAGTGCTCAATACTGGAAAACTGACCAGTCGAAGATTTCTTAGGAAAAGATTTTGGGAAGGCTCTAACCCACCGATCGGCGCCCTTTACGTCCACCTCTATGAGCGCGGGTCCACGGCCGTGGGGTGCTTCCCCACGAGTGGGATCGGCAGCCCGCCTGCCCGTTTTCCCAACGACCCCTGCGCCAGTTAGCTGCCTTTGTGGGGGTGTACATCCGTGCGCACGGGCCGTGACACGATCGCAGCACGGCCGTGACACGGTCGTTACACGGTCGCGTACGCTCTAACACGCCCGACGTGTCCTCGCGTCGGCCAGCCCGGAAGCTGGGGTGACACCGTCAAACACCAACGTGACACCTTGCCGACACCCTACGACACCATTGGGGTGGCTGCTACGACGCGGCCACCGGACGACGATAGGCCACACCTGAAATCTGGGCCACGAGCCTTCCAAGCTGTGTTGTCTACGACCGGACGACATTTTCACAACTTCTTTCCAACACCTTACAACATGTTCACAACACAGTTTGTCCCGTGTCGCGAGGCGATGCCACAGCCAGATTGGCGCGACATCAGGGTTTCGCGGCCTCAAGACGACACCCGGCGATCCGGTCAGTGGCTTCCCCGCCCTGCCTCGCCATGTTCAGGAAGTTACCGGCGCGGCGTCCCATAGGGAAACGGCAAGCGATCGGAAGATGACATCTCTCAAACATAAATGGTGCCATCCTTCCAACACCTACTGACATCGCTGATGTGCTACCGTGCGGGCTACAAAAGTTACGACGTGCTGCCGCCTAGTGTCCATGGATCGCTGGATCCGTTCGCTTTCTCTAGTTCTTGCATCGGCAAAATATCGCGGCACGTTCTCCAAAGCCACCACAGCAATTCCGAATCCAGATCGCGAGTTCGTTTTTTCCGCTGGTAATCGCGTTTTACCGACTCGACCGATATATGAATCCCGATCGACGATAGCGTGTTCACTACCTCCTCTTCCGCGCTTTTCTGCCTGCACCTCTTGAGAAAGTGAACAGCGCCGTGGTGAGCGTCTTCTGCTCAAAGGGGCGACCTCGCGGGTTCGCCGAATTCCAGCGGTGTATTTTGATGGCGAATCTGACTTCGTCAAATAGGTGGGGAGCTGCTTCTTTCACGACTAATGCAGCCCGTTCCAAATCGCGTGAGGTGAATCGGGAATGGCGACCGCCGTTTTGTGGCTCACGCACCGCTCTGAGCAATCTCTCCGATAGAGCTCGCCTGAGGCTGTGGTCCTCTTGAGGCGGCTTTAAGAGAAGCTCGCCGAAAGGCGGCATGGGCCTGCCCAGTTGCTCCAATGGCATCGCAGACAACCGATGGCGTCCGCCCTCTATCATGTATTTGGCAGACTTAATTCCCGAAATTTTGCGAGTTCCTCGTTCTCCTCAATGCCGCGGGGAGTGTCGCCCGCCACCAGGAATTCCATCGCGGACAAACCGCTGGGGGCGCCGGGTATGGTCTGTGGCGCAGAAGGTCCGTACTGAAGCGCATCGCGCACGCCGCTCCAGAGTTCCGGCTTAGCCGGCGGCACGAAACGATTCTTCCCCGCGGTCGAGGCGCCGTAGGGAATGCCTTTGAAAATATGGACGTCTTTTACGACCGTGCCGCGCACTTTGCCAGCAGATGTCTCGACGATCGATTGCGAGGTTGAATCACTC
>JBAPOM010000338.1:0-7425 GCA_049279635.1 Candidatus Acidiferrales bacterium
CGTTTGCGGTTCAATTTCAGGACGCGCACTTCGATCTCGCGGTCCTTCCATCCCTCGAGATCGTGCACGGGCCTCAGCTCGATCTGCGACGCCGGCAGAAACGCGCGCACGCCGATATCGACCACCAGCCCGCCCTTGATCCGCTCCAGAATTTTCCCGTTCACGTTCGTGTGCTCGCGATACGATTTCTCGATCCGCTCCCACACCCGCCGCCGGTGCGCCCGCACGTGCGATAGCAGGACGTAGCCGTCCTTCTGCTCGTGCAGCCGCTCGACCTCAATCGTCTGCCCTTCGCCGAACTCAATCGGCGCGCCCGAATCCAAAAATTCCTGCGCGGGAACCAGCCCTTCGAATTTCCCGCCTACATCCACCACCACGCCCGCTTCCGTCACGGCCAGAACCCGGCCGTCGAAGATCTCGCCCTCAGCCGCCACAGGCTCGGGCGCGGAAAACTGGTCCATCAGCTGGTCCATCGTTTCGAGGGTTTCGGCCGGTTCGGGTTCTGCCGCCGCGGCAGGCTCCGCCGCTACAGGCGCTGCCTCGGACGCTTCCGCCACCGCCTCGCTCGAATCCGCTTCCTCCGCGGCATCGGCGACGGGTTCTCGTTCGCGTGCTGGTGCCACGCCCGTAGCGGCTCCTGCGCCGTCCTGCGAACTGGCGCTCATGGGTATTGACGCAGCGGTTACTTCCTCAGTCCCGGGTTGCGCGGGAGCAGCGTCGATGGCAGATGGTTGTAGGTTCGGGTCGTTTTCGGGTGACATGCGGAGCGGCCTCCGTCGTAAGGCTTCCTGCCCTGCTTACCGAGGGTACGGCCTCGGTCACTCCACCCTGATTGGGGGCTAGAGCATGAAGGGGATAAAGCGCCCACACTTTTGACGCTTCACCGACTGAAATGATACGCGTCCGATTTGTGCCTTGTCAATGAAACCCACTGCGAAAACTATGTTAAATCCCGGTAACGTAGCGGGGCGCAGAGGAGCTTCATAGCCGGACTTGCAGGTTTTTCCTTGGGGAAAAGATCAATTCAGCGCGGATTCCGCTTCGCGGATCGTCGGATATGTATCAAACAGGGGATCGACTCCCACGATTTGCAGCACGTTTCGCACGCGGTTATTCAGTCCGACGAATGCCAGTCTGCGCCCGCCTTTGGTGCACGATACGTACACGCGCACGAGCGCGCCCACCGCCATGGAATCGACCGAAGGCACCTCCGTCAGGTCGATAATCAGGTCGCGAGCCTGCGCGGCGTTCACCGCCTCCTGCAACGCCGATGACGTCGCATGAGTGATCGCGCCCTTCACGCTGAGGATGTGCACACTCGCGTTCGCCCCCTCGCGCCCCGCAATCTGGAATGCCCCGGCTGACATGCGCGGCATTCTAGCCTGTTCCACCACCGAAAGCGACCGCCAGTTCGCACCCGGGCCGCACAAACCCCCGCTCGCAACCGCCATCTCGTGGGGTATAATCCGCCCCTCATTTTGCCCGAGGAGACTCACCGTGGCCGAGTGGCACTACGCGCAATCCGATCCTTCCGACGAACTGGCTCAGCTTTCGTTTTATTCCATGAAGAAGCACCAGGACGGCCGCGAAATCGAATTCCGCATCACCGTGCGCGAATACGCCGTGAAACCCGCGGGCCAGCACGCGCGCTTTTTCGCGGAAGCCGATAAACACGTCAACCAGAAGCTCGCCGCGATCCTGCCCCACGGCTGGGGCCATTCAGCGCTCGAAGCGCTCGCCGACTGTATCCGCATGATCCATCAATTCCCGTACGAGGAATAGCGAAGCGCGGAGACCATCCTCATGAAAGTCACAAAGAAACAGATCGCGCCGGGCATCGTGATTCTCGAAATGGCGGGCCGGTTCGTCATGGGCCCCGATTGCCGTCAGGTGGACCAGGAAGTCGACGCGCACATCCAGCGCAACGAAAAAAGCTTCATCTTCGATCTTTCCGCCGTCGATCACGTCGATAGCGCCGCCGTCGGCCAAATCGTCAAGTGCTACTCGAAGCTCAAAAAATCAGGCGGGACGCTGCGCCTGGCAGGCGCAAAGGGCATGGTCGACGGCGTGCTGAAGCTCACCCAGGTGCACAAGGTGATCGAAATCTTCCCCACGGCCCAGGATGCCGCGAAGGGTTTTCCCCGGCCCCAATAGCGCCCCAAACCCGTTAGTCGCCCAGCGTTTGCCCTTTCGCATCGTGTCCTGCGTCGTCGATGCGGTGTGCGAGGGATATGGTAGAGTTTCAAGCCGATGCGGATCTTCGTTCTGGGGGCGGGTGGCACGGGCTCCCTTCTGGCTCATCTCCTGGCGCGCCAGGGACACACCGTCTGGTGCGGCGACCGCGATATCGAACGCGCCCGCCGCTTCCTCGGCAAGAAAAGCGAAATCAAGATCGTTGAAGCGAACGCACGGAATCTTTGGTCGATCGTGCGCGCGGGACGCGGCGCGAATCTCATCGTCAATGCCTCGCCCGCCGTCTTCAACAAGATCATTCTGCGCGCCGCGCTGCGTCTCCGTTGCCACTATCTCGATCTCAATTCGCACCTCACCGCGCATCCGTTTCGCCCCGAGCAGTTCCGCTTTCACAAGCGCTTCGTCGCGAAAAATCGCGCGGCCCTCGTCTGCGTGGGTGCCGCGCCCGGCCTCACCAACCTGCTCGCCGAGCGCGCCGCCGAAATGCTCGATTCCGTCGAGTCGATCCAGATCCGCCTCTTCGAAAGTACGGAGAGCAAAGACCCGATTTCCACTTGGTCGGCCGATGTCGCCTACGACGCAGCGGTTTCGCTCCCACGCGTCTATCGTAACGGCCGTTTCGCTTTGGCCAAGCGCTTCGACGAGCGCGAAAAATTCCGCTTCCCGCCGCCCATCGGCGAAGTGCCCGTCTATCTCGCCGCGCAGGACGAAGTCTGCATGCTGCCCTACGTCATCAAAGTCCGCGACGTCGACGCCAAAATCGGCGGCAACGATTTCGACCGCCTCCGCCGCTGGTATCGCCAGGGACGCCTCAACCGCTCGGCCGGCATCATCCGCAAGCGCTTCCCGCAGACGCTCACGCCGCGCAGCGTCGCCAAGCTGATCCGCACCGGCGTGCTCGAAAACGCGCGCTTCGCCGCCGCCGTCGTCGTCCGCGGCAAGAAAGGCGACGATCCGCTCTTGATCCGCTGGGACGCCAGCTTCCCCACGCTCTACACCATCCGCCAGCGCGGCCTCGTCTCAACTCCCATCGCCTACGCGACCGCGCACCTCGCCGCGATTTTCGTGAAACATTTCCCGCGCGCCGCCGCGGGCGTCATCGGCCCCGGTGGCCTCGCGCCCGAAACCCGCCGCGCCATCCTCGCCGACGTCCGCTCCCGCGATTTCCGCCTCGCCATGAAAACCACCCGCCTCAAGAAGCTCGAAGACGACGAAGAATTCTAACCGTCACCCGGACTGACGGCGTTTGACCGCGTTGCTTGCGGGCCGCTATAATGCTGATTCGCGTTGGACGCAAAAGCGCGCTGGATGCGGCTTCGGCGGGTTGCACGCCCCCGGCTAGGAATCCCCCGCAGGGGAAACTCCACAGAAGAATTCAGGAGCAGTCACGATGAAGGCCACATTATTGCGCGCCGGAATGATCATCAAGCACGAGGGCGACCTCTTCGCGGTCTACAGCGTCGATCACCGCACGCCCGGCAACAAGCGTGCCGCCATGCAAACCAAGATGCGCAACCTGCGCACCGGCTCGATGATCGATTACAGGTTCCGCGCGGAAGATTCGCTCGAGAAAGTCACCGTCGACGAAGTCGATTTCGAATATCTCTACAGCGACGGCGAAGGCCATCACTTCATGAACACCGAAAACTACGAGCAGATGGCCCTGCAAAACGATATCGTCGGCGATTCGAAGGACTACCTCATCGCCAACATGCCCGTGAAGATCGAATACTACGACGATAAGCCGATCGGCGTCCTGCTGCCCGATACCGTGGACCTCACCGTCGTCGAAACCGAGCCCAGCATCCAGAAAGCCACTGCGAGCGCGGTAATGAAACCCGCAAAACTCGAGACCGGCTTGGTGATCAACGTCCCGCCGTTCGTAGGCACCGGCGACAAAGTCCGCGTCGACACCTCCGAAGGCCGCTACATGCAGCGCGTCCAGTGACGATCCGATAAGGATCGTTATCCCGAGCGAGCCCGCCGCGGCGGACGAGCCGAGGGATCGCCGTTTTGTGACGGCGCATGTGAGGGCCCGTGGTGGAAGCGTGGGGCTTCAGCCCCGCGAAAAGACCGCGAGCGAAGCGAGCGTCCATTGCGCAGGTTCATCCGCAGCATGCGCGCCTTTTGCGCCCGCCGTGGTGGGTAGTTGCTTCAATGTTCGCATGAAGAAGCTTTGCTCCAATTCCGGCGCGCTCGCTGATTTCTCGATTCTTGTCGCTGTCATTCTCGTTGCATCGTCCATCGGGACTGCTCAGGCTCCGCAAGCAAACAATTCCGCCGCGCAGTCCCAAGCCTCGCCAGACACGCGGCCGCTGCCCGACATTCCCACGTTGCTGCTCGACATCCAGAAAAACCAAAGCGCCATCGAGGATCTTCGCAAGGACTACACCTGCCATCTTTCCGAAGAGGAAGACAAAACCGATTCCGACGGCAACGTGAAATCACGCACGGTAAAGGACTACGACGTCTTCTATATCGGCGACGAGCAGGTCCTTCATCTGCTGGCCAAGGACGGCAAGCCGCTCACCGGCGACGAAAAGCAGAACGAGGGCGATCGCTTCAACAGGAAATACGACGAGCTGAAAAAGAAGCAGGGCGAGCTTGCCGCCGACCCGAAAAAGCGCGCCAAGAAAGAAGAGCAGGACGAGGCCGAGCTTTCGGACTTCCTGCGCGCCGAAAAATTCACCAACCCGCGCCGCGTGATGTTTCGCGGCCAGGAAGTGATCGCCTTCGACTTCGCGGGCAATCCCGATTACAAGCCGAAAAAGGAAATCGATCGCATCATCCAGAAACTCACGGGCGAGATGTGGGTCGACGAGCAGGCGCGCGAAATTGCGCGTCTGGAAGCGCACTTCGCCGAATCGGCCAAGGTGGGCGGCGGCCTGCTCGCGTCCGTTCACAAAGGATCGAACTTCGTTTTCGAGCAGGAAAAGATAAACAACGAGGTCTGGCTGCCGTCTTACGCCGAGGTGCACTTGAGCGCGCGCATCGTGTTCGTGAACCTGAAGCAGAATTTCATCGACCATTACTCGGACTACAAGAAATTCCGCGTCGGCTCGACACTCGGCCCCGTCGTCCCCAACTGACGACCCGAATGTGTCCGAAAAATGTGCTCCGACAGCGTACTCCTGGAGTCTCTCGTCGGGAGCTTAAATCGCGGCTAAATGGCAAAAAATGGCGCCCATTGGCTGATTGTGCGCGCTTAGCCGAGGAAACACCCACGAAAGCGCTTGGTAGTGGTTCTAGAACTGGCCCTGCGTACAGCCGAGACGAGCTCTAGTGCGCCGCTGAGGACTTTGCGCCGAAGACGCGACGGAAAATCGCGTCGACTGCGCGCAGCTGCCGCTGCAAATTGAAAGTATGCGCGAGCGCTTTCTCGTCGAGGAACTTCCGGATGTTGGGATCGGCGGCGACGCGATCCTTGAAACTCGTCTCGGACTCCCACGCGGCCATGGCGTGCGCCTGCACCCACTTGTAGGAATCCTCGCGCGGTGCGCCGTGCTCGACCAAATCCTGCAAGAGCTGCCCGGAAAAAACGAGGCCGTGCGTCGAGTCCAGATTGCGCTTCATGCGCTCCGGAAAAACCTTCATGTTGGCGACGATATCCGTCGTCTTGTTCAGCATGTAATCCGCCAGGACCGTCGAATCAGGGAGAATCACGCGCTCGACCGAGCTGTGCGAGATGTCGCGCTCGTGCCACAGCGCGATATTTTCGAGCGACGCTAGCGAGTTCGCCCGCACCACGCGCGCGAGCCCGCAGATCTGTTCGCTAGAAACGGGATTGCGCTTATGCGGCATGGCCGAACTGCCGCGCTGCTCGCCGCCAAACGGCTCCTCGACTTCGCGAACCTCGGTGCGCTGCAAGTGGCGGATTTCGGTCGCGACGCGCTCGAGCGACGCCGCCACGATCGCGAGCGCCGAAAGATATTGCGCGTGGCGGTCGCGCTCGATCACCTGCGAGGTGATGGGAGCGGTCGCCAGGCCGAGGCGCTGGCAGATTTTCTGCTCCGTCTCGGGGCCGAGGTGCGTGCACGTGCCGACCGCGCCCGAAATTTTCCCAACAGCCATCTCGCGCGCTGCCACCGCAAACCGCTGGGCATCGCGCCGATTTTCGGCGTACCAATTGGCGACCTTCAGCCCGAAGGTGATTGGCTCGGCGTGAATGCCGTGCGTGCGGCCGATTTCGGGCGTGTCCTTGAATTCCCACGCGCGCTTTTCAAGCACTTCGCCGAAGCGCGCGATGTCCTTTTCGATCAGCTGCGAGGCTTCGCGGGTGAGGAGCGCCTGCCCTGTGTCGACCACGTCATTTGAGGTGAGGCCGTAGTGCAGCCAGCGTGCGGCCTCGGGATCGCCCACCGTTTCCTGCACGGCAATGGTGAATGCGATCACATCGTGGCGGACCTTCGCTTCGATCTCGTTGATGCGCGCCACGTCGATCCGGGCACGTTCGCGAAGTTTCGCGGCCGCCTCGCGCGGGACGATGCCTTCGTCCGCCAGCGTGTCCGTCGCGGCCAGCTCGACCTCGAGCCACTTCCGGAATTTGTTCTCCTCGCTCCAGACGCGGCCCATCTCCGAACGCGTGTACCGTGCGATCAATCTCGGCTCCTCGAATTACAGCGATTGGCGGGGAAAACTCCCTGCTCCATCATACCTGAAAAGATGTCACCTCAAGTTCTTTGACGGCACGGCAGAGCACAGCACAGACAGGATTGTTTGTGCCACTGAGATAACACCAAAGGCAAAGGCGGCCCGCCTGAAAGCGACGCGGCCCTTCGGCTTCTCTCAAGACAAGCCGCTACAAGACCGGCCCTCAGGCGATGCTACGCGCTAGGCGTGCGGCGTGGGCGCTGGGGTGGCGGCGCCGTCGGAGCCTTTGGCGGCGAGATCGCCGGTGATGATGGCGTTGCGGAACTGGGAGAAGAGGTCGGTGAGCGCGTTGGGGGTGTGCGGCATCATGATGGTGTTGCTGCGGTTCGTGCCGGCGACCTCCTTCAGCGTGTCGAAATATTGCGTGAGCAGGACCATGGCCATGGCGTCTTTCGGAGTGGCGCCTTCGACCGATTCCGAGAATTTCGCGACTGAATCGCGCAAGCCTTCGATAATCGCCTTGCGCTGATTGGCGATACCTTCGCCCTGCAAACGCTTCGATTCGGCGTCGGCCTCCGCCTTTTTTACCAGCAACAGCTTTTCGGTTTCGGCGCGCGAGACGGTGGCTTCGCGCTCGCGGGC
>JBAPOM010000339.1:0-4198 GCA_049279635.1 Candidatus Acidiferrales bacterium
GCGGTGTGGAGGCCGCGCTTCTGCGCCCATTCGAGGGCGCTCGACGAAAGTTTTGCGGAGATGGGCACGTAGACCTGACTGTCGCTGAGACGGAACATCGCTGTTTCGACGGCGACCGGCAATTCGACCTCGGGATTCGGCGATTCGAGCGCCTCTTCGAGCTGCTGCTCTTTGTCTTCCTTTTCGAGATGCTGGTAATCCCGCGGGGCGTAGTAGCCGCTGCGGTAGCGGACGTGCGCGCCCGGGGCTTTCACTTTGACGGCGACGGCGCGCCAGCGCCCGTCGTGCTTCACGTCGGGCGGGAGATTGTAGCCGACGAGATAGTAGCCGCCGTTTTCCTGCTGAATCTTCGGAAAGGCATCGCTGAGATCGCCGAGATCGAAGAAGGCGCGGCCGCCCGTATCGGTTGAAAGCGTGGCGAGCGTGTCGCGCGAGTCTTCACGCTGGTCGGTCTGATGGAACACGGCGGCGCCGCTGAACATCGACGTGCCGGTCGCGGCGGCCGTGGTGACGTCGCCGCCCGGCGGCGTGGCGAACATGCCGCGCGCGTCGATCGAATAGATCGAGACGTCGGCGCGATTCGCGGCGTCGGTCGCGGCGGTCAACTCGGCGCGATTCTCTTCCCCGGTCTGGGTGATGCCGCCCGTGAATTCGACGAGCGCCTTGCGGCCCGGAATGCCGGCCAAGACGTTGGTAAGGCTTTCGATGGCGATGAGCTTCTGGTCGGTGTTGAAGACGTTGAATTCGGTTTGATCGGGCGTGTACGCGGCTTGCGTATCCTGCTGCACGTCGTACTCGCCATTCTGCGCGGCGGCGTACTGATTGTCGGCGAGCTGCGAGGCAGCGCCGGGCATGATCTGGGCGACGGCTTTCTCAAGCACGGCGCGATTGTTGGTGAAATTCGCGAGCACGGAGAGTTGCGAACTGAATACGACGACCGAGACGAGGTCGGCGGGCGTCAGCTGCTTCGCCAAGAATTTCTCGGCCGCGTCGTGCGCGCGGGTGATGTCGTCGGTTTCCATCGAGGAGAGATCGAAGAAAAGGACGAGCATGCGGCGGTCGCGGACTTCGTCGCTGACGGCTTCCTTGACGCTTGGCGCACCGCCATCAACCGGAATCACAACGGGCTTCGTGTTCTCAGGCCCGGCGGTGTCGATTCTTTCGATATCGGAGTACGAGAAGCTGGAAATCTTCTGAGGCTTGCCGTTGTCCGTCACGGTGAACTGATCTTCGCTCAGGCCCTTGATCGGATTGCCCGAGCGGTCGGTGACCTCGACGTCGATGCGGACCAACGAGGATTCGGCCCGGAGCGCGTTCGGCTTCGGCGGATTCACTCGCGGCACGGACTGCGGAGCAGCGGGAGCCGCAACGACCGTGGGCCGGCCGGATTGCTGCTGGTCAGATTGTTGTTGTGCCGCGGCCGGCAGCGGGACGAGGGCCAGATTCGCAGCGATGATGCCGGCGAGCAAAGCCCGCGCGAAAGAGTCTCCCGTGTTTCCGCCGTTGATTCTCATGCGTTGCCTCACAAATTAAACCTTACCGTCAAGCTCATCGTACGCATTGAGCCCGCGCTCGTCACGTGGCCGAACGGCGAAAACGACGCGCCAGGGGCTCCTGCCCCGCAGACAATTCCCGACACCGAGACGCCGGGTCCGCAAGGAAGCACGGTACCGATGCCATTGTAGTTGGCTGTGTTCGTGAGGTTCTGTACCTGCCACTCGATATTCATCACGTGGCGCTGCTCGGGGCCGAAGCGAAAGGCTTTCGAAAGCCCCGCATTCCAGCTGAACGTGCACGGGCCTTCGACTGAACCACGCGCCTCGTTGCCATAGGTAAGATTTCCGCTCGAATCCGTGGGCAGAGCGAAGGCGCCGGTATTGAAGAAGGCGGAAGGGGAGCCGCCGCAAATGCCCTGATTCGGGTCGCCGACGATATTCGGCCGCAGCGAGAAATTCGCGCCAGTGCCGTTGTCGGACGCGACGCCGCCGAGCAGGGCCGTGAATGGAGTTCCCGTTTGCCACGTAAAAATATTCTGGAGGCGCCAATCGCCGAACACCTTTTGCTCCCAGCCGTGATTCGCCCGGCGGTAGCGCTGGCCGAAGGGCAACTGCCACATGGAGATGAGGCGGAACTGGTTGCGGATGTCGAAGGTGGAAAGACCATACTCGGCGTGGAGATTGCCGTCCTGCTGCTCGACGGTGCCGCCGCCGCCCGCGCCACCGATCGAACTCGCGTCGTCGAGCGATTTAGCGTAGGTGTAGATGCCCGTGAGGAAAAATCCCTTCGAGAAGCGGTGAACGACGCGCGCCTGAAGGGCGTTGTAGATCGAATTGGCGCCGGACTGATCGTAGGTGAATCCGGCGGCGTTCCGATCGATTCTGTACGCTTGAATTTGGTCCGAGGGAGTGCCCAGCGGGGCGCGATTCGGCGCGCGCAGAATGTCGAGGTTCGTTCCCTTCGTCCCCGTGTAGGTGAGGTCAAGAACCCAATTGGCCGAAATCGACGTTTCCGTGCCGAGGCTCCAAATCTGGGCGTAGCCGGGCTTGTAGTAGGGATCGACCGACTCGGTATTTGGGACCGCGATGAGATTCGACGAGCCTCCCTGAAAAGGAAACTCAAAAGTCAACGGTTCGCCGGCCGAAGTGGTCAGCGTTTGGGCCGTGTCGATGGGCGGCTGATAGGCCAGCTCGCGGACGAGCGTGTCGTAAATGGATGTGTTGTAGAAAATCGAACAGCCGGCGCGCACGACGGTTTTCGGCTTGATCGGCGGCTGCCAGGCGATGCCGATGCGCGGCTCGAAATTATGATACTCGCCGTGGATCAGCGAGCGAGTAACTCCCGGCGCACCGGGCTGAACCTGCGTCACGGCGGCAAGATCGGTGATATCGAGATTCACGATGTTGTTGGCGAGCTCGATGGGCGGCGTGACGGCGTCGTAGCGCACGCCAAATTGAGCGGTGAACGTCTTGGTGACGCGGAAATCATCCTGCGCGTAGAGGTTGAATCCCCAGCTGCGAAAATAGGTATTCGGATCGCCAAATTGCCCTGTGGTGTTGAAGGGCAGCCCCTCGAGAAAATCGGCGAACTCGTTGCCGGTGGCGATGCCTGTGAAAACGAAGCCTCCGCGCGGATTCGGATTCGACTGGGTGTTGAGCTGGACGCGGCGGACTTCGCCGCCGAAACGCATCGTGTGCTTGGCGTGCGTCCAGGAAAGGTTGTCGTCCACTCGAAGGGTCTGATTTCGCACGAGCGACGGAATCGGATCGTTGAATCCGGAGTAATTCGTAAAACTGACCTGCGGGATGCCGTAGTCGACCGCGAGAGGCGTACCCGGGCCCAGATCGATGCCGAGACTGGCCGGCGAAAATGCGGCGTTGTAGGAATTATCGCTCAGCAACTGGACGCGGTTGCGGCTCCAATTGACGCTGGTGGTTTCGACGACGTGCGGCGTCCAATTGTGGGAAAGCCCGAGCGTGAGATTCTGGCTGCGGGTGGAGTCGTGGCCGCCAATGCCTACGAAGTTGCTGAGCGTATTTTCGCGCTGCGAGCTGAAATTGTAGCTGCCGTTGACGTTGAATTTCGCATTGATCGTGTGGAGGATTGTGCCATTCACGCGGTCGGTGTTTTCCGGCGTGGTTGCTTGCAGCAGATAATTCTGCGTGCCGTTGAGACCGCTCGTCGTTGGCGTCGGCAGCGGGATGTAATTGAGAAGCTTCTGGGCGACAGGGTCGATGGGAACCTGGACGTCGCCCGCTGCGCATGAACCTTGCGTCGTGACCGGAGTGGTGGTGAAGGGCTGGAAGACGGTGCCAGCGGGGAAACAGCCGTTGCGCTGGTCGCCGGTGGGCACGGTCGAAAACGTATTGATCGCGTTGCTCACCGTTTCGTGCTGGTAGTTGAGGAAGAAATAGGTGTGATCGGCGCCGTTGTAGATGTGCGGAATCTTGAGCGGGCCGCCCATGTTGCCGCCGACGCGCTCGTCGTAGTGGCCGACCTTTGGCGCAGGCGTTCCGGTGATGGCGTAGGGGCGGGCGTCGAAGGCTGAGTTCTGGTAGCTATCGTAGAAACTGTAGCGGATCCGATTGACCTGCTGGCGGAACAACCGGCCCAGGTTTCCACCACCGCCTCTTCCGCCTCCCCCGCCGGTGTTGAAGATTTGAATGGCGCGCCCGCCGCCCCCGCCACCGAAGCCGCCGCC
>JBAPOM010000340.1:0-12502 GCA_049279635.1 Candidatus Acidiferrales bacterium
CTTCTTGGCAAAGCCCAGTACCTCCGTATAGAAGCGCAGGGCCTTCTCCTGGTCGTCCACGTATACACTGGTTATTTTGATTTTCACTTCGTTTCTCCTTTGCCACGTTCGCGGTTTGGGCCGCGTCGGCTTCTCCTTGCCTTCCTTTTCGTTGGCGTCACCCTTTTTGTCGTCAATTGATCCATGCGGTCGAGGTGGCGCTCGAGAGCATCTACGTGAGCGGACCAGACCCGGCGGAACGGAGCCAGCCAGGCCTCCACCTCCTGAAGCGATTCAGGTTTCAGCCGGTAGAGACGGCGCTGTGCGTCCACCGTGGATTCCACGAAACCGGCCTCGCGCAGCACCCGCAGGTGCTTGGACACGGTCGGCTGCGGCATATGAAGCTGGCGCTCGATCTCTCCCACCGACTGCTGTGACGAGACCAGGAGGCTCAATATCGCGCGGCGGTTCGGCTCCGCAATGATTTCGAAGGCAGATTCCACTCGTTGGATATACTCCACAGAGCATATACGTGTCAAGGCATATAATGGCCGGGCTCGGCAACGGGCTGCAGTCGACTCGGGGTGTGGATATGTTTTGCGGTTCTTGACAAACTCCTTCACGAAATCTAAAATTTGTTAGGCGAAGAAAAAGCGAAACTTGTTCCTTCTGTTTCGCCCCTCGCCCTTTCACCATGAACTCAAAAGCCGCGGCTCTTCGTTTCGAAGTTGAATCCGTGCTGGCGGGCCGGCATGCGAGTCCGTTTCAATACCGCGACCGCCAGATCGCGGAAACCGTTCCGACGGGCATTCCGCTCATCGACGATCTCACGGGAGGGCTCCCCCGGGGCAGCTTGACGGAAATCTGCGGCCCGCCTTGTTCCGGGAAAACCAGTTTTCTAATTTCCACGCTGGCTTCCCGCACAGCAGCCTCGGAAGTGTGCGCGCTCGTGGATGCGCGCGATGCATTCGATCCTCGTTCAGCCGAGACGGCGGGCGTGCGCCTGAATCAACTGGTTTGGGTGCGCTGCCGGAGCTCCGACCAGGCTCTTCGCGCCACGGATCTGCTGATCCAAGGCGGAGGCTTCGGTCTGATCGCGCTCGATCTCAGCGACGCTCCGCCGCACCTAGTTCGTTCCGTCCCGCTTCCGGTGTGGTTCCGTTTTCGCCGGGCCGTGGAATATACGCCGACGATTCTTCTCCTTCTCGATCAGGAGCCGAATGCGAAAAGCTGCGCCTCTCTGGTGCTGCGGCTGCGAACGGAGGAAACAAATTGGTCGCAGACATCCGACAGTGTCGAAGATGCTGTCTTGCCCCACTCGCCGGGACTACTGCTCGACGGCTGGAAAAGCAACGCGGACATCATTCGCTCCAGCGTCAAACAAAAAGAATCTGCGCCGATTTCTACGGATTTTTATGGGGATGGCATCGGTTTTGAAATGCAAACGATCTGGAGTGATTCGCACGCAATACTCGAGCGGCAAATTTCAGCAATTTCGGAAGGAGTGTGTAGAAAAAGGTGAGGAACTTTCAAAGTCCCGCTGCCTTTCCATGTACGTGCCATGGTATTCGCTTCCATTTTCGTTCCCAATTTTATGGTGCAGGCAGTCGTGCGCGCCGAGCCTGCCCTCCGCGAGCGTGCCCTCGCCCTCGTCGATGGGAATCCACCCCTATGCAATGTGGTTGCCGTCGACGAAAAAGCTGCTCAGGCAGGAATCGAATGCGGGATGACGAAAACGAATGCCGCGCAATTTCCCGGCGTGGAGATTCGTCCGCGTTCGCGGACGCAGGAAAAAACAGCCCACGCGGCGTTGCTCGATATCGGCTGGTCCGTTTCCCCGCAAATCGAAGATACCGCCGAGGATGCGATCGCGCTCGATCTTTTCGGCCTGGATCATTTATTTCGCTCAGAAGAAGAAATTGCGGCGCACCTGGTGCAGCGTTCCTCTGGCTGCGGTTTGCTGCCGAATGTCGCCGTCGCTTCGAATATCGAAACAGCTTTGCTCGCCGCGCGCGGCTTTACCGGCATCACCATAATTCCGCCCGGAAAAGAATCGCAATATCTGAGCGGTTTGCCCGTCGGCGTCCTTCCGCTTTCTGAGGAAACTGCCGAAACCCTGAACCGCTGGGGCGTGCACATGTGCGGCGCCTTCGCCGACCTGCCCGTTTTGCAAATCTCCGAGCGGCTCGGCCAAGAAGGAGTCCGCCTGCACGCACTGGCGCGCGGCGCGGAATCGCGCTCCCTGATTGTTGCGGAACAAGCGACCTCGTTCGAAGAGGAGATGGAACTCGACGATGCCGTTGAGGATCTCGATCCTCTGTCATTTCTCCTGGGGCGGCTTCTCGACCAGCTCTGCGCGCGTTTGAGCACACGTTCTCTCGCGGCCGCCTCGATTCGCGTGCGTTTCGAGCTGCAACCTGCTTTCGAAAATGCCCTCGATTCCCGCAAAGAGCTCGTTCTTCAAAAGCGTTTGCCTGCCATCTACGAAACTCGGATCGAGTTCCCCATTCCGGTGCGCGACTCGAAAATGCTTTTGAAGCTGCTGCGCCTGCGCTTGCAATCGAACCCGCCCGCTGCTCCGATACAAAAATTGACGCTCATAGCGGAATCCGCCCGGCCGCGCGCCATGCAAGGCGGCCTGTTTCTCCCGTGTTTTCCCGAGCCGGATAAGCTCGAACTCACCATCGCGCGCATCGCCAACGTCGTCGGGGAAGGGAACGTCGGTTCACCATCGCTCGCGGATACCCACTGCCCGGATGGGTTTCGCATGCAGCGCTTTCTGGTTCGTCTCGATGCAGGGAAACTTGACGATGAAAAAAGCGGCTCGTTTCACCTTGAACAGCGAAACGATTTCTTCAAAGCCGCAGCCAGTTTCCGAGCTTTCCGTCCGCCTGTTCCGGCCAGTCTCGAACTGCACGAAGATCGTCCTCACGACGTGGTTTTTCAAGGCATGCGCGGAAGAGTCCTTGCCGCTTCCGGTCCGTGGCGCACTTCGGGCGACTGGTGGCGGGAAAATCCCTGGCAGCAGGAGGAATGGGATCTCGAGATCGACTTCCGTTCTCTGATGGGCCGCGATTCATCCGCCAATCGCAATCCGGCTCGCGGCGTGTATCGCTTTTTTTACGACGCGCTGCGCCAAAGCTGGTTCGTGCGCGGGATCTACGATTAATGTACATCGAACTTCACGCTCGCTCCGCATTCAGTTTTCTCGAAGGCGCGTCTACCCCCGAAGAATTGATCGACATTTGCGCGGAACACGGCGTGCCCGCCATGGCCCTGCTCGATCGCGACGGAGTATACGGCTCGCCTCGATTTCACTTGGCGGCGGCGAAAAAACGCTCCATCCGCGCCCACATCGGCGCGGAAGTCACGTCCGCCGCAGGCTGGCGCTATCCCTTGCTCGTCGAATCGCGCGAAGGCTACCAAAATCTGTGCCGCCTGATCACGCAAATGAAGCTTCGCGCGCGCAAAGGAGAGGGCTGCGTTCAGCCTGAAGAAATATCGGCGATGGGCCGCGGACTGATTTGCCTCACGGGCGGCGACGAAGGCCCGCTGGCTCACTCTTTGGCGCAAGGTGGAATCGAGCTAGCCACGGAATGTGTTCGGGAGCTTTGCAGCACATTCGGCCGGCAAAATGTTTACATCGAACTCCAGCGCCATTTCTGCCGCGACGAAGAAGTGCGCAATCAGGCCGCCGTCGAAATCGCGCGAAAACTGAAGCTGCCCCTGCTCGCCACCAACGGCGTTTCCTACGCCTCGCCGCGGCAGCGCGAAGTGCTCGACGTTTTCACCTGCCTTCGCCATCACCGCGTGCTCGATACGGCCGGCCGTTTGTTGAGCCGTAATTCCGAACGCCACTGGAAGACGCCCGCGGAAATGGCGCGTCTCTTTTCCGATCTTCACGAGGCGATCGCAAATACGGAAAGTCTCTCCTCGCGCCTGCAATTCGCGCTGAGCGACCTTGGATACAAGTTCCCTCCGTATCCCGTTCCTGATGGCAAATCGCAGATGCAATTTCTCCGCGATCGCGCGTATGAGGGCATGATTTCACGCTATGGTCCCGACAATAAAAAGGCCCGCAAGCAGATCGATCGCGAGCTGGCGCTGATCGAAAAACTCGATCTGCCAGGCTATTTCCTGATCGTTTGGGACATCATCCGTTTTTGCCGTGAACAAAACATTCTCGTCCAAGGCCGCGGCTCCGCGGCCAATAGCGCCGTGTGTTACGCGCTTGGCATCACGGCGGTCGATCCGGTGGGAATGGATCTTCTTTTCGAGCGGTTTTTGTCCGAAGAGCGCGGCGAATGGCCGGATATCGATCTCGATCTCCCCAGCGGCGACCAGAGGGAACGCGCGATTCAGTATGTCTATCAACGCTACGGCAAATTCGGCGCCGCAATGACCGCCAACGTGATCACCTATCGCGGCCGCTCGGCTGCCCGCGAAATCGGCAAGGCCCTGTCGTTCGATTCGGAAACACTCGATCGTTTGTCCGGCCTCGTAGGTTCCTGGGAATACAAAGATCCGAGCGAGACGCTCGATCGCCAGTTTCACAAAGCGGGCCTCGACCTGCAGCACCCACGCGTCCGGAAATTCTTCGAACTCTGCAAGGCGGTGCAGGATTTGCCGCGTCATCTCGGGCAGCACTCCGGCGGAATGGTGGTCTGCCAGGGGCAACTCGATTCCGTCGTGCCGCTCGAGCCGGCCACGATGCCGGGCCGCGTCGTCGTGCAGTGGGACAAAGAAGATTGCGCGGACATGGGCATCGTGAAAATAGATCTTCTCGGCCTCGGCATGATGGCCGTCCTCGAGGAGTCCATCCAGATCATTCGCGAACATCACAAGGAAGAGGTCGACCTCGCACATCTGCCTGAAAATGATTCGGCTGTTTATGCCGCGCTGCAAAAAGCGGACACGGTCGGAATGTTTCAGGTCGAAAGCCGCGCGCAAATGTCGTGCCTGCCTCGGCTGCACCCAATATGTTTTTACGATATTGTCGTGCAGGTCGCCATTATTCGCCCCGGGCCGATCGTCGGCAAAATGGTGCATCCGTATTTGCGCCGCCGCCAGGGCCGGGAAACGCCTGAGTGCCTCCATCCTTCGCTCGAGCCGGTTCTGGCGCGCACGCTGGGCGTCCCGCTCTTCCAGGAACAATTGCTGCGTATGGCGATGATTGCCGCGGGATTCACGGGAGGAGAAGCCGAAGAGTTGCGGCGCGCGTTCGGATTCAAGCGCTCCGAAGCCCGAATGAAAGAAGTCGAAGTCAAGCTGCGCAGTGGAATGAACGCGAAAGGAATCACAGGCGAGACGCAGGACCGCATCATTCAATCCATCGTTTCCTTCGCCCTCTACGGCTTTCCCGAATCGCACGCCGCGAGTTTCGCCCTGATCGCTTATTCCAGCGCTTATTTGAAATGCCACTATCTCGCGGCATTCACGGCTGCGATGCTGAATAACCAGCCCATGGGTTTCTATTCGTCGGCCACGCTCGTGAAAGACGCCCAGCGCCACGGACTGAGATGCAAGCCCATCGACGCAACGCGCTCCGATTGGCTGTGCACGCTCGAAAAAATTCCCAACGGTTTTGCCATGCGCGTCGGCATGCGTTACGTGAAGGGCCTGCGCAAGGAGATTACGCTCGAAATCGTGCGCCAGCGCGACATCCGCGAATTCGCATCCATCGACGATCTGAAGCAACGCGTTCCTGAAATACAGAAGTCCGAACTCGCGGCACTCGCCGAAGTCGGCGCTTTGAATTTCGTATCCGCCCGCCGTGGTTCCCACCGCCGCGATGCCCTTTGGCAAGTGGAACGCGCCGCCCGCCGCCCCGGCCCGCTCCTCGAGTCACCAGAAGTTTCGCGGGAATCAGATGCGGCGGCGTCTCCAGAAGGCATCGCAAATCCGCAAGAATCCGCAGCCACTCCCGATTCGCCGTTGTTGCCAATGACAGCCGAGGAGCGATTGGTCACGGATTTCCGCGGCACGGGCATGACGGTCGGGCCTCACCCCATGGCCTATCGCCGCGCAGAGATGAGGGAACTCGGAATCCGTGCGGCCATCGAGCTTGCCAGGCTTCCCGACGGGACGCACGTTCGCGTTGCCGGCGCCGTGATTGCGCGCCAGCGCCCCGGTACGGCCAAAGGTTTCGTCTTTCTCAGCATGGAGGACGAAACAGGAATTGCGAACGTGATCATCACGCCGCAGCTATTCGAGCGGAACCACATCGTGGTCGTCCAGAATCCGTTTCTGCTCATCGAAGGCACGCTGCAGAATCAGGAAAAGGTAATCTCGGTGAAGGCGCAGCGCATCGAGCCTCTCGCGATCACCCGCGCCGAGTCGGTCTCCCACGATTTCCACTAACAACATCAAGCCACGACGCAGGGGAAAACGCTGCGGCCCCCCTCTGAGCGTGTCGATTAGAACGGGGCGCCGTCTTGTGTTTTCAATGGTTTACGACGATTTCTAATCGCCGCAGTGTCGATTAGAAATTGCACTTTCCAACGCGAGATTTTGCCGAACGCGCATGCGGATGCTGCATTCTTGAAACTGTGAGTCCCGAGTTTTCAAAGAGCGTCTGGCGTCCGTCAAGGGCGCGGCTGACAAACACTGCAGAAACCATGTTGGCAGAGTTCGCCAGAAAGATCACCTGTCCCTGGGTACAGATTTGGGCGGGGCAAGAAAATCTGGCCCGATCGCGCCGTAGATCTCTTTGGCAGCGGCGCATCGGAACTTCAGACGCTGATGCGCGCGATTGCTGCGAGGCTCACTCCGAATAATCGCGGTGCACGCTCGCCGGCGAAAACGCCGGCAGGCATATCGCGATGTATTCAGCGCCCTCGGGCGTCGAATACTGCACCCATTCGCCCCGATGCGCGATCACCGCCTGCCCGGGCCGGACTTCCACGTTTCCGCCCTTGTGGGTCACTCGCAAAAATCCCTTCAGGACAACCGTGTATTCATCGAATTCCGGCGTTTGCCCCGGCTCGACCCATCCTTCCGGGCTCAACATATGCGCCACGCTCAGCGCTTCCGTCTTCGAATTCACGCGTCCCACAAATTCCTCAATAATTTTCGGCTTGCTGCCCGCCGCCTGCACCCGCGTCGGCTCCGCGATCAATGTCGGCATAATTCCTCTGGATGGCTCCCTTCCCCGGTTGAGATTCCGACAAGAAATGCCAACCACGACCATAAAGGACACTAACATAATCATTGCATCGGGACCCACCGCAGAATCATCCAACCGACCGAAGCAGCCGATTCCGTTTTCACGGAGGAACTAGATGAACGCCTTTCCAGAGAACTCCACCATCGTTCTGGTACATGGAGCATGGGCCGACGGATCGTGCTGGACCAACGTGATTCTCCCTTTACAGCGGCGTGGGCTCAAGGTGACCTGCATCCCGATCCCACTCACGTCGCTAAGCGACGACGTTGCCGCTTTGAATCGCGCAGTCGAGCGAACAAGCGGCCCGCTTGTCCTGGCCGCCCACGCCTACGGAGGCGCTGTGATTGCCGGGGTGCGTGGGGACCGAGTGAAGTCCCTGGTGTATATCGCCGCGCTCGCGCCCGATGAGGGCGAGACGGTTGCAAAAGTGTTTTATCGCGACGAGCCCGATCCGAAGGCCCCTAAGCTTGCACCCGATGCGCATGGTTTTATCTGGATGCCGGAAGGCGGGTTTCGCGATGCGGTTGCTCACAAAGCTTCGGCCGACCAAACGAGCATCATGCAGGCAGTCCAGCGGCCAATTGCGGTGCAATGCATTCAAGAGCCGGCTCCGGCGCCCATATGGAAAGTAAAGCCGTCGTGGTTTCTGCTCGCGGAAGAAGATCGCATGATCAACCCGAAGACGCAGCGTTTCATGGCCGATCGCATGAAGGCGACTGTCCGATCGGAGCGCGTCGACCATTCTCCGATGTACACGGCGGCGGATCTCGTGGTCGAACTGATCTTGGAAGCGGCGAGCGAAACCATGTCTATAGGAGCCTCAGTCTAGCGAAGTGGAAAAATCGGGAAGGAGCGATGTTATGGCGGTCAAATCTGTCGCCGTCGTCACCGGTGCGAGCCAGGGCATCGGAGGAGCGACGGCACTCCGGCTCGCACGCGATTTTTCGGCCGTCGTGCTGGTTGCAAGAAATAAGGACAAACTAGAGGCTACCGCCGCTGACGTCAGGTCCGCTGGAGCCGAGCCAATGGTTTATGCGCTAGACCTCCGCGAACCACAATCTGCAAAGATCGTCATCAAAGGGACTCTTGAACGCTTCGGCAGAATCGATGCGTTGCTCAACATCGCGGGCGCCGTGCCACAAATTGATTTGTTCGAGATGACGGACGCGCAGTGGGATGACGGTATGGCGCTGAAGCCACACGGCGCGCGCCGCCTGACGATACGGGCTTGGGATGCCTTGAAAGCTTCGAATGGCTCTGTAGTGTTCCTCTCCGGAAGCGCGGCTCTCGATCCGAAACCTGGATTTGCTGCGGTCGCTGCAACGAACGCGGCCATCATTGCACTCGCCAAAGCATTCGCCGAGCAGGGAATCAAGGATGGAATACAGGTCAATAGCGTGGTGCCGGGCGCAGTGATGACTGGACGCCGGCAGTCCTTCTTCGAGAGGTGGGCCCCTGCTCACGATCTTTCCGTGGAAGAAGCGATCGAGAAGTTCCCGGAGGAAGCCGGCATCAGCCGCTTTGGGAGGCCTGAGGAGATTGCCGGCCTGATTGCTTACCTGGTATCTCCCGCAGCGAAGTGGATGACCGGCTCTTCTGTGCGTATGGATGGTGGTGAGATCAAAGGCATTTAAGGCCGGACCATCTCCTCGCCGCCTCGGACGCCATGCCCGGATAGGACGAACACAATCGTTGCATCGGTCGCGCCGCAAAATCATTGAATCGGCCGTTGGATGAAAGGCCGCCAGATTTGCAGGGAGAAAATCGATGGAAAGATTGCCAATCCATTTCGCCGGGCTCGTTGTTCTCGCGATTCTCGTTCTGTCTGTGATTCCAACTTCCGGTTCGGACGAAGGCGCTCTTAAGCCCGCGGTCACCTCTACCACGGTCACGCACCTCGACTTCAAATCACGAAAGCCCTTCGCGGACGTCACCGTGGCCCTTGAAAAGCAGCTTGGCAAGTTCGATCCCGAAATCGGCAAGTCATTCTCGGCAGGATCGAACCCGGCCGAGATCGAAGCGAAGATCCACGCGATGGAAGGAAGCAGCGGCCTCATGATCTTCGCGGTGCGAGATCACGGACAGCTTCTCTCACTGAAGGGCAAAAAGGAACTCGGCCGGCAGTATGAAGTCGGCAATCCGCTCGTCGCCCTCAAAATGACCCAGCACGATCTCGTCGCGGGCGAGTACGCGCCGCTACGAATCTACGTCTACGTCGGCGAAGATAAACTCACGCACGTCGATTACGACCTTCCCTCAAGCACCTTCGCCAGATTCAAATCCAAACAGATCGATGAAGTTGCCAAAGACCTCGACCAAAAGCTCGAAAAGTTGGTCACAACCGCGCTGAGCTGCGTTGGTGCTGAGTCATGTCGCTGACACGAACCGGCCGCTTAAGTGTGGAGTTAAAAGTCGATTGAGTAATACCGTAAGACTTAGAAGTGTCGAGCGCCCGAAGAATTGCAATCGTTGTTTGTCTAACGTGGCGCGGTGTTACCCGCGTTTTCTACGAATGGCGCCGCCGACTAGTCCCACCAGCCCCGTGAACAGTAAGGCGAAGCTACTCGGTTCAGGGGCACTGGCAGAAGGACCGTATGTGAAACTGGTCGTGCCGTTGGGGTCGATGACGGTGGCAAGTTCTCCCTCCGCGTCGTAGGTGAAGGTGGTCGTAGCGCCACTTGGGTCCGTCAGCGAGAGGAGATCGTCCGGCGCGCTATAGGCGTACGTGACCGTACCACTCCCGTTTGTGACGCTTACCACATCTCCGCTCGCATCGTAGGTGAAAGTTGTCGTTCCGGATGGTCCTGACTCCTCGATCAATTCGCCGCTGGCGTTGTACGTGTAGTTAGTGGTACCACTCCCGGTGGTTTCGCTCAGGAGCAGTCCGCTCGCACCGTAGGTGAAAGTCGTCGTTCCGGATGGTCCTGACTCCTTGATCAATTCGCCGCTGGCGTTGTACGTGTAGTTGGTGGTGCCACTCCCGGTGGTTTCGCTCAGGAGCTGTCCGCTCAAACTGTAGGTGAAAGATGTCGTTCCGGATGGTCCTGACTCCTCGATCAATTCGCCGCTGGCGTTGTACGTGTAGTTGGTGGTACCACTCGAGTCTTGGGCGGAAAACAAAGTCCCTGGGAGCCCCGAGAAGCTCACTGTGAGCCCAGCGGAATCCAAGAGACTGAGAACTTGACCGGAGTCGCTCGACATGAGCGTCTCAGAATCTCCGAGGTTCGCCAAAGGGCTCAGACCGCCAGTCAGCGTCACTGTCCCGCCTGCAGATTCGATCGCGCAGTCTGCGCTTCCACTCGCCACGCTGTCGCCGCTATCGCCCACAAAGATAAGGCCAGGGCAAGCGGAATTGTCAGCGCGAGCCACGCCCATGCCAAGCCCGAATACCATTAAACACATCAACCAACGGGATAGCTTCATTGACTTCCCCCCTTGACCGAGATGATTATGGGCACGAAAGACATAGGCCTAGTACTGCTGGAAGGTAACACATGTACATGGTAGGCAATTGATGCTCCAGACGTTCGCTCTTGTATTCCCTTTATATTCAGCACCATCTGAAGCTAACGGCTTAAGAATGTGCAAATAGTTGCAGGATCCAAGCACCCGCATTCTTCCTTCGGACGACCAGTACCGCGATCCCGATCCCGTGCTCGTGGCCAGCTTGACGCCCACCGTTTCAAACCACACATGTCCTCCATGTCGCTGAAGCTCGCGGAACCGCGCGTGAGTTCGTGCCAGTTCCCGTCAAGTTCGACGAAAGCCGAATCCCCGGCCTCTTCGGCCGAAAGAACAATAAGACAGTGGAGCAGCTTGACAGCGAGTTCCGATCAAATGTACATGTGACTATGTGTAGCGTACATTTCGCGAGGTGTCTTTATGGGGAAGGCTTCCATTGCCGTTCGGAAGGTCACCGCGACTGACCTGCGAGACAAGCTTAAGACGTATTTGAAAAAAGCGCGGGCAAATCACGTGGTTCTAGTGGAGAACCGTCGCCAGCCATCAAAGTATTTGGTGGACAAAGAGTTCTTGGATTCCTTAGTGAACGAGCGTGAAGCAATTCTTGCCACCCTAGAGATTCTAGCCGATCGCGAGCTCACCGACCGGTTGTTAGCTTTGTCCAAGACCATTGACCAAGACGTTGCCGCTGGCCGATTGCTTACGACCGCAGACGTTTTTGGAAAATGAAAATGAGCAAGAGGCGAAAACGGCCTTCGCCCCCAGCGCCACATCCTGAAGAGGCGCCCTCAAAACTTCCGTTTGAGCTGAGATACACGCCAGACGCCGCAGCAGACATCAAGATTCTGGATGGCAGCGTGCGAGATCAACTGCAGAAAGTCTCGGAGAAGAAGCTGGGCGTCGACCCCGAAGGACACGGACTGCCGTTGCGCGGGTCTCTGGCAGGTTACTGGCACCAGTTCGGCAACCACCGCGTGGTTTACCGAATTTATCCGCCGTATCACGTGGTGGTTATATGCAGTGTCGGCATTCGAAAGCAGGGTGATGCGGTGGACATTTACAGGCAGCTCGAATCCGTCGCCAAAACCGGCCGTCTCGCCGAACAGTTGGCGTCCGTGCTCAGAAATCTCCTGCCTCACAAAAAGTAGGTTTCAAGCGTTCGCTGTCCGGCAGCGTTAATTGATTTACGGACAGCAACAAGGTTGGCTCCCCGGGCTAGATTCGAACTAGCAACCCTTCGGTTAACAGCCGAATGCTCTGCCGTTGAGCTACCGGGGAACTGGATGAGTTTGGCTGGAAGCGACCAAAAAAGTGTAAACGACCCTAGTCGCTGCGTCAACGCAACCTCGGCTCGCGGTGCGCGCAAATTTGCGACATGGCGAAATCGAATCCGCTTCCATTTCCAACTGCGAAACCTGCTTGAGGGATTACTGCAGTCTTTGCGTAGTGGAATCGTGCACGATCAGATTTTCGAAAATTGCGAGGACGTGCCGGCGATAGCTCACGATTCGTTCGAGCAGGGGGCGGAGGGTCGGCTCGTGTTTGGTTTCGCGGTCCCACTTGGCCAGAACCGCTGCCGGTACCTCGATGTCGCGCCGCAGCTCCTCCGCCGTGTGTCCGCGCAGGAAGAGGCCGTAGAAAAAGGCGGCCTCTCGTTGCGGGAACTCGAAGTCCTGCAACTTTTCATCTAACGGACTGGGCTGTGTCGCCATTGTCGAAAACCGCAGTTTACAGATTTCGCCGCTCCCGTCAAGGGTCTGCGCGACCTAAACGAAAACACGGCGGGTTCGGACGCTCGTGGCGATCGCAGGTTTAGCGGCTGAAGGATGCTGCTGCGGAAATTCCCGGGGCGGGTCGAAATCGAGGTTTGCGGAGCCGCGTCCGATTGCAGATCGC
>JBAPOM010000341.1:0-4208 GCA_049279635.1 Candidatus Acidiferrales bacterium
CAGGCTCGCGAGGAAGGGAAATCGTTGATGGCCAAGGGCAGCGTCGATCTTTCGCTGCTCGACGAGGCCGTCGATCAGATGTGCACGAAGCTGCTCTACACCATGCCCGACTGCCTCATCAAGACGATCGAAAGCCTCCGCAAGCACAAACTGGTGCACTGGGACAAGAACCGCGAGAGCAACCGCGCCTGGCTTTCGCTGAACATGATGACCGAGGCCAATGCGGGTTTTCGCGCCTTTCACTACGGGACCAAAGACGAGCGGGAAGTGGATTTCGTTCTGTTGCGGCAACGGCTTGCCCAAGGAGCGCGGTGGAATGAGGATTTGGTCCGCGAAATTGCTCCGTGGGTCGCCCAACCCGCAAAGACCGGCAAGTAGCTCTGGAATCCGCCGCTGAAATGGGATTCATTCAAGAGCAGTGAGGATTGAGCCGATGCCGGATCGATATCGAAGCATCCTGTGCGCAGTCGAAAACGGAGTCGCCCGGATCAGCCTCAATCTGCCGCCCCTGAACATCATCGACATCCCCATGCTCGGCGAAATCCATGGCGCCATCACGCGCGTTCAGTCGGAGCAAGACGTGAAGGTTCTCGTGATCGACCATCAGGGGAAGGCATTTTCCGCCGGTGTCTCCATTCGCGACCACACGCCGGACAAAGTATCGGAAATGATCGAAAAGTTTCACGGGGTGTTCCGGTTGCTCGATTCCGTCGCCGTGCCCACGGTGGCGCTTGTCGACGGGATGGCGCTCGGCGGCGGCTGTGAACTGGCTACCTTTTGCGACATGGTCATCGCGTCCGAGCGAGCCACTTTCGGCCAGCCTGAGATCAAGGTGGGAGTGTTTCCGCCGGTGGCGGCGGTCGTTTTCCCCCGGCTTGTGGGACGGAACCGCGCGCTGGAATTGCTGCTGACCGGCGACGTCATCGACGCAGCGGAAGCCAAGGCGGCGGGCCTCATCAACAAGGTCTTCCCAGCGGAGGAATTTCATCGGAAGGCGGATGAATTCATTGGCAAGCTCACGTCGTTGAGCGCCCCCGTACTGAAGCTGACAAAGCGAGCAGTGGACTTGGCGCTTCATACTGGCGTGATCGAGGGCCTCGCGGCCGCCGAGAAACTTTACTTAGGGGAACTCATGCAGACGGAGGACGCCCGCGAAGGCCTGAACGCCTACCTGGAAAAGCGAAAGCCTATTTGGAAGAATCGATAGCGCGCCACGCTACGACGTGGGTTTCGGATGGTTCACCGCGCTATCTGAATCGTGATGCACCTGCAATTCACGCAGCTTGAAGCGCTGTACCTTGCCCGTGGCAGTCTTCGGAAGTTCGCTCAGAAACTCGATCCACTTGGGACGTTTGTAGCTGCCGATCCGTTGCCCGACCCAATCTTTGAGTTCGCGGACGAGTTGGTCACTCGGATCAACATTCGGGGCTAGGACGAGGTAAGCAGCCGCCTTCGTAAGTCCAACTTCATCCTCGCGTGGGACTACGGCCGCCTGGTAGACGGAAGGATGCGCGATCAGCGCTCCCTCAACCTCGGATGGATTCAACCATCGGCCGTTGACCTTGAATGTATCGACGGTGCGCCCGGCATTCCAGAAGTAGCCGTCTTGATCCTGGTAGTACCTGTCTCCCGTGCGGAACCAGTGATCGGCGAACCCGCCTTCGATTTTTTCTTGTCCGTTCCAGTAGCCGGAGCAAACCGAATCTCCCTTGATCATCAAGTTCCCTACTGCCCCAACCGCAACCGAGCGGCCATTTTCGTCGACAACCTTGGCTTCGTATCCGGGAACGACCTTGCCCGTCGATCCCGGACGCACTTCACCGGGACGATTGGAGATCACCGTTTGAAGCGTTTCCGTGGAGCCCAAGCCATCCAGGATTTCGATGCCGAAGCGCTGCTTGAAGCGCTCGAATACTACTGCTGGAAGCGCTTCGCCCGCCGAAATCGCGAGACGCACGCTCGATAAGTCGAATTCCCGTTCATCTTCACGCCGGTGAGCCAACAATGCCGCGTAGTTCGAAGGCACAGAAAAGAACAATGTGGGCCGGTAGCGTTCGATAACGGCGTAGATACCGGCAGGTGTGGGATGAGTGGGCGAGAGAATCGAAGTGCCCCCCGCGTACAGCGGAAAGTAGCCGGCATTGCCCAAACCGTACGCAAAAAACAGGCGCGCGACGCTATAACAACGGTCGCGATCGCTTATGTTGAGGATTCCCTTGGCATAGCGTTCGGAACAAACGAGCATGTCCTGGTGAGCATGAACGCACGCCTTGGGGGGGCCGGTACTGCCGGACGAATACAGCCAAAAGGCGGGAGCCTCTTTGCTCATCGGCGCGGGGTGAAGTTCCGAGGACGATTCGGCCATCGCGTCGCCCAAACGAAGATGGCGCTGCTTCGATTTGCTGGCAACGACGATCTCCCGCAGATATTTGAAACGCTCGCGCGGAGTCACTTCCAGGAGCGGAAGGAGGAACTCGTCGACCACGATGACGTAGGCTTGCGCATCATTCAACAAGAATTCGTATTCGTGGGGTTTCAAAAGGGTATTCAGCGGCACCGCGACCGCGCCAATCTTGATTGCGCCGAAGAAGCAGTATAAGAACTCAGGCGAGTCCGGGAGCAGGAGCAGCACGCGCTCTCCGGCCTTCACCCCCAATCCGCGAAGAACATGGCCAACGCGGTTTGTCCGGTCCGAAAGTTGTTGATAGCTGACCCGCTCGCCGCCGCACTCGATCGCAGTGTTCCCCGCTCTTCCCTCGAGGATGTGCCGATCCACGAAGCGTGTGGCCACATTGAATTCTTGATTCCAATGCATGGCTGAACGGGAGCGCGTACGGGTACCCTATTCGCATATCTGACTCTGGCGCACTCGCTCAGTGATAGGGATCACGATCACCAGTGACCCCCGTCACCTTTCGCGCACGCGAAGACCTGCAATGGAACTCGGATTGCCGGACGCGTCGGCCAAGCATGTGGGGCTATTTGGCGCCTCGACTGATCTGTCTCCCAAAATGCTGTACACTCCGGCATAGCCTGTTGCAATCAAGGAGATCGGAATGAAAGTCGCGAAGGACATTACCGAGCTGATTGGCAAAACACCGCTCGTTCAGTTGAACAAGGTCACGAACGGCTGTAAGGCGACTGTGCTGGCGAAACTGGAGAGTTTTAATCCGAATGCCAGCGTGAAAGACCGCATCGGCGTGAGCATGATCGCGGAGGCTGAGAAGGCGGGGAAAATTCATCCCGGCAAAACCGTGCTGATCGAGCCGACAAGCGGAAATACAGGGATTGCGCTGGCGTTTGTGGCGGCGGTGAAGGGCTACAAACTTATTTTGACCATGCCGGACACCATGAGCCTGGAACGCCGCGTGCTGCTCAAAGCGTTCGGGGCCGAGATCGTCCTGACGCCGGGCGCCAAGGGAATGAATGGCGCGATCGCCAAGGCCAATGAATTGCTAGCGGCCACGCCGAACGGCTACATCCTCCAGCAATTCGATAATCCGGCGAATCCCAAGATTCACTTCGAGACGACCGGTCCGGAAATCTGGAACGACACGGACGGCAAGGTCGACATTCTGATCTCCGGTATTGGAACGGGCGGCACGCTGACCGGGGTCTGCCAATACATCAAGCCGAAAAAGCCCTCGTTCAAGGCGATTGCCGTTGAGCCGACGGAAAGCCCGGTGCTCTCGGGCGGCCAGCCGTCGCCGCACAAGATCCAGGGCATCGGAGCGGGATTTGTGCCGAGCATTCTGCGCCGGGATTACATCGACGAGATCGTCCAAGTCTCGAGCCAGGACTCGATCGACATGGCCCGCCGGCTCGCGCTGGAAGAAGGTCTCCTGGTGGGGATATCATCGGGTGCCGCGGTCGTTGCGGCCCTGCAAGTGGCGCGGCGCGATGCGAACGCAGGGAAACTCATCGTCGCCATCATTCCGGATTTCGGCGAGAGATATCTGAGCAGCGTTCTATTCGAAAGCTTGAAGAACGAAGCACAGCAACTGACCGCAGCGCCGATGTGAGCCGGGAGGAAGCAGTGTCCGGATCGATACGAGAGGATATCGCGTCGGTTTTCGATCGCGACCCGGCCGCCAAATCCATCCTCGAAGTCTTGTTGTGCTACTCGGGGCTGCATGCGCTGTGGTTCCATCGCTTCAATCGGTGGCTGTGGAACCATCGCATGCGCCTGCTCTCCCGCTGGCTTTCCC
>JBAPOM010000342.1:0-8414 GCA_049279635.1 Candidatus Acidiferrales bacterium
CCGCACTCTGATCGCACTGATATAGCCTCCCCGCGTCGAAAAATAGCAGCCCCGGTAGTGGGCGCCTAGACCCTCCCTCGGCCACGTGCCATACTGTGACCATGCGAAAATGAAGACACTTGAAATCATTGGCGGATTCCTGCTGGTTATTTTAGGGGGAGGCTATTGTGGCTGGCGTGCACTGTTGCTAGGAGCCGCTTTGCGAGAAAAGGTACACGGCAAGCCTGAACCGCCGATTAGTATTTTCAATAACGAGAAGCCTTCAAAGTAGCCCACTACCGCAGCCCCGCTTGCCTTGACACTCCTCGCCTGCAACCTTAGACTGAATTGTTTGTGTTTGCATCGCGGAGCCCATCAGAATGCTTCTCTCTCGGGATTACGTCGGCTACATGGCCAAGGAAGTGGTGAAGCGCCTCGTGGCCGGAAAAATGATCGAAACCAAGCACGTCGAGAATTTGACGCAGCAGGTCCGCCAGGTCATGGCCGAGGAAGTGACCATCGAAGACCGCCTCAATGAGGAAGTTCGCGAGATTCTGGCGCGCTATTCCGACGAGATGCGCAATACGGGCGTTTCCTATCAGGAAATGTACAAGAAGGTGAAGGGACAGCTCGCCCGCGAGCGCAAGCTGATCCTTCGTTGAAATCAGCTGCCGGCGGATGCAGCTGAATTGGTGCGATACGACGGCGCGAATGAGGGCGCCCACTGAGACATGCGACTGACGCGCGAAAAGACGGTCCGGATTTCACACCGCATCATCGATTTTCTCGTTTCCAGCTCCGACGTGGATTTCGTCGAGGACCGCGACACCATCCGCCAGGAGATCGTCAACATCCTCACGTCGCTATTGAAACTCGAAGAACAGGTGGATACCGAAGTGCGCGCCAAGATCGCCTCGCAAAAGAAGGAAATCCTCGAAGGCAGCGAGGAGTGGGACATCCTCTACCGCAAGTATTACGCCGAGAGCCTCAAGCGTCTCGGCGTCGCCGAAGTCCACGCACACTGAGGCGAGTTGAGAGTTCAGAGTTGAGCAGTTTAGAGTAGAACCGTCGACCACGCATCTCCCGCCGATTTCTCCCGCAGTCTTCGCATCTGCCGGCCAAAAAAAAGGCGCCCGGAACAAATCCGAGCGCCTTTAACTCTGAACTCTAAACTCTCGACTCCAAACTGCTCTACTGCGGTTGACTCGGCTGATTCGTCTGATCGGATGTATCGTCCGGACGCCGCTTCAGCGTCGGCCGGTCGCTATCATCGCTCGAACCCTGATCCGACCCGCTCGTCGAGGTATTGCTTCCACCCGAACTCGTATCCGTCGAAGTATCGCCGCCCTTGTTCTGCGAAGTGCGCTTGCGCAGCGTCGGCTTGTTCGGGTTCTTGTTGTCGACCTTAATGTTTGCCTCAATCATCTGCAGCCGGTGCTTTACCGAGTCGAATTCCGAGGTCGTCACGATGTACTGCTGCCGCGGTGGCAGAATCGTCGCGATTTCCTTTTGCACGGCCTCGATGCGGTCCGGCGTCGGCGGGTGCGTCGCAAAGACCTTCGGAATCGTGCCCGGCTCTTTCTTTTCGTCCGCCTCGACCTTTTCGAAGAACGCCACGAACGCGTTGGGATCGTACCCGGCCTTGTACATGTATTGCGTTCCGAGGTAATCGGCCTCGGCCTCATCGTGCCGCGAGAATTTCAGGAACGTCAGGGGAATGGCGAAGTTCATGCCCTGGTAGATCGCGTATCCGGCCCAGCTGTATGGAATGAAAATCATCGCCGGAATCGACGCCATCTGCACGATGTCGCCCTTGGTGGCCTGCTTCGTGCCGTGCCGCGCGCAAACGTGCGCGATTTCGTGCGCCATCACGCCGGCCAGTTCCGCTTCCTCATCCGCGTGCAGAAGTAAGCCGCTGTTCACGTAAAAAAATCCGCCCGGCAGCGCGAACGCATTCACTGTGTCCGAATCGATCACCTTGATCGTGAAGGGCACCCGCGCGTCCGAATTCCGCACCAAGTTCTGCCCTATGCGGTTCACGTATTCGTCCACCACTGGGTCGTCGATGAATTTCGCGCTCTTTTCGACTTCCTGCGCGAGCTGCTTGCCCAGCGCTATTTCCTTATCGAGCGAATAGAAATCCAGGCCCTTGCCCACGCCCCGATTTCCGATTGCACTCACATCCGCTTCGCTGCCCGCCTTCACGTTCGGCATCGGCGTGTCTTGCGCCGCCAGCTGGCTGGGTGGTTCCGCCACGGATTGCGAGTTCGAGTCCGGAGTCGCAGTCTGATCTTGGGCCGTTGCCGGAGCTGTGGCTGGCGTGGTCGCACCTGGGGTGCTCGGGGACGAAGACGCGGTCGAAGGTGTCTGGGAAGGTGCTGTCTGTTGGCTCTGCGCGGCCGCCAGGGCAGGGTACATCACGAGCGAGGCCACCACGGCCATCGCCATGCACTGGGCCATCAATGATTTCGTCATCGAGACCTCCGGGAGGAACTGGCCCGCATTATACACCTCACTGGCGGGCAACCCGCATAGTCCCTTCGATGTCGCCGTCCCCAAAAGAGTTTTCTCGCGCCGAGGGTAGCGCCTTCCAATTGCTGCCTTTGGGATTGTGTCCGGCTATCCACAGTGGAGGTTTGGTCCGGTTCTGCCGTAAGTAGCTCACCCAGCTTTCCCGGGTGAGGCTTTTCGGCCTTGGTAAGGCGTTAATCCGCTCTACCGCTCGCGCAACTGCTGCTTCAGCCCCTCAATCTCTTCCTGCAGCCGTCCCAGTCGGCTCGCAATCGAGAATTCATACACGAAAAACACCGCCCAGACCACCATCCAGGCCGCAAACAGGAAATTGAAATTCTTCATGCCGTACTCCTTGTAACCGCCGGATTCGAATCGGCCGCCCGCGCCTCGACCGCCAGCCGTAACTCTTCCACTTCATGCCGCATCCGCTCGAGCCGGTAGCGGTCCACCAGCAGCAGGATCATCACCGGCAGCATCGCCAAGATGCATATTACCAATACCTTGCCCATGGTCGGATTGAGCCCGGAGTTGTCGCCGCCGAAAATCACGGGCGCAGGGTGCTGCGTCCGCCAAAGCCGGTTCGACGCATAGACGAGCGGCGCATCCAGAAACGCGAAAATCCCGAAAATCGCCGAAAGCGTTGCCCGCCGCTCGGGGTCTTCTAGCAGCCCGCGCAGCAGCAAGTAGGCAATGTAGAGCAGCCACAGCAGAAATGCCGTCGTCAGCCGCGCATCCCAGGTCCACCAGATCCCCCACGCTGGCTTGCCCCACAGGGCGCCCGTCGCCAGCCCACCCGTGCACGCAACCACTCCCACCTCCACCGCCGACACGCCCAGCCAGTCCCACTTGATCTGCCGAGTAGCCAGCCACGCGATGTTAGCGATGAACGCCACCGTCAGCGCCGAGTACATCACCATCCACAGTGGCAAGTGTACGTAGAACACACGCTGGATCGCGTGCATCGTGCTCTCGTCCGGCGCAATAAACAGCGCGGCGTACCCCGCGAAGAAAATCAGCGCCGCCGCCGCAACGGTAATCCCCAATCGTTTCATAAGATCAATTCCGCCATTTCTCCCAATCCGGTCACTCCTCCAACAGAAAATCACACAAAAGCCACGAAGCCGTCAGGAACACGATATCAAATCCGCCGAGAAATGTGAGCCACGTGCGGTCGAGTGCCGGCTGCTCGGCAAACAGCGACGCCGTCGCCTCCACCGCCGCAATCAGCAGCGGCGCCAGAATCGGCAGCAGCAGCAGCGGCAGGAGCAGCTCCCGCATCCGCGCATGTGCGGACACCGCCGAAAATACTGTCCCGGTGATTACCAGCCCGAGTGTCCCCAACCCGAGCACCAACGCCAGCCGCCCGGCCACACCCGTCAGCGACACGTTGTACAGCACCGCGAAAACGGGCACCAGTACAATTTCGGCGATCGCCAGGAAAATAAAATTCGCCAGCATCTTCCCCAACAGGATCGCAAACGCCGAAATCGGCGCCATCCGCAGCGCGTCGAGCGTCTGATTCGCCTGCTCGCGCGCAAACGAAGGATGCAGCATCAGCGACCCGGCAAACAAAAACGCGATCCACAGCAGCCCCGGCCCGTACCGCCGCGAATCCGCCGCCGTCGGATCGAACGCGAAGCTGAATAGCACGATCACCACAAGCACGAAAATCACGGTCCCGGTCAGCAGCTCGCGCGTCCGAAATTCGAGCCGCAGCTCCTTCGCCAGCAGAATTGCCGCACTCCGCGTCGTACTCATCACGCCTCAGCCCTCAGCGCGGCCAGCAACGGCCCCGGATCGCCGCCCGGCCCGCTGTCGTGCTCCACGCGCCCGCCGCCGAGCGAGACCGCCCGTGTCGCCAAATCGAGCGATTCATTCCGCGCGTGCGTGCTCATGATCACCGTCGCTCCCGCGTCGCGCAGCCGCGCCAGCGTTTCGCCAAACCACACCAGCCCCTGCCGGTCGAGCCCCGCCGCAGGCTCATCAAGTAGCAGCAGCCGGGGCCCGTGCAGCAGCGCCCGCGCGATCGCCAGCCGCTGCCGCATCCCGCGCGAAAATGTACGCACGATGCTCCCCGCGCGCGAAGCCAGCCCGCACGCATCGAGCGCGGCGCTTACTCGCGCCGCGAGGTCATCGAGCCCGTATAACTCCGCAAAGAGAGTCAGATTCTCCGCCGCACTCAGCTCGTCGTAGAGCAGCGTGCTGTGCGACACCATTCCGATCAGCCCCTTTGGCCCTTCGGCGGTGAATCGCACGCGCCCGCTCGTCGGCCGCATCAACAGCGCCGCGATTCGCAGCAGCGTCGTCTTGCCCGCGCCATTCGGCCCGAGTAGCGCGACGAATTCGCCCGGAGAAATTTCGAGCGACACGCCGCGCAAAGCCTGCAGCGCCCCGAAGCGCTTCTCGATTTTGTCGAAGGAAACTCCGAGGCTCGGTGCCGTTCGGGTCGCCGAAGCCGGTGTCGCGCTGGTTGCGGACAAGGGAAGTGGTCAGCCTCGCACGAGGTCGCGCAGCGTTTTCTGCACGCGCTCGCGCTCGCGGGCGTAATCCTCCTCGGAGATTGTACCGGCTTCGCGGCGCAATTCGAGGCGGAAGAGCGTGTCCTTCAGTTCGTCGAGGCTGCCTCGCACCTCGCGGTCGAGTCCAGCCGCCGTGACCCCGCTCGCGGCTGCCGGAGCGACGGGCGCCGGGTTCGCTCGCTGTTTCGGAGCAGGTGTAGCCTTCGGCGCCGGCGCGGGAACATCGACTGCCTCGCCCGCAGCACCCGCGGCCACAGTTTGCGGTTGCCGCCAAACGTACAGCGCGCCGAGAACGAAAATCGCTGCAAAGCCCGCCACGAGGATCCATTTCAAGCTGTCGAGCCGCGGGGACAATGTCGTCACGTTCACCGCCGCAGTGGCCGCGCCCGAATCCGCGCGCGAGTTCACTGAAGGATTCTGCGAGTCGTCTCCGCCCGCCGCCGCGTTGCCGCCGTTATCTGAAGCGCCGCTATCCTGTTGCGGCGGTGGCGCCGTCCCCGAAACCGACACCGCAATCGGCGTGTTCGCTGCCACCGTGTCGCGCATGTAGACACTGAACCCTTGTTCCGTGCCCGCCGGAGAAAACCCCTCGCCCGTCACCTGCACCGACGGCGGCGCAAATACCGCGAGTTTGTCGGCGCCATATGGCGAAATAAATTTCAGCTGCGCCTGATTATCAGGGTAGGGGATTCGATACGCCACGCGCACGGTGCTGTCCCCCGGCCGGAAGGGATAATCAATGGCCTTCTCGTTCTTTCCCTTGTCCAGCGGGTTCTGCACCAGCGGCATGCCCGAAGTCGGCACGATCGACGCGTCCGTGAATTGAGCACCCGAGGGCATCGAAAACAAAAACGATCCGCTCGGCCGGTAATAGGCGACCGGCGGCTGCGTCTTGTTCGAGACGTTGAACTCCTCGCCGACCACCAGATCGTTTCCATCGGGCTGCAAAATGATGGCGTGCGCCGTCACCGCAAACGCGCTCGCCTTTTCGGTGGGCTCGAACACTTGTACGTCCACCACGTCTTTCCCCGGGGTAGCCGGCTCGTGGTAATTCACTCCGCGATAGACCGCCCGAATCAGCATCGGCCCCTGCCCCAGCGCCGGATTGCTGAACGAGTAGTGTCCCTGCGCGTCCGTCTTCGTCTGCGCCACCGGCTTCATCGTCCCCTGCAGCTGAATCAAAATCACGTCGATGCCCGCCGCAGGCTTCCCGGTCGTCCCGTTCGTCACCGTCCCGGTCACAGTCCCCGCAAACGCGACCGCCGCAAGCGCGCAAGTCAGCAGCGAAGCGCGCAGTGCCAGTCGTGCCACGCGGGCCACAGTTCTGCAACCCCAGAATTTCAAATCTGTAATTTCAAATTTCAAATCAGGCCTCTCGCTTTCACTCCCAACTCCGAACTTGCTCACTCAGCTCTCCGCTCTCGACTTGCCCGTCGCCGCCACGCGCGTTGCCGGAGTGGGCGTCCCTCCGGTCAGCAGATCCATTTCCGCGAGCACCCGCGCCGCCTCGACCTCGAGCGACTGCTTCGTCTCGTCGTAATCCGCCTCCGAAAATTTCCCCGCGCGGAATTCGAATCGCAGATCGCGCAGGTTCTCGTAGATCGCGTCGCGTCGGTCCATCAGCTGGTCGAGCTTCGTGCGATGCGGCGCGGTATCGGAAGGTTCCAGTCGCAAATAAAAGATGAAGAGCATCGTCGCGACGGCCAGCAGCGCGCATGCCACCACGATATCGACGTCACTCATCGGATTCCTTGTTCACCGCGCGCCGCGCCCGCTCGATCAGTTCGGCTGAGAGCGGCGGTCCCGAGGCGGGAGCCAGCGCTGCCCTCTGGTGCCATCGCCACACCACCAGAACCACCAGCAGAAGCGCCACGATGGGGAACGCGACGGGCATAATCCACGCCAGCCAGTCAAAGCCGGCCTTTGGCGGCTCGAGCAAAACCGTCGGCCCATACTCCTGCACGAACGATTGCAGGATCAGGCTATCCGAATCGCCACGCGCCACGCGCTGGTCGATCTCCTTCAATTCCGCCTTCGCCGTATCGCACGGCCCAGCGAACGCTCCGCCGCCGTGCGTGCACAGCCCGGCCGCGTCGTCGCACCCGCCGCACATGCACTTCACGCGCTTGCCCAGTGATTTCGCGCGCGCCGTCTGTTCGGGGGTGAGTTGCACCACCGTCTGCGCATCCGGCGGCGCCGCGTTTGGCGCAAGCCGCTGCGAGTCTTGCTGTGCCGCCTGCGAATCCTGCGCCCGCAGCGTAGGTGCAAGACCCAGCCCCAACGCCGCCATCAATACAAAGACAAGTGCGACGCCCCGCAGCGAAACGGAAGTCCGACGCTTATCCGTGTTCTCTGCGCCTTCTCTGCGATCTGTGCGTAATGTTCGGGTTCTCATTCGGCCGAATCCGACTCCGAAGCTGCGCAGCGGTCCTGGACGATGGTCAATCATGCGAATCCGCCCGCCGAATCGGCGCCGTCACCACAGCGCCCGCCTCCGGCGACACGCTCTCGCCCCACGCCCGCTCCGTCACCGGCCGCAGCACAATCGCCGGCCTCCGGTTCGGCAACATCGCCAGCCCCGTCCCCAGCACGACCACAATCCCGCCGAACCATATCCATTTCACCAGCGGATTGATGTAGGCGTGAATCTCCGGCTGATTCGTGTCCGGATTCCGCCCCGCGTACACGACGTACAAATCGCGCAGCGGTGAGCTCTCGACCGCCACCATCGTTTCCGTCACCTGGCTCGCCAAAAAGAATCGCCGCGCGGGATACAGCATCATCTCGGATTTCCCGTTGCGAAACACTTCGAGCGTCGCCCGCTGCGAAGTGTAATTGTCGTTCTGCGTCTCGTCGAAATTCTGGCAAACGAGCGTGTACGGCCCGATAGTCAGCGTGTCTCCCGGAGCCATTTGCTTCTGGATGTCCTGTTTGAAGGCCGTGCCGCAAATCCCGATGAAGATCAGGACCATGCCGAAGTGCACCACGTACCCGCCGTACCGCCGCGTGTTGCGCATCGTGAGTTCGCCCGCGGCCGTCAGTAGGTTCGTTCCGTCGCGCCGTGAAATCACCCGTGCCCCGCGGTAAAACTCAGCCTGAATCGTGAGCGCAACAAAAACGCACAGCATCAAACACATGAACGGATAGAAGCCGACGAAACCAAAGAACAACGCAACTACCGCGGCCGCGATGCCGCCCGCCAGCGGCCACGCGAAATTCCGCTTCAGCGCGTCAAACGAAGTCTTCCGCCACGCCAGCAGCGGCCCGATTCCCGTGAGCAGCAGCAGAAACAGCGCAATCGGAATGTTCACCTTGTTGAAAAACGGCGGACCTACGCTGATCTTGCTCCCGGTAAACCATTCCGAAAACACCGGAAACAGCGTCCCCCACAGCACCGCAAAG
>JBAPOM010000343.1:0-2703 GCA_049279635.1 Candidatus Acidiferrales bacterium
GGGTGGTTTTCTGTGTTGGTCTCAGTTTTGTCTCCGCCGTGGTTTTTGGGACTGGTTTCTGGAGAATTCACCGATACCTCCTGCCTACGCTCTGCGCCTTGCTTGAGGTGATGTTTTTTGTGCTTGCGGTGCTTCTTGGACATGTCGCTTTTGAACCCACGAGCTGTCATCTTCTTGGCCGGGCGTCTTCGCGGGCGCGTTAAGCGAAGTTTTCTAGGTGAAGCGGCGCCAGGTGGGAGGAGGGTTGTCGTCCGCATCATCGTCTTCGACGACTTCAGGGCGCGGGGCGAGGAGATCGCGGGCGGCGGTTGCGTCTTCTTCGCGCACCAGGATTTTGAATCCCGCGCCGGACCACGCCAGGTGCTCGCGCATTCGTCCCGCCGTGTCGGCCTGGATTATCGCGTCGATGCCGGCGGCTTCGAGCGCGCCCTTGACCAACTCCGCCTCGATCTGGCTGCCGCACGACTGGATGACGACGACCTTGGCATCTTGCATGACAGGATAGGATTATATGCCAGGGGAGGCAGTGCCTGATTGATTGTTCTTGCTCGGCGGAAGTGAACGGCAAGCCGCGGCTGATGTGCAAGACGCGCATGGATTCGCTGCCGCTCGATCAGCCGGTCGCCGTCGCTGACGATGTTTTTCCGCAAGATCACCGGCGCGAAGTAATTAGCGAGAAGTGTGTTAGATTCCCCGTATGTCGTTAGGCGATCGCCTTGGGTTGGGTGGCCTGGCCGTGGCCTTCCTTGGAATTGCGATAGCCTCGCTATGGCCCGACAAGAAATGGATCGGGTGGCTTGCGATGGCGATGGCATGCGGCTTTATTTTCGCGTGGGTGTGGCTGGAGTTCCGATTTATCGCCGTCGCACTCTTCCAAGGCCACCCATGGAAGAGTACGGTTGCAGTCTTCTTGACCGGCGGGCTTTTGTTCAGCGCCGTTTGGTTGCTGCTGGTGAAGCAGAGCCCTCTTCCCGCGATTTCGCAGTCCTTTAGTTTTTCTACGATAGTGCCCGTTGCAACGGTCTCGCTGGGCCGCCCGATCCGCCGGATACCATTCGACGAAAACGCTAATGACACTAGAATTGACTTCTACAACGACCTGGGTATGTTGAGCCAGCGACTCTTTAGGGACCCGCCTGGAATAACCTTCGAGGAAAAGCCGCTCGGGGATGCGAGAGTGGCCCGTATATTTCTCGCCGATCTCTTGCAGTACTACATTTTGCACGAAATTCGTGTCCTGCAGCGCGGAACACAGGCGTTTCGTGTGACGAAATTTTTAGGGAAGGGGGCGGCGGTGGCGAAGGCCATTGATGTGCCACCCGTGCCTGTCCCCGACGCATTTCCGTACCCCATCGAGAACCCTTTCGGTGCACTCGAAGGGAACGAGTTCCTGAAGGTATATAGCTACAGTACTTCAGTAAAGGACGGTCTGGAAACACCGCATTGGGAACAAATAGAAAGGACCTATTGGCAGAGCCGAGAACACCCTTTTGAGGTCCCAAGGGGGACGATCATAAGCTTTTCGGGGAACAATAACGATCCAGAACGTGATGTTCTGCTCGAGCGCCCCGGATTCTATAAGCTCAAATTCGCCGCCGTCCCTCTCTTCGGTGGGAACGGCTCACTCCCAGAAAACTTCTACACCAGCCAGCCCGGTGTCGATTCCTATTCCTGTCGGATCACAATGGACTATGAGATTCGACAGCGGAGCGACGGTGGCTTTGCCCCGAGTTTGTACACTCAATGGGCGGAGAGTTTGTTTTCGGGTATGAAAAGAGTGATGGCCCCATGATTCTATGCCACTGACTCTACGGTAGGCCGTTCAGGCTGATTTCTCCTGATGTGAGTTTTTCGATCAGCTCGCGGTCGGCGGGGAGGAAATTCAGCGCGGGCAGAGAATGGGGCTCGCGCCATTCGATGCGCTCGAAGATGAGATTGCGGATTTGGGCGGGCGGCGCGCTTGCGGCGAAGAAAATCAGCTCGATCGGCTCAGACATTTCGGCGTAGCGGTGCTGCGTGCGGTAGATTTCGCGGCCGATCCGCGCCGCGACGCCGAGTTCCTCCTCCAGCTCGCGTGCGAGCGCTGCTTCCAGTGTTTCATCCGGGCGCCTCTTGCCGCCGGGGAATTCCCACAGCAATTCGAATGCGCTGCCGCGACGGCGCTGGCACACCAGAAGCTTTCCTTCGGATTCGATCAGCGCGGCGACAACGGTCAGCATCGGATGGTCAGCTCAATTTGACGTTGGCTTTCGCCTGTGCAACGATGCGGCCCACAGGCCCACCTCAGTCGGTGAAGAAGGAGGAAACCATGTCTCTCTATTTGATTCAAGCCGCTTACAGCCAGGAAGCGCTGCGGGCCATGACCCAGAATCCACAGGATCGCACGAACGCTCTGCGAGGACCGATCGAATCGCTCGGCGGAAAGATTCACAACCTGTTCTTGTCGTTCGGCGACTACGACGTCGTCCTTCTGCTCGAGATGCCCACGAACGTCGCCGCAGCCGCGATCGCCATCGCCATTGGCGCCGGCGGCGCGTGCAGGAACATCAGGACGACTCCGCTGCTGACCGTGGCGGAAGGCATCGAAGCGCTGAAACAGGCAGGCAGTTCCGGATATCGCTCCGTAACCGCGTCGGCCAAAGCCGCGGGCTAACCGATCAAGGGAGAAACAAAAACGCGCCGGAGAGCCTTCGCTCCCCGGCG